>NZ_JBBENW010000016.1:0-83471 GCF_037645885.1 Salinibaculum salinum | reverse complement strand
GAGCTGCCGGATTTGGACGAGCTGTTGCTGTGGGCGTCACAAAATCCAAATCCACACAGAGATCGATTACGTGAGCAGGTTGAACGAGGTGAGTTCGGCTTTGACCGCCACTAAACTAGAACCGATGGAGGTGGGGCAACAAAGAGATCTGTTTTTGTATAGTCTGCCAAAATATGACTGATTAACCCCCTGAGAGCATTTTTTGATGCCGTTTCTAACGGAATGACATCGGTGAATTTTGTTGTTATCGGATCTGAACCAACTGCGGTTCCAGTAACGATAGCAGCTTCCGGGCCTGTCTCTCCATCTGTTATATAGGTAGTGTACTCCCAGTCGGGGTTGTTGAAACGCCACTGATAGAATTGCTCATCACGCAGTGCATGAATTCTATCGGGAGGAGAAGTACGATAAAGCGTGGCGAGTTCCTTTGCAGGGGGTTCCGACTCTGTTCTAATAGTGATCTGTGATGGCTCCGACGCAGTAAAATCTCGAAGATCATAATACCCTTGTGCAATCGGCGTACCGATCTTTCTTATGAGTTGAATTGCTCTTTGATCAGTTTCAGACTTTCCGACATTTCCAGGATTTTCGATTCTGTAATAGGAGGAACGTTCAGAGACAATTTCCCAATCAAGTTTGAGGTATCCCGGACGGGATTGGTGGTTCGGAAAATTGAAAAAGAAAGGATGATCGTCAGCATACCGTTCGATGGCCTGTTCTGTCATACGGGTGAATAAACCTTGGCGTCGGTGATCCGGATGAACCATTGTGTCCCCCGGCTGAAGTGCAACCTGATGTTTTCCATTGATACTCACTGGTAGGGCAAAAAACGGTCTTGCTCCAACAATCCTCTCTTCAAAAACCCCGACGATCATAGCAACGTGGTCGGTATAGGGATTTTCCTTGTATTTCCAATCAAACCAACTTTCCTGCTTCTCGGCACCCATCACAGTCGAATACAACGAAAGAAACTCTTCTGTATCACTAGGTCTGTATTGGCGAATGTTATACTCACTCATTCGTTCTCACTTGTTAGCAACTTGGGACGTGGATTTTGTAGTTCTGTCTCAGCAACTTCCTTCGAAACATCTTGCATCCCGAAGTTCGTATGAGGGAATGCGTGTAATCCTATAGCATGGCCAATCTCGCTATCACGGATAGCGTTACTCAGATTTTGTCCAAACCATCTGGAATCTGGAGTATATTCACCGCCTGAATTGTGAGAAAACCAGTCTGTACCGGCAGGATAGGCGGAGTGAATACCAGCACAACTGTCGAGAAAGAGGTGTCCAACAACAACCCAAATTTCCGGAATACTATCTTCATTAAATAAATTCAAAATATAAATCAACAATTCACGTGCTTGTGTAACTCGTTCTGTTAGAATATCATCATAATTATGAGAACCACAAAGCAATTCGGCGTCTAATGAGGGAACGACCGTTTTGCTTGAGGTCATACCTATTGTACAGTTGTTACTATTATAAAACTAAGTTCAGAAGGTTACGGCCTTCTATTTTTTCGGCATATAAACAACGTATTACTGCCTGTGGGTGCTGTGGCCCATATTTAATATTAACAGATGCATAGTTACAGACGACTCTGGCTGATATTTATACTCTCTTGGAAAACTTACCGAGCTATGCCATCACAATCTGCTCTAAGATAGCAGTCACAAATCGAAGAGGTGGGGTGGCGAACACGACATTGTATGGGCGACGACCGGTTCTGTTCCGGTCTCGTGAGAGTTGTCGTCCATACTAATTTACCTCTCTGCGAGTAGTTAGTATCATGAGTCACACCCGGATCCTCATTATGGGTGCGGCGGGACGCGATTTCCATGATTTCAATACTGTCTTTCGAGGAGACGAGCGCTTCGAGGTCGTCGCGTTCACGCACACCGCCACGCAAAACATCGGTGAACTCGACGAACTGCCCAACCGCCAGTATCCCCCGGAGTTGGCCGGCGAGAGCTATCCTGACAGCATTCCGATCCGTGCCGAGTCAGAACTCGAGCGGATTATCGACGAGGAAGGCGTGGATACAGTCGTATTCTCGTATTCCGATGTCTCTCACGAACACCTCATGCACCAGGCCTCGCGTGCACTCGCCGCCGGTGCCGACTTCCGGCTGATCGGCCCTGACCGGATGATGCTCCCCGCGGCGATTCCAGTCGTCGCCGTCGACACAGTTCGGACCGGCTGTGGAAAGTCACAGACCGCCCGGAAATTCGCCGACCTGCTACTCGAACAAGGGAAGGAGGTAGCCGTTGTCAGAGAACCGATGCCGTACGGTGACCTCGTTGCCCAGCAGGTGCAACGCTTCGAAACACTCGAAGACCTCGACGAGAGCGATGTGACCATCGAAGAGCGAGAGGAGTACGAGGGACACATCGAACGTGGACACGTCGTGTATGCGGGTGTCGACTACGAGGCCATTCTGGACCGTGCCCAAAATGAGGCCGAGGTCATCGTCTGGGACGGTGGCAACAACGAACTCCCGTTCTACGTTCCCGATATCCACGTCGTTGTGGCCGATCCACACCGCGCCGGGTCAGAACTGCGGTATCACCCGGGGGAAGCTAACCTCCGACTCGCGGATTACGTCCTCATCAACAAGGAAAACACCGCCGACAGGCCAGCGATTCGCCAAGTCGAAGAGAACGTTCGTCGGACAAACCCCGACGCGGAACTCATCCACGCAAACTCGACGATTACCGCCGACGAGGATGCAATCAGTGGGAGGCGTGTGCTCGTCGTCGAAGATGGACCGACACTCACCCACGGCGACACGTCACACGGCGCAGGGTTGATTGCTGCCCAGAAATACGGAGCCACAGAGATTATCGACTCGGAACCTGTGGCAGAAGGGTCACTGCAGCGCGTGTTCGAGGACTACAGCCACCTTGACGCCGTTCTCCCAGCGATGGGCTACAGTGACGAACTGGTAGAGGACCTGGAAGCAACGATTCGGAACGCAGCACCGGAGGTCGTGGTTTCGGGAACACCCCACGACCTTGCTCGGCTGATTGACGTCGAAATGCCGATCGTCCGGGTTCGCTACGAACTCGAAGAAAAGAACATCACGCTCGATACAATCCTTGACAGACACGCAGAAGTGTTGGAACTCTACTGAGTGTCAATTTCGGAGATATCGACACCGACGACGCGAGCGCGGGCAGCAGTTCGTTCTGTGGCCGACGCCAGTGCTGCGGTAGCCGGATTGAAGCCGTCGATAGGGACTCAGTCGTCGGCAGCGGTCCCTTTGAACGGACCGGGCGGCAGTCGAAGTTCCTCCAGTTCCGGCAGGTGTTTGATGTTGTAGACGATTTGCAGTTCGTCCGTCAACGGTTCGCCGACGCAGGAGAGGTAGATATCGCGTTCGACCATCTCGTCGGGGAGGATGTGGTTCGCGGGAATCGAGAGTTCGCCGGACTTGACCATGACAGCACAGTTCGCACACGCGCCGCCGCGACAGGAGAAGGGCCAGGTCAATCCGTTGTTCTCGGTACTGCTGAGGAGAAACTGGTCCGATTCGACGAGCACTTCGCCGTAGTCGGCCCCGGCGAGATCAGCCTCGGCGGCCTTCTCGAAGAGGTCGTCGTCGTCGAGGTCCCAGTCGTAGTCGTCGAGCACTTCGTAGTTGAGATACTCGACGCGAGCGAGCGACTCGTCGACGATATCTTCCTCGTCCTCGTCTTCCGTTTCGATTTCGAAATCCCCGTTTTCGAGGTCCCGAGAGAGGAGTTCGTCGTAGGCCTGCTTGACGGCGCGAAACTCCTCTATCGACCCGCCCTGGTCGGGGTGTACTTCCTTGACCCGCTCGCGGTACGCGCGGACAACCTCCTCCTCGGTGGCGTCTGTATCCAGCAAAAGCACCTCGAACGGGGAGTCCATGAGCGTGCCTAGGGAAAATTGGTGGATATACTTTTTCCTCTCGGCCAGCATGGCGGGAATCAATACGCCAGGCGCACCGTTCTTGACCGTCCAGACCCTGGCGCGAGCATGCACCTGTTCTGGCACCGGCGGGACCTCCGCATTCCAGACAACCGCGGGCTGGCACTGGCCGCGAGCGACGATACCGTCGTCCCAGTGTTCGTCGTCGACGAGGAGGTACTGGACGGCGTCGGTGAGCGCCAGCGGTCGTTCTGGCTAGCTGGTGTTCGGGAACTCAAGCGCCGATACCGCAAGCTCGGCTCTGATCTGCTCGTTCGCGTCGGGACTCCCGCGGATACGCTCGCCCGCGTCAGTGACACGTACGACGCCGCTCGGATCTACTACAATCGCCATTACCGACCGGCACGGCGCGACCGCGAACACCAGGTTGACGCCAAGTTGCCCACAACGGCGACGACAGACCTCGTACTCGTTGCACCCGACAGACTGGCCGAAACGTACCCGAACCACGGCCGGTTCTACGACGACTGGCGAGACGAGCCAAAGCGGGAGCCAGCAGCCGCTCCAGACCGGTCATCGATGGCTGATGTAACTGACGACCGAGCAGTACCGACCGGTGAGGCAGATATCGACCTACCGACGGCGGGCTACGCGGCGGCACGAAAGCGCTACGACACGTTCCTGAGCCAGGGCATCGAGACGTATTCGGCGACGCGCGATGACATGACCGCCGTCGTCGAGCACCCGGTGGGTGCCGTCTCGCGGCTGTCTCCCTACATCACCGCCGGTATGATCGGGATTCGTGAAGTGTGGGCCGACGCGACCGACCGCCACGACGCTGTCAGCGGGAGTGCAAAAAAGAACGTCCAGAAGTTTCGCTACGAACTCTCCTGGCGCGAACAGAACTACCACCTCCTCTCGTACAATCCCGACCTGCTGACGGCCAATTACAAACAGATTCCCAACGAGATTGCCTGGGAGAATAACCCCGGGCAGTTCGAGGCGTGGACGCGGGGTGAGACTGGCTACCCGCTGGTCGACGCCGGGATGCGCCAGCTCGCAGCGGAGGGGTACATCCACAACCGACCGCGGCAGAACGTCGCCTCGTTTCTGACCAAGCACCTGCTGACAGACTGGCGCGAAGGTGCACAGTATTTCGAGGAGCAACTCGTCGACCACGACCCGGCGAACAACTACGGAAACTGGCAGTGGATTGCCGGAACGGGAACCGACAGCGTCGACGTGCGAATCTTCGACCCCGTCGCGCAGATGTCGAAGTACGACGACGACGCAACCTACGTCAAAGCGTACGTCCCCGAACTCCGCGACGTGCCGGCAGAAAAAATCGTCGAGTGGCCGACCCTCACCGACAGCGAGCGTGAGCGTCTCGCCGCTGACTACCCAGATCCAATCGTCGACCGCAACGAGGCCTACGAACGAGCACAGCGAGTCTTCGAAGCAGCACTCGGCAAGCGCTAGAGTTCCGCGGCAACGTGGTGAGCGGCAAAGCCGTCCGAGAGGTCCACGTCGAACCGTTCGGCGAGCAAGGAGACGGCGAGGCGTTCCGCGAGATCGTGGGCTGCCCCGTCGTCCAGCACGTCGGCAAAGAGCGTCTCACCGGGCACTGGACCGTCGGTGACCGTGGCGCGAATCTCTGCAGCGTCGGGGTCAGAAAGTGTCTCTGCGACAGTCTCCAGTTCGAGCGCAATCTGGATACCTGCGGCGAGATAGCGGGCAGCTCGCTGTTCCGGCGATGGGACGTCGACGATAGTCGAGAGATAGCGGGCGGCGGCGGTGTCTTCGAGGTCGACTTCCGATTCGAGCCACTCCCGAATCTCCTCGCGGCTGGTACTGGAGCCGAGTGCGTCGACAGCCGTCTCCGCCAGGTCGGCCTCTTCCTCGGCAACGTCGTGGAAGCTGTCGCCGACGATGACCGCGTCGGCACCAGCGTCGAGAATCGTCTGTGCGTTCTCGCGGTTGTCGAGGCCGCCGCCGTACCAGACGCGTGACCACGAGACCCCCTCGTCGATGGCATCGAGAATCTCGACGGCTTCCTCGCCGCCGAACGTCCCGGAGTATTCGAGATAGATGAGTTCGCTTTCGAGGTGGTGTTCGGCGGCCATCGCGTGCTGTTTTGCCTCTCGGGGCGTCAGCAGGTCCTCCTCGCCCACGTTGGCCTCGCGTGCGGCCGCGCTGTCGACGTTCATGATGATGTACGCCTCGAAGACCGCCTCGTGGAGCATCCAGGAGGCGGCGAAGTTCGAGAGGCGCTGCTCGATGGAGTTTCCGAGCGGAATCGGCAGTTTCTCCTCGATGAGGTTCGGTGCCATCTCGTCTCTGATATACTCGACACCTTTGCCGAGAGTGCCCACGAGCGACTCGTTGTCTCCGTTGAGTACCTCCGGGATAGCCATGAACTCCGCCTTGTCACGGACCGCTTGCGTGACGTGCGTGGAGTCGCTGGGTTCGTGGAACGCGGGCACCGTCGCCGCGTTCACGAGGTCGAACGTCTCGATAGTATTCTGTTCGGTGACGTCCTGTGACCCACCCACGGAGACAGCACCCGTGTGTGAGAGATACAGCGGGTACGCGAGCGGCAGCCGTTTCTTCTCCTCCGGGTCGACCTTCGTGATGTGGTCCCACTTCGTCGGCACCGGATTGGTGTCCGCCGAGAGGAGCGTCCGGCCACCGATAGAGATGGCCGTCCCGAGTGAATCCAGTTTCTGCACGATGTCTACGAGCGCCGGCATACTGAGACACTCTCCGTGCCGATTTAAAAAGCGTATCCTCTCGTCGTGCGCTGTGGTGTCACACCTCGTCGGCACGCCATTCGTCGAACCACCAGACGATGCCCAGTAGCATCATGGCGATACCGAGTGCCGACGTGGCCGGCTCGGGGATGACGAAGAGAACGAACCCGACAGTGATGAGAAACGTCGATTCGACGTCGTCGATGTGGTCCTGGAGCGCCATACCACTGCTTGGACGGCCCCCTTGAAGACAGTACTGGGAACTATCGCGGGAGCACACTGGGGTCGCCCGACCGGTAGATGTATTCGGTCGCGATACCGGTCAGCGTCGAATCGACGGTCGTCGCGTGGTCCTGAGCGAGGTCGAGATATCGCTCGGAGATGTCGACGACAGTTTCAGCGGCCACGCGGTCCTCGTCGGCCAGCAGGTACTCCGCGGTGACGGGGGTGAGTTGTCCGTCCTGCATATCTGCCTGGAAATCGTCAATGTCGTCGAGCCATATCTGTGCGCCGACGATAGCGAGGACGATGGACTTCTCGAACGCTTCTTCGACCGGCAGACCGGCCTCGCGGTACATCTCGACCATCCCGCTGTAGATGACGCCCACGCGGTCGTACTGCGTCTTGAAGTACGGGAGGTCGAGTTCGGCGTCGAAGATTGCCGGCGGGTCGGCGAAGTCAGCGAACTTGTACTCCTCGCGGATGCGCTCGCGGGCCTTCGCGGAAGAGTCGGTGCTGTCTGTCTCGCCCTGCGCGGCGGCCATCAGTTCACGGAAGTGCCCGTCCTCGTCCTGGTGACGCTCGGAGATGTCGACGGCCCAGTCGTACGCCTCCCGAACGGACTCGGGATAGGCGTCGAACTGGTCGGTAACGCGGGATTCGAGCGTCTCCTGTGCGACCACGGCCACGCGGCGACGGTCCGACTCGTCGACCGGGAAGTCGACCTCGAAATCGTCGAACTCGTCGTCGTTGATGGCGTCGCGCATGTCGCCGTCGATGAGCGCCTCGATGACGAGGCGGGTGACGGCTTCGGCGTCGTCGTGGTCTGCCTCGTCGAGTTGTCGGTAGAGATAGCCCAGCGTCAGCTCCGCCGGAAGGACGAGTTTCGTGTCGTAAGCGAACTTGACGAAGTCGCGGTCGAACTCCTCGGCGACGGCTTCCTCGACGGCGGCGAAGGCGTCAGCGACGATTGCGTCGGTCGCGTCGTCGATACGGCGCTGCAGCTGGAGACTTCGGTAGTCGAAGACGCCGCTGTCTGCGTAGTAGCCGAGCACTGCGCGGAGCGACGTGGGGAGTCGATCGCGGCTCGCGAGGTACCCCGCACTCGTCTGGAACATCTCGGGTGTCCCGTGGCTGGGAGGGACGTACTCTTTATACCATCGGTTGGGCTCTCTCGACGAGACGTCTCGGCCCAGATTCCCAGAACGTGACAATCACATACAAAATTATCACCCAACTACCCGTAGTCGGAGACATGCAGTCGTTCGTAATGAAAGAGATCGGCGAGACCGGTATCGTGGAGAAGGAGAAACCCGAAGCAGGTCCGATGGACGCAATCCTGAAGCCGACAAAGGGGCTGGTTTGCACGTCGGATTGCCACACAGTACACGGCGCAATCGGTGAACGCGAAAACCTGACGCTCGGTCACGAGGTCGTCGGCACCGTCGAGGAAGTCGGGTCGGAGGTGTCAAACTTCGAACCGGGCGACCGAGTTGCCGTCGGTGCGATTACGCCCGACTGGAACTCCGAGGCGGCACAGGACGACCACCCCTCACAGTCAAACGGTGCACTCGGTGGCTGGAAGTTCGCCAACGTCAAAGACGGCGCGTTCCAGGAGTACGTTCACGTCAACGACGCGGACGGCAACATGGCACACATTCCTGACGGTGTGAGCGACCACGAGGCGGTCTACACCGCTGACATGCTGAGTACGGGTTTCGCAGCGGCCGAAAACGCTACTATCCCGATGGGTGGGACTGTCGCCGTCTTCGCGCAGGGACCGGTCGGGCTGATGGCCACAAAAGGAGCGCGCCTGCAGGGCGCTGGCGAGATTATCGCCGTCGAAACCGTCGAGAAGCGACAGGAACTCGCCCGCGAGTACGGTGCAGACCACATCGTCGACTTCGCCGAAGGCGATCCCGTCGAAGAGATCATGTCGCTCACCGACGACCGAGGTGTCGACGCTGCAATCGAGGCACTCGGCGCAGACCAGACGCTCCAGGACTGCATCAGAGTCACGAAACCCGGCGGCACTGTCTCGAACGTTGGGTATCACGGTGACGGCGAGTTCCGACATATCCCCCGTGAGGAGTGGGGTGTCGGCATGGCGGAAATCGATATCGTCACCGACCTCTGTCCCGGTGGGAGCCTGCGAATCCGCCGAATGCTCCGGATGCTAGAGAACGACCTCGTCGACCCGACGAAGATGACGACCCATGAGTTCGACTTCGAGGAAATCGAGACGGCGTTCGACCTGATGGACGAAAAAGAGGACGACATCATCAAGCCCCTCATCCACTTCGAGTAGCCAAGATAGCCCGCTCGATTGGCACACATTCACCACAAGTTTTATCGCTCCAGACAGCAGTCTTCAGATAGACACGCGCCCCGTCGTCTTTTCGCGTTCCCTGTCGCATCTCGGAGCGAGACACTGGCCATCGGCTTTCTTGTGGCCAGTCGATCCGCCGACGATTTCGGCCGGGGGATTTCCGACGAGGTGTGTCCCTATCACTACTATCCATGTCATGCGAAACTAACCCTCTGTGTCTGTTGGCAGCACAATCGGCACCCACCGCAGGAACTGAGCAAACGGAGCTGTGTTCGAGATGAGCGACGCCAAAGACTGGGTCGACCGAGCGACATCGACGGCGTTCGCTGAGTCCCCACAGGTCTCGCTCAAGGACGGCGGAATCATCATCGTCGCTGCGCCAGACGATGCAGTCGCGGGCGACGTCTGTCTCCAGGTCGGTATCGGAACTGCCGAACAACCAGCCTGTGTCGTCGCGACCAGTGTCGCACCAGAGCGACTGGACTCGTACATCTCAGACCGGGCGCCGACGCAGCCGGCACTGGGATTCGTCGATGCCACCCCGAACCGTCCGACTCCGGCGATGAAAGAATCGGTACAGGCGCTCGAAGACATCCCGAGCTCGCGCGATCTGTTGCAACTGACGACGGCAGTCGGTGACGTCCGTGAAGCGATTGCGCCGAACGACCAGCCGGTCAACATCGTCATTCCGACGTTCGGTTCACTGCTCAGTGCCGCGCCGACAGACCGCGTCGTTCGAGTCCTCGCACACATCGCAGAGTCCAACGAGTCTGACGGGAGAGTCGTCATCGGACTCAACTACACAGCGGGGTCGAACGAAACGCTCCAGACGCTGAAAGCCCACAGTGACGTGATCCTGTGGGCGGAACGGGATGGCGACGGCACGGTCAGGTTGGACTCCGAGTCACTGTAAGTTCGCTGCAACGAAAGAACCGAAGCTTCTTGGCACCGCTCGTGTTGAGTTTAGTCGTCTTATCACAGCGAGCCTCGGCGCAGCCGTGGGTCGTACGACGATATTCCAGCGAGTGTGTTCATGACGACCGCAGACGAAACCCTTCAACAGCTCAAGACTCGAATCGAGGCGGAAACACCGGACAACATCACGATACGGTCAGTGACCTTCGAGGGTCCCGTTCTGGTCGTGTACACGCCGGACGTGCAGGCGTTTGCTGAACGGGACAGACTCGTCTCCGACCTGGCGAAATCGCTCCAGAAGCGGCTGACAATCCGTCCGACGCCGGACGCCCTCGTCCCGAAAGCGGAGGCCGACGCGAAGATTCGGCAAATCATCCCCGACGAGGCGGGCGTCACGGACCTGGAGTTCGACTCGGACGTGGGCGAAGTCCTCATCGAAGCGGCCAAACCGGGGATGGTCGTGGGCCGCCACGGGAACACGCTGGACGAGATTCGAACCACCGTCGGCTGGACGCCCAACGTTCTTCGGACGCCACCGATGGAGTCCTCGACGGTGTCGAACGTCCGTAATTTTCTCACACAGGAGCGCGACGAGCGACGCGAGATTCTGGAGACCGTCGGTCGGCGGCTCCACCGCCCGACCGAGAGCGACGCCGAGTGGGTTCGACTCACGACGCTCGGCTGCTGTCGGGAGGTCGGTCGCGCCTCGTTTATTCTGTCGACACCCGAAACCCGCATTCTCATCGACTGCGGCGATAAACCGGGCGCGGCAGGCGAAGTCCCGTATCTGCAGGCACCCGAAGCGCTGGCCGCGGGCCCGAACTCGCTGGACGCCGTCGTCCTGACCCACGCCCACCTCGACCACTCCGCGCTCATCCCGATTCTGTTCAAGTACGGCTACGACGGCCCGATCTACACCACCGAACCGACGCGTGACCTGATGGGGCTGCTCCAGCTCGACTACCTCGATGTCGCCGCCAAACAGGGGCGGACGCCACCGTACGAGAGCAAGATGGTTCGGAAGGCGCTCAAACACACGATTCCGATCGAGTACGGCAACGTCACCGACATCGCGCCGGACATCAAGTTGACCCTCCACAACGCCGGTCACATTCTCGGCTCGGCCGTCGCTCACTTCCATATCGGCGAGGGACGGTACAACGTCGCCTTCTCGGGGGACATCCACTACACGGACACCCGACTGCTAGACGGGGCCGTCAACGACTTCCCGCGCGTCGAGTCGCTCATTCTGGAGTCAACCTACGGCGGGCGCAACGACTACCAGACCGACCAGTCGGACTCCGAGCGCAAACTGAAGACTGTCATCAACCGAATCTACGAGAACGAGGGTATCGTGTTGATTCCGGCCTTCGCCGTCGGCCGTTCCCAGGAGTTGATGCTCGTTCTGGAAGAGGCGATGCGCAGCGGCGATATCCCGGAGATGCCAGTCTATCTCGACGGGATGATTCGCGAAGCGACTGCGATTCACACCGCCTATCCCGATTATCTCAGAGAGTCGCTTCGAGAGCGAATCCTCTACGAGGACGACAACCCCTTCCTCATGGACTATTTCCAGCAGGTCGACGGCGGCGAGGAGATGCGACGAGACATCGCCGACGAAGAACAGTCGATCGTGCTCACGACATCGGGGATGATCGAAGGTGGACCGATTATGTCCTGGCTCCGACTGCTGGGCGGGGAACCCGACAACGAACTCGTCTTCGTCGGGTATCAGGCCGATGGAACGCTCGGTCGGCAGATCCAGCGCGGACAGGACGAAATTACGATGACCGACACTGCGGACGGGCGTGCAGAACGAGTGAATCTCCGGATGGGCGTCGAAACTGTCGAGGGATTCTCCGGTCACGCCGACCGACAGGGACTGGAGAACTTCGTCCGCACGATGAATCCGAGACCCGAACAGGTGCTCTGTGTCCACGGCGACGAATCCTCGACCGACCAGCTCTCCTCGGCGCTCTACCAGGACATGAATATGCGAACGTTCGCGCCGAAGAACCTCGAAACGTTCCGGTTCGTCTAGACCGGCTGGAAGTCTGATATTGATCGGGCGGTGATTGTCAGTTGGTGAGATGTTGCCGGACCTATAAGATATCGGCGCGCGACAACCCACTTGATGCCTGAAGAACAATTGTTCAAATCGGAGGAGAAGCAATCCCGGACTGCCGTCGCCGAGACGCTCGAATCCGCAGCCGAACAAATCAGAGCCGGTTCCGTTCAACTGGCGGACGAAACAGGGGAGCAGACCGCAACGATCCCGGACGAACCCACGTTCGAAGTCGAACTCGAGCGCGTGACTGACTCTGAGACTGGCGAACAGTACTATGAACTCGAGTACGAACTCTCGTGGACAGAGTCAGCGTAGCGAGTACTGCTGGCGGCTATCGTTTCGAAGACTCGCCAGACGAGATTGCTCGCTTCTTCTCTTTCTCGCATCTCACGCATTCTTCGACAAGTTCGTTCTGAGCGGCGATAACAGCCTTTTCCTCGTATTCGTGTGAACAGAACAGTTGTCGAATTTTTCTCACGATATCCGTATTGACGAGACAAAATATAAAGTGACTTTCGATATTATGTACTAAATATCGCATCTCCGTGAGTGATTTGGCATCTCAGGAACGATACGACAACAAAATAAGACGTCTCGGCAGTACAGTTCCCGGCTGTTGGCGTTGTCGCAACCAATTCGTCGAACTGAACTACAGGTTCGTTCGGCGAGAACGGCGCTCTCGCGCGGCCGAGTGTTTCGTTCCTTCGTCGGAAACAGTCCGTCGTAATGGTCGGCGTATTCAGCAAGACTGATTACGCACACGCTGTACCTGCACGTATGACCGACCGCCACGACGTGGTTATCGCCGGGGCTGGTCCAGCCGGGGCACAGTGTGCCCGGGACCTGGCGAGCAGGGACTACGACGTACTCGTCTTAGAAACCGAGTCTGAATCCGAGTTCCCACGTCAAAGCAACAAATCGACGGCAGGTACCTTCCCGTCGATGATGGCCTCCTTCTCGATTCCGGACGACGTGGTGATGAACTACACCGATAGCGTCGTCCTGGAGTCCCCGAACGACCACTACGCCCACCACCAGCCCGGCGCAGTGCTGGAATTTGCCGACTTCAAGCGATTTCTCGTCCGCGACGGCCGCGAGAACGGTGCCGAGTATCGCTTCGACGCCCGCGTCTCTAAACCCATCGTGGAGCAGGGCGAAGTCGTCGGCGTCGAGTACAGCGGCGGCAAAGAAGTGTACGGTGACATCATCATCGACGCGACGGGACCAGCGGCTCCGCTGGCGAAGGAACTCGGCGTCAGCGACCTCGAGCGAACGAATCAGGCGATCGGCGTCGAGTGGGAGTTCGAAGGGGTCGAACCGAATCATCCCGACTACGCCGACCTCCGGGACGCGATGATGCTCCGCCTCGACCACGACCTCGCGCCCGGCGGCTACTCCTGGCTGTTCCACACCGGTGGCGACACCGCCAAGGTCGGACTCTGTTACATCCAGAACGACTCGCACAAACAGCGCGCACGCGACGGGATGGGTATCGACGACTATCTCGACTACTGGCTGCGGACCGACCCCCGCTTCGAGAACGCCGAGAAAATCGACGGGAAACAACACCGCGGCTCGGCCCACATCCAGCAGCCCGGCCAGCTTAGCACTGACAGTTTCATGGCCATCGGGGACACCGTCCCGACAATCGACCCGCTGTGGGGCGAGGGCATCCACAAGGGGATGAAATCCGCACGCGCGGCCGCAGTCACTGCCGACGCCTGCCTCACTCCCAGAGAGCACGACACGTCTGCCGACCGCATGGAGCTGTACGACAACCTCTGGCACCAGAACGTCGCACCGAAGGCGCGCACGCGCCTGCTCATGACTGAACTCCTCTATCTCGCCCCGAACGAGCGATACGACCAGCTGATGGCAGACCTGGAACGACTCGGGGAAGACGCACTCGCCGCTATCAACAGCGGGGACCTCGTCGCCTTCAGAAAACTTCTCCACGTCTCCGACCTGCCGATACTCGCCGATTTCGTCCGTGACCGACTCGACATCTAGTCGAGACGGTCAGATGCGTCCGCGGACGCAACACATTTTGACGAGCCGAGCCAACGATAACGTGTATGTCTCAGAAGCTATCCCCGGAGAGTGTGCCGTCCGCAGGTGAGATGCCGATGCTCGGCCTCGGAACGTGGCAGAACGAAGAGTACGACCAGTGTGCCGACTCGGTACAGACCGCTCTGGAGACGGGCTATCGCCACATCGACACCGCACAGGCGTACCGCAACGAGGACGCCGTCGGCGAAGGTATCGCCGCCGCAGATGTCGACCGTGAGGAGGTCTTCCTCGCGACGAAAGTGTGGACCAGCAAACTCTCACACGAAAAGGTCATCGAGAGCACGGACGACAGCCTGGACAAACTGGGCGTCGACTATCTGGACCTTCTCTACGTCCACTGGCCGGTCAACGAGTACGACCCCGAAGAGACACTGTCGGCGTTCGAGCAACTCTACAACGAGAACACGATTCGCGCTATCGGTGTCTCGAACTTCGAACCCGAACACCTCGATCGGGCACAGGACGCAATCGACGCACCGATTTTCGCCAACCAAGTCGAGATGCATCCGTTCCTCCAGCAAGAGGAATTGCGCACGTACGCAGACGAGAACGACATCGAACTGGTCGCGTACTCACCGCTTGCCCGCGGCGAGGTGCTGAACGACCCGACGATTGGCGACATCGCCGAGAAACACGGCGTCAGCGGGGCACAGGTTAGCCTCGCGTGGCTCCGAGAGAAGGGCGTTACTGCGATTCCGAAAGCGACCAGCGAGGCACACATCCGCGACAACTGGGAGAGTCTCGCACTGGAACTGGACGACGAGGACGTCAGGAAAATCGATGATATCGAGACGGTCGACAGACAGGTTCACCCAGACTTCGCACCGGATTCGTGGGACTGATATCGGCGAGCGGTCCCGGCGCCGCGATTCGAGGCCGAAACAATAAACCCGGGGGCAGTCAAACGGAGCGGTAATGTCTGTCGGGAACCAGCGTGGTGTCGTCGACGCACTCAAAATCGACCTCAAGCGAATGCACGAAACGTGGATGGAGGTCGTCTGGCCCCGACAACGGAGTGCCGAGGGCACGGTTCTGGGCAAGTGGACGCCCGACGGCGGCATGTCGCTGTACCTCTACCGGCTGTGGTCGGCACTGGGCGTCCCCATCGTCGCACTCGTCTATCCGCTCGTCCTCTTTGGCTACTTTATTCGCTTTCAGACCCGACGGGTGAACAGCACTGCCGTCAGTCTCGGTTTCGTCGGCGTCGTCACCCTCTTTGCAATCCTGTGGGGTGCACTCGCCGTGCTGGCGAAGTTCCAGTTCTCTGCGTCGCTTGATTCGGGCGGCGTGACCGCTGTCGCGGCGGCCAGCGTCGTCGCAATCGTCTCGGCAGCACTGGCCTTCGGGAGCTACGCCCTCGATGGACGGCCGCTCACGGTGCTCCTCGCGTACCCCTTCGCGATGACGGCCATCTTTTTGCCACCGGTCGTTGCAGCGCTGTACGCCCCCGCCGTCGCCGGCGTCGTCTTGGACCAGAGTGACTCGCTGGCCCGGTGGTTCCTCTTCGACGCTCCGAGCATCTTCGGCGTTCAGGAGTTCCTCATCGAGGAGTTCGAACGCGAGGGCTTTGCCTACGTCCTGATGTGGTTCGGCATCTCCGTCCCACTCGGCTGGCTACTGGGCATTCTCGTCACACTCGCGGACCTCGTTCGCCCGACTCCTGAGTAGGCGCCATAAAGAACCCGCCTGTCCGCTTTCTGAACGTATTTAGGTCAGCAATCCCAAAATATTGGTATGGAATTCGACTTCCCGCGCTCGGTGATCCCACTTGTCGTGCTCGTGGCCGTTGCGACGGTCGCGCTCACGGCCATGATGACTCCCTCGACGGTCTTCATGATGGTCCTGCCCTCGATGATCGTCTTCTCGATCATCGTGTTCTTCTTCGGGATGAAACACGGCGAATTCCGCGCGAGTTAGAAGACAGACGCCGGATCGACAGTCGCCCCATCGCGACGCTCGCTCGTGACGGTGTACCGAACGTCTCCAGCGACAGCGCCCTCTCCGACGACAATCGTCGCCCCGACAGCGAGTGGTGCGACCACACCGGCCGCGATCGCACCCGCTGACGTCAGCGGCGCGTCCAGAGCGATGCGGTCACCACTGTTGAGTCCGTGCGTCGCCGCGATTGACTCCCCAGCCGACAGGAGTGCGCCCTGCGTCTCGGTCGCACCGTCGATATCGAGAAACGGGTCGTCGGCTGCGACGGGATCCGGCGGTTCGATTGGGTTCTCGCTCCAGAGCTCCCGCTCGAAGTGTGCGACACCCGTCGCCTCCGGTGGGCCGCCGTAGGCAAGTCTGGAACAGCCGGGCGCGACGTCGTAGCGGTCGAGCCACGCGTCCGGACAGACGAACGCACGCGCCTCGACCGGCTGCGGGGGGGACAGGACGACTCTCGCACCGAGACAGGCCCCACCGAGCAGTGCCAGCAACGGGTCCGGCGTGGTGCCGAGCCAACCGGGTTCGTCATCGGGTTCTGGGTGCTTCGGTCCGATAACGAGTCCCATCCGCGCGCCGGCACGAACTCCGTAGTGACGAAGCAGGTTGCCGGCCTTCCAGGCGTTCGTCGAGAACTCGCCGTACGTGTAGGGCGCGTTTCGCTCGGGTGCGTCGACGACTGCCCCCTCACGGTCACGCCCAACCGCAACGAGGTCTGCGAGCGTCTCCATACGCGGCTGTTGGTGCGGGCGGCGAAAAGGCCGTCGCAACGCTCAGAACGAGTCGCGAATCTTGTCGAAGAAGCTCTGGTCGACGTCGATATCCTCGTCGCTGGCCTCGGCGAACTGTTCGAGCGCCTCGCGTTGCTCCTCGCCCAGCGACTCCGGCGTGACGACCTGAATCTGCACGTAGAGGTCCCCGTCGCCCCGGCGCTGGAGACGCGGCATCCCTTTGCCCTTGAGTCGGAACCGCTCGCCGCTCTGGGTTCCAGCGGGCACATCGAGTTCGACCGGCCCATCGAGCGTCTCGATTTCGATAGTATCGCCGAAGACGACCTGCGGGAAGGAGACGCCCGCAGTCGTGTAGAGGTCGTCGCCTTCCCGCTCGAAATCGGGATGCTCGGCCACCGAAATCTCGACGAGCAGGTCGCCGTTCGGGCCGCCGCGCTCGCCGGGGGCACCCTCTCGCTCCATCCGGAGAGTCTGTCCGTCGCGGATGCCCGCCGGAATATCGACGGTGAGCGTCGCATCCTCGCGGACGACGCCGTTACCGCCACACGTCGAACAGGTTTCCTCGTAAATCGTCCCCTCTCCCTCACAGCGCCGACAGGTCTGTCGGGACTGCATCCGACCGAATGGTGTCTGCTGAACCGTCGTCGTCTGTCCCTGGCCGTTACATTCCGGACAGGTCCGTGAATCGGTTCCCGGCGGATGGCCCTGCCCGTCACAGTCGCTACACGTCTCGGGCCGGCGCACGTCCATCTGCTTCTCTGCGCCGTGGTAAGCCTCTTCGAGGTCGATTTCCAGCCCGGTCTTGAGGTCCTGGCCCTGCCGGGGTCGATTCTGTGACTGACCGCCACCGCCGCCGAAGAACTGGTCGAAGATGTCCTGGACGTCGCCGAATCCGCCGCCACCCATACCGCCCATTCCGCCCATGCCACCAGCACCGCCGCGGGCACCGCCACCGGTCGCACCGCGCTTGTCGGCTTCGACGAACTGCTCGTGGCCCATCTGGTCGTACATCTGGCGTTGTTCGTCGTCCGTCAGGACCTCCTTTGCCTTCTTCGCCTTCTTGAACTTCTCCTCGGCGTCCGGGGCGTCGCTAACGTCCGGGTGATACTTGCGAACGGCGTCGCGATAGGCCTCCTCGATCTCCTCCTCGGAGGCGTCCCGCGAAACACCCAGTACGTCGTAAAAGTCCTCGGTCATCAGTTGTAGCCCTGTAAACGGTTCGGCCACTTGAATAGAACGGGTCAGAGATTTCAGGACTGAGTGGACGCGACAACCGCACCCACAAGTAGTCGCACAACCACGTCCCAGTATGAGTCGTGCTGTATTCGTCCTCGTACTCGTCGGACTGGTCACACTCGCTGGGTGTGCCGGCGACCCAGTCGACGAAGGTCCCACTCCCGCCACCACGGAGGACGGGAATGACACTCCGCCCAGCGGAACGCTCGAAATCCACCACATCGACGTGGGTCAGGCCGATGCCACCCTGGTGATTACGCCGGCGGGTGAAACGATACTCATCGACACCGGTGACTGGCGACAGGACGGCCAGGGCGTCATCGAGTATCTCGAAGCACACGGTGTCGACCGGGTCGACCACCTCGTTGCGACCCACGCCCACGCCGACCACATCGGCGGCCACGCGGCCGTCATCGAGCACTTCGAGACAGAGGGTGACGGCGTCGGCGCGGCGTACGACTCCGGCGTCGCATCGACGAGTCAGACCTACGGGAACTACCTCGACGCCATCGAGGAACACGAGGTGACGCTGTTCGAAGTCGAAGAAGGAGACACGCTGCCGTTCGGTGACGACAACGTGTCGGCGACTGTTCTGAACCCGCCGGCGGGTGACGCCGGGTCAGATATACACGACAACAGCGTGGCGCTCACACTCGAGTTCGGTGACGTGCGATATCTGACGACCGGCGACGCCGAATCGGCCGTCGAACGCCGTCTCGTCGCCGACTGGCGCGACGAACTCGACGCCGATATCTACCAGGCGGGCCACCACGGCTCGTCGACCTCTTCGAGCGAGACGTTTCTGGACGCCGTCTCTCCGGAGGTAGCCGTGATTTCAAGCGGCTTCGACAGCCAGTACGGTCATCCCAGTGACGAGACGCTCAGACGATTCGCCGACCACGAAATCGGCACCTACTGGACGGGCGTCCACGATGATATCGTCGTGACCACCGACGGAACGAACGTGACCGTCGAGACTGAATCGGACGCGTCGACCGACCCGCTCGACCTGCTCGGCATGAAACCGACCGACGAGAGCGCGAATTTAGACCGCATCCCGCCCGGATTACTGTCACCTACCCAACTCCACGGATGATGAACGGAACCTACACCGCCGTTATCGACCGCATCGTCGACGGTGAGACCGCCGTCGTGTTGCTCGAATCGGACGACGAGATCGTCGACCAGTTCGACATCGGCGTCGAACTGGTTCCACCAGACGGTCAGCACGAGGGCGCAGTGTTCGAGATAACGGTCGACGACGACCGTGTCGAGATGCGCTACCAGCCCGAAATCGAGGCGGACCGCCGCGAGGCCGCACAGGACCGCTTCGACCGTCTCTCGAAGCGACTCGGTGACGAGGACGAGTAACCGTGTCGCAGTCTTGCCAGTCGAGGGCCGCTATGATGTCGCTCTGGGCTGCGCTCACCACCGCCAGAGAACGGACATCCCACCGTCGTCGATCCAGACGAAGAGCCGTGTCCCCTCTTCGACGGTCGGGTACTCCTCTCTCGGAATCACGAACTGCTTGATGACTTCGCCGTCGGCCTCGATGAGAACGACCACGTGCTCCCCGTCGACGATGCGGTCGACAGTTGCGCCGTAGAACCCACTCACTGTGCTGGTATCGTCTGTGTCGTCGGTGTCAGTCGCCGAATCTGTGGTTTGCCCTCCGGACAAGGTATCAGTGGCCGCTCGGCTGTCTGTCGCAGTCACTGCCCCTGTCCCAGCACAGAGCGTGAGGAGGGACGCGAGTATCTGGAGAATTGTGCGCCGGTCGAGTGGCGTCTGTCGAGCCATGGGGCGTCTGGTCCCGGTTTCGGATATAAATCTGCGGAACAGTCCGTTCCCGGATTGGAACAGTTACCACGACAGTTCAGGAATCGGGAAGTAACCGGTATCAGATTTATTGACAGCGAAGGTGAAGACACAGTATGTCGAACTCACAACCCGGCAACGGCCTCCGGGCGCAGATGGAAGCGGGTGACGTCGCACTCGGTGTCCTCGACTCGACGTACAGTCCAACGCTCGTCGAAATGTACGGTGAACTTGGGCTTGATTTCGTCTGGCTCGACTTCGAACACGGCGGTCCGGACCCGTGGGACGGGCCGACTATCGAGAACCTGCTTCGGGCGGGTGAGCGCACGGGAATCGAACTGCTCGTTCGTCTCCCCGACACGGACCCGACGCTGGTTCGGAAGGCGCTTGATATCGGTGTCAGGACCGTCTTTCTCCCCCGAGTCGAGACTGCCGAGCAGGTCAGAGCAGCCGTCAAATCTGCCCGATTCGAATACGACGGGAGTCCAGGCAACCGTGGTCTGGCAGCACCGCGGGCCCGCCGCTGGGGACTCGCCGAAGAGTACGTCGAAACCGAAGACAGCGAGACGATGGTCGGGACGACAATCGAGACACAGGAGGCCGTCGAGAACATCGACGAGATTCTGGCGGTTCCCGACATCGGATTCGTGTTCATCGGACCGCTCGACCTGTCGGTCGCCCTTGGCCACCCCGACGAACTGGACCATCCAGACGTACAGGAGGCGGTCGAGACCGTCCGGTCCGCCGCAGTCGACGCCGACGTTCCGGTCGGTGGACTCGGATTCGGGATGGACGACGTCAACCAGAAGGTCGCCGACGGCTATCAGATGCTCAACCTCGGGAGTACGACTGGCGCACTCCAGCAAGCCGTTCGCGACTGGCTGGATTCCTATGAGGGCGACAGGAACTGATTCGTCCGTACCTGAATTGAGTGAAAAAGTGAGATTACCGAGCGACTGAGCGGTTCTACTCGTCGTCTTCGTCTTCGTCGTCGTCTACATCTTCGAAGTCTGCATCGACGTACTCTTCGTCAGCGCCAGCGCCCGCAGCACCCGGACCTGCGCCCGCTGCACCGGCACCGGGACCAGCGCCAGCGCCGGGTCCAGCACCGGCCGCGCCTGCACCAGCTGCGCCAGCCCCGGCCGCGCCTTCAGCGGCCTGCTGCTGGTAGACCTGCTTGCCGATCTCCTGGAGTTCCTCGGCCAGGTACTCCGTCGCCTGTTCGAGTTCTTCTTTGGTCGGCTCCTCCTGTTCGAGCACTTCTTCGACTTCCCCGATGGCGTCCTCGATATCCCCGCGCAGGTCGTCGTCGACCTGATCCTCGTTCTCGTCGAGGAGCTTCTCGGCACGCTGGATGGTGGATTCGGCCTGGTTGCGCGCCTCGATGCGCTCGCGGCGCTTCTCGTCCTCTTCGGCGTGTTTCTCGGCTTCCTCCTGCATCTGCTCTATCTGGTCGTCCGAGAGACCAGCGCCGCCCTCGATGGTGATGTTCTCCTTGTTGCCCGAGCCTTTGTCCTCGGCAGAGACGTCGACGATACCGTTCTCGTCGAGCGCGAACGTGACTTCGATCTGTGGCACGCCCGCGGGTGACGGCGGGATGCCGGTCAGTGAGAACTCACCGAGCAGTTCGTTCTCCTCGGCAAGTTCGCGCTCGCCCTGGAAGACGCGAATCTGGACCATCGTCTGGTTGTCCTGAGCGGTGGTGAATATCTTCGACTCCTCTGTCGGGATGGTCGTGTTTTTCTCGATGAGCCGCTCGAAGAGACCACCCTTGACCTCGACACCGAGGGACAGCGGCGTCACGTCCACGAGGACGATGTCGTCCACGTCGCCCGAGAGGACACCGCCCTGGATGGCCGCACCCAGCGCGACTGCCTCGTCGGGGTTGACGTTCTTCCGGGGTTCTTTCCCGGTCAGTTCCTCGACTTTCTCCTGAATCATCGGCATTCGCGTCGAGCCGCCGACGAGGAGCACGTCGTCGATGTCCGACTCGTCGTAGCCGGCGTCTGCGAGCGCCTGCTCGGTCGGGCCGACGGTCCGGTCGACCAGGTCAGCAGTGAGCGACTCGAATTTCGCTCGCGTCAGGGAGGCTTCGAGGTCCTTCGGGCCGTCGTCGTCCGAGGCGATGAAGGGGAGCGTAATGTTCGTCTCCTTGCGGTTCGAGAGCTCGATTTTCGCCTCTTCGGCGGCGTCCTTGAGCCGCTGGAGGGCCTGACGGTCCTCGCGGAGGTCGATGCCGTGCTCGTCGTGGAAGTCCTCGGCCAGCCAGTCGATGATGGCCTGGTCCCAGTCGTCCCCACCGAGATCGTTGTCACCGTTGGTCGCGACGACTTCGTAGACGCCGCCGCCGAGTTCGAGAATGGAAACGTCGAAGGTCCCACCACCGAGGTCGTACACCAGAATGGTCTGGTTGGACTCGTCGTCGAGACCGTAGGCCATCGCCGCGGCCGTCGGCTCGTTGATGATGCGCTCGACCTCGAAGCCGGCGATTTCGCCGGCGTCCTTCGTGGCCTGGCGCTGGCGGTCGGAAAAGTACGCAGGGACCGTGATGACGGCCTTCTCGACTTCGTCGCCGAGATAGTCTTCGGCGTCCTGCTTGATTTTCTGGAGAGTCATCGCCGAGACCTGTTCGGGCGTGTACTCCTCGCCTTCGAGGTCGACGGTGTAGTCGTCCTCACCCATGTGTCGTTTGATCGACTGAACCGTGTGGTCGGGATTCTGGACGGCCTGATTCTTCGCCGGTTTGCCGACCAGTTTCTCACCGTCGTTGAACGCGACCACGGAGGGTGTGGTGCGGTCACCTTCGCCGTTTACGATGATTTCGGGGTCACCGCCCTCCAT
This sequence comes from Salinibaculum salinum, assembly GCF_037645885.1. Classification (NCBI taxonomy): domain Archaea; kingdom Methanobacteriati; phylum Methanobacteriota; class Halobacteria; order Halobacteriales; family Haloarculaceae; genus Salinibaculum; species Salinibaculum salinum. Next base: position 60,663 of record NZ_JBBENW010000016.1, on the reverse strand, counting down.
GACCGCGAACGCGCTGTTCGTGGTCCCGAGGTCGATACCAAGAATTTTGTTGCTCGCCATGTTGTCAGTGTATACCCGTCTGAGTCGGTTAAAAGTTGCTAGATCCGCCAGTGAATCGGCGCGAGTAGACCGGCGATGCCTGCCGATTTTCGACGGTACGAGGTTTCTGACCACATCGTATAAGTCGACCGCAAACAGAGCGGTCGTCTCTCGTCTTTCGTCTCTGGACTCTTAGCTGCGACTATCTATCGACCCCTCACCGGCATCGACCGCAATCAGTGCACCGACGACAAGAAACGGGACGCCGATGACTGCCAGTGCAACCGCACCAGCGACCGCGAACAACAGTCGATAGGCCAGTCCAAACGTCCAGAACTGGCTAGTCAGCGGGACCGTGGCTACAAGCGCAGCAGTGACGCCCGCGCCCGCGGTCAAGATACTAATCCAACGTGCGCCCCTGACCGTGGCGAAGCCCGCAGGGACGAGCGCAAAGAGCGCGACCAGTAGCGGGAGACGTGGCCCGAGTCCGTACCACTGCACACGGCCGTAGAACAGTATCGACCCGGCGAGCGTCGCGACAGCGGCGACGCCAAGACCGCAAATCGATGCGGCGAGAGTGGTGAGATACGTCGGCCGAGATATCGACAGTCGCCCCCACGCGAGGCCGGCAACGAGCGCGACGACGCTCACGCCAAACAGCAGCGTCCCATCGACGCCGAACAGACCGAGACTGCTCCCGAAACCGGCCAGTGCCGCGCCCGCGATGCCCGCGAGTGTCAGTAGCCGGGAGGAGTCCGCGTGTAGCGACTCGGATATCGACTGGACCGCCCGGAGAAACCGACCGCTGGCACCCACCATCGCTGTGATGACGGCAGTCGGAACGAGTACCGAAACGGCTGCGTTCACCGCGACGACCGGTCCCAGGATGGCGGCGATGGCGATCCAACTCCAGAGGAATCCGAGTATCGCATCGCGGGGGACGAACGTGACGAACCCGCCACGGTCGTAGTCGGTCAGTATCATCCGTTCGCCATCAGCCGAGCGCGTCGCACCGGGTACCATCGCCTCGACTTGCATCCCTTCTGGCGCGACGACGACCAGCCGGTCAGCACCCAACCCGTCCAGATTCCGATAGCCGAAGTCGTGCGTAAAGGCCCCCGAGCGGAGCGTGTCACCGGCCGCAGGCGCTGCAAACTCCGCCTGCCGGTATCGAGCCGTCAGTACGCCGTCCGCTGTGACGGTCACCGAGACCAACTCCGCCTCCCAGTAGCGGACATCGACAATCGCTGTCCGAAGCGTGTCGTTCTGGCCGAGGCGTTCGATTGTGTCTTCTTCTCGAATCGTGTTGTTTACCACCCAGCTTCCGGTCCCGTTCTCGTGAACTGTGACGGTTGCCGTGCTGTTTGTGACGGTCAGGTCGACACCGCGGTCGGCGGCGCGGTCCTCGACGACGTCACCACAGCCGGCACAGACCGGCCGCGGCGGTGGGGCTGCCTCAGCAGGTCCGACGAACAGCCCGACAGCGACGAGACATCCGGCGAGGAGGAGAACGGAGAGAGCACTGCCGAGAGCAATCTGTCTGGAGGGTGGCGACAAACGCCATTGGAACATATCGGAAAATCAGCAGAGTAGTAGAAATGTGTTTCCCAGGTGAAAACGAGTGTCGTACCTACTCCTACTCCTATTCGTCGGTCTGCGTCCCGTCGCTGACGGCGACCTGCGCGGGGCGGATGACTTTGCTGGCCATCTCGTAGCCCGGCCGGTGAACTTCCGCGACGGTGTTTTCTGGCTGTTCGGCGGCAATCGTCGCCAGCGCCTCGTGGCGCTTGGGATCGACGTCCGCGCCGGGTTCGGGTTCGATTGGCGTGACGTTCTCGCGCTCGAACTGCTCGTCGAACTGCTTGAGCGTCGACTCGACACCGTTGCGGATATCGGTGTTCTCGTCCTGTTCGAGCGCGCGACGGAGGTTGTCGCGAACGTCGAGTAAGCGCTCGACGAGGTCCTCCGTGGCGCGTTCTTTCTCGTCTTCCAGCCGCTTTTTCTGCCGTTTCTTGTAGTTCTGGAAGTCAGCCTGCTTGCGCTTCAGACGGGATTTGAGGTCTTCGATTTCCTCCTCGCGAGCGTCGAGTTGGCTCCGCAGCGTGTCGAGTTCGCGGGCGATATCTTCGGAGTCGGAGTTTGCGACGCGCTCGACGAGTTCCTCGCCGGGACCGGCATCTTCGTCGCTTGTCGTCGCACCGGATTCGCCATTGTCGGCCCGGCCAGCCGTTCCGTTGCCGGTAATCTCGTCGAGTGCGTCCTCGGGGTCGGCCGGCTCTTCGGCGATCTCCTCGAGTTTTTCCTCACTGTCGGCTGTCGAGTCCGACTCGCCATCCGGCCCGTCCGCCTCCGTGGCGTCCTGCTCGCTCATACCCAGAGGAAGGTGTCTCTCGGATAAAAGCCACCCGGTAGCTTCTTGCCTGCCGACCCGCTGGACACAGCCGACGTGAACTCGGAGTTCGCCTTCGAACTGGGCGTCTGTCAGTGGGCCGAACGATACTGGCCACCGAACGGCGAGCGCGAGCGCCCGGTGGTCGTCGCGCGCCAGCTCGGCGTCAAGCGCCGCCGCTGGGACACCGTCGTTATCGAGTGTGACCCCGACGGACTCGCCGCCCGCGCGAACTTCGGCCGTGAACGGCTCGACTCGAACCTCCTGCACGTGGTTCGCAACGCTCCCGCCGAGTGGGCGTGGTACCGCGACGCGCTTCCACATCCCGGCTACCCCTGGCGATACGTCCGCGAGTCGATTCACCGCGCCGACGACCGCGGTATCCTCGACACCAGAACCGAGGGCAACCGCATCCACATCCGCCGCAAGTGGCCCTACCCGGACTGGGTCGAACGAATTGTGGCCATCGAGAACAAGCCGGACCTCACTGCCAGTGCAGCGCGAGCCCTTGCCCCGCAACTCGAACGGGACGTGGCGCTGGCGCTGGCCGACGAGGTGTGGGTCGCCACCGCCGACACCGGCGAGCGGGTCACGCCAGCGCTGTTCGAGGGGATTCCGGTCGAGGCGGGCATCCTGACGGTCGACCCCGACGGGCGCGGCGCGAGTGCCGTCGACGCGACGTGGCAACCACGCTCGCTGTCGGTGACGGACCCGGGAACGCGCATCGTCGAGCGACCGGACGGGGGCAACCGGGACGCCTCTGCCGCCAGATTCGAGTACGCTGATCCCGCCTGGAAAGAACAGAAGCGATTGGCAATCGCCGAGCGCGCCTACGAGCGCGGCTGGCGTTCCTATGCCGACTCGATGCGGCCGGACTGTCGGCACTTCGAACTGGACCCGACCGCGGCCGTCGCGCGGCCGTACTGCCAGGCAAAATCGTGTCACCAGACACAGACGGAGTGTGCGGGGTCGTGTCCGGCGTTCGAACCCGAACCGCCGGCGTGGCGACAGCAGGGGTGGCCGCTCGACGGCGGGCCGGGGGGAACAATCAAACAGCTTCTCGCAGACCAGCGAGCGCGCCAGCGACCCGACCAGACGCCTACCGAATGACGATGTTCTCGCGTTCGAGCACCAGTCGAAAGGTCGGTACCGTCTTGCGGACCCGCTCGACAGCCCCCTTGTCGACCAACCCGTGCAACACGGACCGCACGTCGTCGACGTCGACGTCTTCGCCGGCGTCCTGCAGTGCGTGCAGCGTCGCGACGACGCTCTGTGGCTCCTCGTCGGGACCCGGCAGTACGTCGAGCGTTGCGGCTTCAATATCGGAGACATCGACGACCCGCTCGGAGGAATCAGTCTCCTCGCCGGCGGCGACAGCCTCCGCTTCCGGCGTCGCGCAGATGAGGCTGTCGTCGTTGCGGTAGTAGTATTCCTTGAGTTCAGATTCGAGGTAGGCGTGGACCTCGCTCCCGCTGTCCATCCCCCACCGCTCCTGGAGGTCGGCGTTCTTGGTTGGTTGCAACTCGACGATATCTTCGAGTCGCTCCCGGGCCTCCGCTGAAAGCGTCATTTCCTCTACGTACGGCGACCGGGGTACAATGGCGTTCCGGAGTCGAGTCGGGACGGCTGGCGCTGTCGGTCGAGGGATCAGTATCCGTCGGCAGTGGGACTGTAATCCAGCACTTCGATGGCCCCCAGCGTGAGTGCGTCGGGCTGGAAGTTCCCCTGCGGTGGGTGATACCCCGTCTCCTCTAACGTTGCGGCGACGACGGCCTGGTTCTCCGCGCGGATACCCATCGTCTCCGATACGTCGTCGACCGCGTCGCGCTCGCAGTAGACCCCTTCCATCTCCCAGCTGTGGTCCTCGTAACAGCTCAGCGCGACCGTCACCCGGTCGCCCGACCCGAGCGTGCGCGCACACTCCCGACAGCCGATCGTTCGGCTTCCAAAGTCCTGCTTGACCGCGAGACTCTCGACGACGCGCCCGGTGAACAGCGAGACGAGGTCGCGCTCGGACAGCGAGTGGTCCGGCATCTACCGCACAGACGGGCTCCAGAAAGTTAGCTGGTCTGGTCCGCGAGGTCCGCGAGTGTCTCTGCCACGTCGTCCCAGTGGCTTCCCTGCCAGAAGTGCTGCCCGCAGTCGACACAGCGCCAGACGTCGATATCGGACGGGTCGGGCGCGTAGTCGGGTGTCGGCTCGTCGACGCCGACGCGTTCGACCCGGGCGTTACAGACGCCACAGCGGGCGGGTTCGTCGGCCAGCGAGAGTTTGATACCCGCCGCAGCAAGTTCTCGCAGTTGGTTTTCGACCTCGCGCGACTGGAGCAGGATGGCATCCGGCGCGCGGTCGGCGAGGGCGCGACTGCGAGTCAGGAGCGTCCGGTCGCTCGTCTGCAGGCGGTCGAGGATCTCATCGTCGTCCTCGATACCGTCGTCGAGGGTGTAGGCCGCGTCGTACCCACACATCCGGAGATACGTGGCGAGCTTCCCGAGCATCGTATCGAGCAGGAACCGCCGTGGCGGTTCGGTCCCGCCGTCGCTCATGGTTCACCTCGGGCTGCCAGCGACAAAAACGTACGCTGTGTGCGCGGACCGGCCCAGCTCACCCGACGCAGTCAGTCGAGAAACGCCCGAATACCGTCCACATCGCGCGCGTTCAGTACGTCCGCCGCTTCGGCCCAGCCTCGACGCGCAGTGTGGACGCCGTAGCGGACGTGGCCGTAACTCGACGTGCGGTGAGCGTCGGTGTCGATGACGATCTGTACGCCCTGTTCGACCGCCGTCTTGACCGCGCGCCCGTCGAGGTCCAGGCGTCGCGGGTCGGCGTTGATCTCCAGCGCAGTGTCGTGATCGGCGGCGACCGTCGCGAGTCGCTCGATATCCACCGTCAGTCCAGAGCGCTGGTTGAGCATGCGGCCGGTCGGGTGGCCGATAGCGTCTACACCGGGGTGTTTTGCGGCCGTAACCAGTCGCTCGGTGCCGTCGCCGTCGAGTCCGGCGTGAGGGGAGGCGACGACGAAATCCAGCGCTGCCAGTACGTCGTCGGCCACCGAAACTGAGCCGTCGGTAGCGATGTTGGCCTCGACGCCGGCGAAGACAGCGATGTCGGCGTCCTCGGCGACGGCCCGAATTTCCGGGAGTTGCTCGCGGAGTTCTTCGTCGTCGAGCCCGACGCCGCCGACCATCCCCGGGCCGGTCGCGTGGTCGGTGATCGCGACGTAGTCGTGGCCGAAGTCAGCCGCGCCCGCGACCATCTCGGCAATCGACTCGGCGCCGTCCGACCAGTCGGTGTGGACGTGGAGGTCTCCGCGAACGTCGTCTTCGGTGAGGAGGTCCGGCAGGTCTCCCTCGGCGGCGGCCGCAATCTCGCCGCGGTCCTCGCGGAGTTCGGGTGGTATCCACGGCAGGTCGAGGACCTCGTACATGCTCTCCTCGGTGTCGCCGGCGACGCGCTCGCCTGCCCGCTGGTCGGCGTCGGGGTCCTCGACGACGGAGACGCCGTCGGTGTCGACCGACGAATCGTCCGAGCGTTGCTCGGAGATGTCGAACACGCCGTACTCGTTCATTTTCAGGTCCCGCTCGATGGCCCGGTTACGGAGCCTGACGTTGTGGTCCCAACTCCCGGTGAAATACTGGAGTGCGCTCCCGAATTCCGAGGGAGCAACCACTCGGAGGTCGACGCGGACGCCACCGGCGCGGACGCTGGCTTTCCCGGTCCCGGCCTCGATGACCGAATCGGTCCCGTCCCAGTCGGCAAACGTCCCCACGACAGCTTCGGGGTCGTCGCTGGCCGCGAGGACATCCACGTCACCGACTGTCTCCTTCCAGCGGCGAATGGACCCCGCGAGTTCACACGCCGAGACCGCATCGAGGTCCCGGAGGAAGTCCCGGACCGCCTCGCCGCGCGGGATGGCCTCGCCGAGCAGCGACCGCTCGTGGGCCTCCCGGGCGAAGTCGATGCCGTCGAGGATGTTCTGTTCGGTCTTCGGACCGAACCCTTTGATTTCCTGTATCTCGCCGGCCTCGGCCGCTGCTTCGAGGTCGTCGAGCGTCTCGACGCCGAGTTCCTCGTAGAGCGTGCCGACAGTTTTCGGACCGACCCCCTCGACGCTCGTGAGCGCGGCCATGTCGACGGGCAACTCCGCGCGGAGTTCGTCGAGTTCCGCGATACTGCCCGTCTCGGCGTACTCGACGATTTTCGACGCGATGGCGTCACCGACGCGGTCGATGTTCCGAATCGCTGCTTCGCCGTCGGCGGCGAGTGCGAGAACGGACTCCGGGTAGTCCCGGACGTTCTCTGCGGCCCGGCGGTAGGCTCGCGGTTTGTACTCGACGCCGTTCGCCTCGAGCAGGTCTGCGAACTCTTCCAGTCGTGTCGCAATCTCGTCGTTGTCACTCATGGGTGGCTCCGTGCATCATCGACTGCGCCCGCGGCCGACGCCGACGCCGGAGTCGTCGTCAGTGTGGCCCAGTGCTTTCTGCAGAAACTTCATCCAGCGTTTGCGGTCGGCAGCTTCCTTAGCCTGTGCTTCGCCCTCGATGTCGACGCCGCCGAGCTGTTCGAGCGCGTTCAGCGCCCGGTCGATACCGATAATCGACTGGGCGAGTGCTTCGCCTTCCTCGAAGCTGATGTCCGCCTCCTCGTCTTCGATTCGCTGCTTGCGCTGGAGGCGCTCCCGGCGGAGGTTCTTCTTCGCGCGCTCGACGCGCTCGCGCTCGCCGGAGGGAACCGTCTCTCGGCGGCGGATTTCGAAGACGAACTCCTGGAGGTCTATCTCCTCACCCTGGACCGTGATGCGGTCCGGGATGTCGGCACCGATGGTCGCGCCCTCACGCTCGATGCGCTCCAGCAGTTGTTTGCGCTCGAACTCTCTCACACCTCACCCTACCGGCTTGCGTCACTTCGCTCCTTCGCTGCCAGCCCGTGTGGCCGTGCCGTCAGGAGTGTCCGACAGTCCGGACAGTGGATCTCGACCGTCTCCGGCCGAAGCGTTAGCACCCAGTCGCCGTCGGTCGAGTCTTCGTGCCCGCAGCGCGGACAGAACAGTGTCGACTTCTGATGAACGCGGCGGGACGGATTCTCGGGAACCGACCCAGCGCGGGGAGTGGAGTACACGTGGGTCATCACTGTAACAGAGGGTCTACACCAATAAGTGCCTGTTGGCAATATATGGAAACAAGTGGTGTTTGAGACCTCTAGACTGTAAGGTATGGTCGAATATCGTTTCCAGTCGGTAGCACGCAGGCGCTACACGTCGAACACAACGTAGGCGTGCCACCCCTTCTCAGTCTCGGAGATGTCCATCTCGGAGTATGTGACCGCCTTCAGGTCACGGGCGGTCACGTCGGCCAGTGGAACACCGCGATAGGAGCCGTCGAGGTGCCACTCGCTGCCCTCGTTTTGCACCGTCGTCTCGTTGTCCACCGGAAGCACACCCTGTACGTCCCGTTCGTAGATGAGTTCGTCGAGATAATCAAAAAGGAGCGCTTCGCGGCTCTCGGCAGTCACAGCGAGAGAGCGCCGCTGTCCTCCCGTTGGCACGTCTTCACACATTGCTTCGGCCATGCCGTCGGCGACAGCGGCGAAGACGCCACCGAGCGACGCTGCAGTCGCTTCGACGGCGATATCGGCAGTGTGGTCTTTGAGTTCGTAGCTCACGCGGAGTCACCAGGAGTATGGTCGAGTTCGTCCGGGTCGTTGATAACCACTCCGCTGGAGACGATGGTCTGGATGCCCGCCTCGACGCTCATGTCGATTTCGTGGACGCGCTTCTCCGGGAGGTGGAGGACGAACCCACCCATGAAGGGGTTCGGCCCCATCGGCGCGAACAGCGTCGTCATCTCGTCGTGGCCGGTCGCCTCCTCCATCATGGACGGATGCTCCGCGGTCACGAATCCGAGCATGTACGACTCCTCCTGTGGGAACTCGACGAGTTTGACCTCCTGGAAGCTGTCCGTGTCCTGTTCGAGGAGGAGTTCGCTTATCTCGTTGAGGTTTGAGTAGATAGAGCCGACACCGGGGATACGGGAGACTGTCGATTCGAAGCGTCGCTCGACAGTCCCGTCAGCGTGGCGGCTCTCGGCGGCCGCGCCGATGAGAACGATGAGTCCCAGAAAAACGAGAGCGGTCACCAGTTGGATCGCAGCGACCGGGGCCGTCTCGAAGCCCAGCGAGTCCTGAACGAGGATAACACCGGGAGCGAGAAACTGCGAGAGGAAATCGACGATGATCATTGTGATGTAAATCGTCAGTACGACCGGTACGACGATTGCTGCGCCGGTCAGCAACACGCGTTTGAGATACCCACCAGCGCGGTCCGTGTGTCCGGTCGGCAGCGAAGCAAGCAGTAGCATGAAATCCAATAGAGCGGTGCCCGTCATATGAGTGGATGTTTCGGACAGAACCGACACACGAGTGAGTGGCCGTGAGCGGTGGAATTATAATCGTCGCTGCCCTGCTTCCGCGGTAGTGAGCGTCAACGTCCAGCAACGTGTCGTCAGTCCGGGGAACGACGAACACGTCAGTCGTGCCTGGAAGCTCAAGGAGCGAATCCGTCGAAAAGACGGAATGTTACGCCAGCGCAAGCGTTTTTTCGAGAACGCGTACGAACGCTCGACGGTCTATCTCTACCTCGACCGATCGAACGATCGCCTCGTCGGGTTCGCCGCGGTCCGCCGTGACGGCTACATCCTGTTTCTGGCCGTCGACAGAGACTACCGCGGCATGGGCTTTGGCAAGCGACTCGTCGCCCGCGTCGCAGACGACTACGGAACTGTTACTTGCCACGCCCGCACGACGAATCAGGACGCACTCGACTTCTACGATCATCTCGGCTTCGAAATCACGCGCCGCATCGACAGCTACTACGAGGACGGCGGCGACGCCTACTACCTCAAGCTCGGCGACGAGGAGGGCATCCGCGAGAAGCTGGCCAGTTTGCTCGGCCGATAGCCCACACGGATCCGTCGCCGCGGACACAAACCCTTTTGCCACGCTCGGGCAAACGGAGCACCGATGGAAGAGCAGACGCTGCGGTACCTCCGGGGGCGCTTTGGCGACCACTACCGCCGGAGCGAGATAACGCCGCCACCTGACGCCAACGAACGCGAGTGGGGCTACGTCCCCTGGACCGACGGACCGGGCGAGACGTACGTTCGCCACAAGTCGCTGCTCGACCTGGGCGAGATATCGGACTTTTTGAGCCGCGAGCGACCCCGGCACGTCTACTTCTCGGCCGGCCGCTACGAGAATCCCAGCGCCTCGACGATGTCGGGCAAGAATTGGCGCTCGTCGGACCTCATCTTCGATCTGGACGCCGACCACCTCCCGGCCGCCGAACCCGACGATACCTACGCCGAGATGCTGGCAAAGTGCAAGGACGCCCTGTTTCGACTGCTCGATTTTCTCGAAGACGACTTCGGCTTCGAGGAGTTGACCGTCGTCTTCTCGGGCGGCCGGGGCTACCACGTCCACGTCCGCGACGAGGGAATCCAGGGGCTCGAACGCGACGCCCGCCGGGAAATCGTCGACTACGTCCGCGGCATCGGACTGGACCCCGACAGCCTCATCCGCACGGAGATGCGCCGCAACGTCACCGCCCGCGTCCTCCCGACCGACGGCGGATGGGGCCGGCGCGTCCACCGTCGACTGCTGGAGTTCGTCGACGAACTCGAAACCCTCGAGGAGGACGCTGCCCTCGATCGTCTGCAGGAACTGGACGGTATCGGCGAGGGCCGGGCAAAGACGATATACGGTGCCGTCGAGCAGAACCGTGAGGCGATCGAGAACGGGAACATGGAGGCCGGCGGTGTCGGCATTCGAACCCTTGTCGACTCGCTGGTCGCCGACGTCGTCGAGACACAGAACGCGCCAATCGACGAACCGGTGACGACCGACACCAACCGCCTCATCCGACTTCCAGGGAGCCTCCACGGTGGCAGCGGGCTGGCAGTCCAGCGGCTCGACCGCGACGCAATCGCGGACTTCGACCCGCTGGTCGACGCCGTCCCGGAGACGTTCCGCAGCCACGAGATAACGGTCGAAGTGACAGAGGGCGGGCGGGTCGAACTGGATGGCGATAGCTTTACACTGGAGGAGCGAGAGGTTACTGTTCCAGAGTCTCTCGGCGTGTTCCTGATGTGTCGGGGCCGCGCCGAGAAGGGGCAGGAATAATGGATCTAGACGAACTGCAATCCGTGCGCGACCGCGAGCGCCAGACCGACAAGCTCCAGCAGTTGCGCCCGACCTTCTACGCGGACGCCGGCACGTTCATCCAGCAGTTGCGCGAGCAGCGTTCGCGTGCGGCCGAGCGAGCCGACGACCCCTTCGACGCCCCCGAAGTGAGTCGGCTCTCCGACGAAATCGACACGGCCGAACAGACCGTCGAGGCAATCTACGAGAAGCGCGTCGGCAAAATCGTCAAGGCAGCCTCCTTTGCCGCCGCGGACCTCCCCGCAGAGTCCGACGGGATGACCGAGGAGGAGACGAAGCTGTTCGAGACGCTCGTCGACGACATCAAGACGAATCGTCAGCACGTCCTCGACGTCCTCGCCGGCGAGAACACTGACGACGCTGCCCGAGAAGCCGACGACACCACTGGCGAGTCAGAACCGACAGCACCCACAGAAGAACGCTCTCCGCCCGCAGAGACAGATACAGGCCCTGTCGACTCGCCGGAACCGCCGTCGCCCGCCGAGTCAGCGCTCGCAGACGGCCCGCCGACCGGTGTGGCCGACAGCGGTGGCGACCAATCCGGAGCCGACAACGTGAGCGCGGCAGACGCGATGGGCGGGTCGTCCACAGAGACGGCGACGGGGAGTGACGGCAGTGGGACGACCGACCGCGACCCACCGGCTCCGACGCCGGGTCCTGATACCGGTGCGTCGGAAGCGGAGTCGGAACTCAGAGAGGACGGCGGAACGATGACAGAATCCCAGACAGGTGTCGAACGAGAGACGGTCCGCATCACGGCAGACGTCGGCGACATCTTCGGCGTCGACGAGCGCGAGTACGACCTCGCAGAAGACGACGTGGTGACGCTCCCGGAAGCGAACGCGACGCCGCTGGTCGAACGTGACGCGGCCGAGCGGCTCTGAACAGTTTTACCGCGGCGATGGCCGCGAGCCAAGGGTCAATTCGACGGTCTCGCGGCGGCCATCGCGGAGTACTTCCACGTCGATGGTGTCGCCGGGTCGGACTTCGAGAGCGAGATACGTCGAGAGCGCCTGCTGGGTCGGGATGTCGACGCCGCCCATCCGGTAGACGACATCGCCGCCCGTCCCGACGCGGCGGTTTTCGACGTCGATCGTTTCCGAGCCGGTCGAGCCCTGTAACACGCCCTCGGCGGGGCCGCCGTCGACGACGTTGTCGATGTACACGCCCCAGTTGACAGAGAGGTCGTTCGCCTCGATGACCGGCGGCGTCACGGGGGCGATGTTGACGCCGAGATACGAGTGGTCGTAGGAGCCATCGCGGACGAGTGCGGGGACGACGCGGTCGACCATCGCCGCCGAGATGGCGAAACCGATGTTGTCGCCGCCGCCGGCGTTGACGACGCCGACGAGTTCGCCGTCGAGGTTGACGAGCGGCCCGCCGCTGTTACCGGGGTTGACCGCGGCATCGGTCTGGACGGCATCGGGGATCGAAAAGCCATTCGCCGCCGGGAGCGTGCGGTCCTGTCCGCTGACGATCCCGGCCGAGAGCGAGCCCGAGAGCCCGAAGGGATTACCGATAGCGACCACTTCGGTCCCGACTGGCGGTTCGCTGGCCACAAGCGGTATCCGGTCGATGTCGTCGGGCCTGTCTGGCGCTTCGACGACCGCGAGGTCGCTGTACACGTCCGTCGCGAGCGTATTGGCGTCCTGCCAGCCGACGCCGTCAAACCAGACGGCGACGGATCGCGAGTCACCGACGACGTGTTCGTTCGTCACGAGAAAGTCCTGGTCGTAGAGCCACGCCGTGCCGCTGCCGGTGCCGCTGGCTGTCTCGACACGAACCGCTGCGACCGAGTCCGAGATCTCCTGATAGACGCTTCCATAGGCCGATTGTGCGGCCGGCGTGTCACCATCACTGCCCCGCTCGGGCGCAGTGTAGGTTTCGTAGCGTGTGGGGCCGTCATCGGAGGGCGTCTCCGTTCCGGTTTCAGCGGGGGCATCGACCGAACAGCCAGCAAGCCCAGCAGCGAGACCAGTCCCAACCGCTCCGAGCAATTTGCGGCGAGACCACTGGTCAGAACCCATGGTCAAACACTGGGACGGAAGCCAGATAAATCACAGGGCAAGTTACTACTCCCGGGCCGCTGTAGGGACCGCCATCCATGGCAGACACGACAGATACGACAGAGGTTCCACCGCCGGACTTTCTCGGTCCGGCCGTCCGGTGTGCACTGGAGATGTTGCTCGTCGCTTCCCTCATTCTCTTTGTCGGGTTGCCGACGACCAACGCCTTCTTTCTCGGACTGATTATCGTCCTCGCCGTCGTCGCGATGGTCACCGTGCTGTTCTGGTCGCTGAACCAGCAGATGGAAGCCTGGATTGCGCGGGCGCGCCGAACCGGCGCGCGGTCGGGCGAGTGAGGCCGGTCGTGTCGGTCAGAACGTTCCTGTTCGATTAGCATTAAGAGGGTCCCGGGCGAACTGTCGGACGCTATGGAACTCACCTGGCACGGCCACGCGACGTGGCACGTCGAAGTCGGAGAGAGCAGCCTTCTCATCGATCCGTTCTTCGGCAATCCGAAGACGGATGCGGACCCGGCTGATTTCGAACCTGACTTCGTCCTCGTCACACACGGCCACGACGACCACGTTGGCAACGTCGGTGACTTCACTGACGCGACGCTCGTCGGCAATCCCGAAGTGACGGGACACCTCGCCGAAGAACACGGCTTCGAGGACGACAACGTCGTGGGAATGAACCTCGGTGGGACCGTCGAACTCGGTGACGCTTACGTCACGATGCACCGTGCGGACCACACGAACGGACTCGGTGACGGGTTCACGACACCCAGTGCAGGGATGCCTGCAGGGTACGTCATCTCGGATACGAAGCCGACGCAAGTCAGCGACGAAGAGTCGACCACGTTCTACCACGCCGGTGATACCGGTCTGATGACCGAGATGAAAGATGTCATCGGTCCGTATCTGGAACCTGATGCGGCCGCACTCCCCGCAGGTGACCACTTCACCATGGGACCGATGCAGGCTGCTATCGCCGCCGACTGGCTCAATGTCGACTACGCATTCCCGATGCACTACGACACCTTCCCGCCAATCGAAATCGACACTGACGACTTCGAGCGGGAGATTCGTGCGACTGCCACTGGTGCCGAAGCAGTCATCCTCGACGGCGACGAAAGCTTCGAGCTGTAGGCCGAGCGAATTTTTATTTCTGAGGCAACATCCTCCGAACATACGTACTATTTTGAGTCATGCGACCGTACGGACTGTCGATGGCAGATATCGAAGTCACCAGCACGTCCGAAGAAGGATACACAACGACGAGCGTCACCGGCGAGTGGGAACTGGTCGTCGACGCCACCGGCGAGGACGGCCCGACGCCGAATCAGGTACTGGCGGCCGACTACGCCTCCTGTTTCATTCCCGCGTTCCGCGTCGGCGCGAACAAGGAAGGATTCGACGACATCGGCCGCGTCGAAGTCGCCGTCGAGGCGGATATGAACGACGAGGACGACCTCTCCGCGATTTCGTTCGACATTCACGTCGAGGAGTCTCTCGGCGACTCCGTCGACGACGTGGTCGCACGTGGTGAGGACATCTGTCACGTTCACGCCGCGCTCCGCGAGGAACTGCACGCCGACATCACCGTTATCGACGACGCCTTCTAGGGTCGTCGGGAAACGCTCTTATCAGCCGGTCAGTAAGTGAGTGACATGACCAACGAGTGGACCGACCAGCTCGCGGGGGCACGGATGCAGGTCGACCAGCGATTCCAGGAGACGCTGGAGGCCTCCTCGTTTACCAGCCAGGAGTGGGGACTCGTGATGACCGCCATCGACTGGGACATCGAGAACCCCGAACAGCCCGATGACGCCGAGCTGGTGGCAGACACCAGCAAGCTCTCGGAGATTATCCCGGAACTGGAGAACATTCAGCAGCAGATGGGCGGCGCACAGCGCCCGGTCGATGAGGGCCCGGATACCGACGGCTTCCTCGGGCGAATCAAGCGGTACATCCACGACCTGCAATCGGGCAGTTCCGGCGAGTCGTCGACGAAACGCCTCAACGACGCCGAAGAACTGGTAAACGGCTACACGCTCGAACTGCAGAATTATCTGGAAGAACGCGACCGGTGGGAGGAACTCTGTGAACTTGCTGCCGCCGAACAGGGTCAGTCGACTCCCGAAGAGAACTAGTACTCGTCGCCGGCGTGGAACAGGGTCAACTCCTCGGCCTGGTAGATGTTGATGAGTTCGTTGATGAGTTCTTCGTAACTCTCGTCGTCGACACGGAGGCTGTCGAGTCGCTCGAGCGTCTCCTCGTCGACGTCGATTGATGGCATACAAAGTCCGACGCCAGGCACGAACTTAAGCGATGTGGGCCGATCATCGGATCGATCGTTACAGACGCTCGACGACAGCGTCGGTGACAGCGTCGGTACCGGCGTCACCGCCGAGATCGGGGGTGAGTGGACCCGATTCGAGAACGTCCTCGACGGCCGCGCGCACGCGGTCGCCCTCTTCGCCGTAGCCAAGGTGGTCGAGCATCATCGCCGCCGAGAGAATCATCGCCGACGGGTTGGCGACGCCCTGACCCGCGATGTCCGGTGCGGAGCCGTGGACCGGTTCGAACAGCGCGTTGTCCGGGCCGATGTTCGCACTCGGAAGCAGACCCAGGCCGCCGACGAGACCGGCCGCGAGGTCCGAGAGCATGTCGCCTGCGAGGTTCGGACAGATGACGACGCCGTACTCTTCCGGACGCTGGATGAGGTGCATCGCCAGTGCGTCCATCAACGCGGTGTCGTAGTCGGCACCGCGTTCGTCGCCGACGGACTCGGCCACGTCGAGGAAGAGCCCATCCGTCGTCCGCATGACGTTCGCCTTGTGGGCAATCGTCACGTCGTCGTAGCCGTTCTGTTTCGCGTATGTGAACCCGTACTCGGCGATATCGCGGGAGGCCTCCTCGGTGATGACGCGCGTACACGTCGTGACGCCGTCTGTGATTTCGGACTCGATGCCGGCGTAGACGCCCTCGGTGTTCTCGCGGATGAAGACGAGGTCGGTCTGGGGCTGGACGGCGTCGAGGCTGGGGTACGCCCGGGCCGGGCGGACGTTGGCGAAGGAACCGACGACTGACCGCAGCGGGAGAATGACGTCGGCAGCAGTCTCGCCGGCCGCGCCAAAGAGCGTGGCGTCGGCGTCGGCCGCAATCTCGCGCGTCTCGTCGGGGAGTGCCTCGCCACGCTCTTCGAGGACGGCGTCGCCGGCCTCGCCGTAGACGAAGTCGAAATCGACCGGAACCTGTTCGAGAACGTCGATAGCCGCCGGCGTCACTTCCTGCCCGATACCGTCACCGGGGATGACCGCAATCTCGTGAGTCATGCTCGCAGGTGTGCGGGCGCGGGAAATGGGGGTTTCGGTCTGGACGGACTGTACCTGGGTATTGGGCAGTGAACTGCCAATCCGGAACTTTTCGAGTCAGAGAGTGAAGATATAGTCGATATCGCCTCCGGAAGCAAGTCAGAATTCGACAGTCGTCCGTCAGTCTGTACCGACAAACATTAGCGGCCTACCCGCGAGGATACGGATATGGACGATATCTTCGTCGCTCGGCTGATGTCATCGGGCGTTATCAGCGTTACACCGGACACGCTCGTCGAGGAAGCGGCAGACACGCTCCTCGACGAGCAGATCGGGTCGCTCGTCGTTGTCGACGGTAACAATCAGCTGAAGGGAATACTCACGAGTACGGACTTCGTCCGTATTGTCCGCGACAGTAAACCCAAAGCGCAGACCACCGTCGAGCGGTACATGACCGACCAGGTCGTCACGGTCGAAGCGCAGGACTCCATCCGCGACGCTGCGGACAAGATGATTACCTACAACATCCACCACCTGCCGGTCGTCGACGACGAGGAAGGGGTCATCGGAATGCTCTCGACGACGGACCTCACGGCGTATATTTCGGACGTCGTACAGCCCTCTCCGGCGTAGACTCAGATTCCCCGCACCGTTTCGATAACACCGATACTCTCCAGTGTCATCCAGGCCAGAAACAGACCGTAGAGAACGAGGAGTGTCACCGCTTCGGGGTTGCTTAATTCGAGATGGGTGCGAGTAAAGACGATGAACACCAGCGTCGCCAGGGCGAGAAACCCCATGAGCGGGACGGCGGTCAGGAAGTTAATTTCGGCCGAGCCGGCGATGATGACGCCGACCGGGAGCGCGACGAGGAGGTTGAACGTGTTGCTCCCGAGGACGTTCGTGAGGCTGGTGATGTCATCGTTCTTCTTTGCGGCGCTCACACTGACGAACGCATCCGGCAGGCTCGTCCCCGCTGCGATAACCGTCAGTCCCCACAGCACGCTCGGAGTGTCAAAGGCGGCTCCGAACCCGAGCGCTGCCCGAACGATTCCTTCGACACCGACAGCGATGAGGACGAGTGAGACGAGGACGAGCGCCCACTCACGCCGAGGTACGACGCCCGTCGACAGCGGGGCGGTGTAGTCCCGGGTATCCTGATACTGCAGGAAGACGTAGACGCCGTAGGTCGCGAGCGGCAAGAGCGCGAGCGCCGGCGTCAGCACTGCCGCCTCGTTCGTGCCGCCCGGGACGTACGTCGCGCCGAGCGCAAACACGATAAACAGCACGAGGACGCTGATGATGTAGAACTGTGCATCCTTGTGGACGACGTCACGCGTCGCTTCGAGCGACTCGCTCGAGAGTGCGGAGACGGCGGGGATGACGAGCAGGTTGAAGATAGCACTGCCGACGATAGCCCCCACGCCCAGCGAGAACTCGCCGTGGACGAGCGTGCTGATGACGACGGAACTCAGTTCCGGGAAACTCGACCCGATAGCGATGACGACGGCCCCGTGAACCGCGACCGGGAGGCCGTAGTGACGACTCAGTCGGGCCGCTGCATTCTCCAGCAGTTCGCTTCCCTTCCAGATGACGGCCGTCGAGACGACTGCGAGCAGCGCCAGGACTGGCAGTGAAGCCATTCGTGCAGACATCCGCACCGACCTACAATAGCGTACTGAACTTCGGTCGGGCACGCAACGCTCCCTCGTTGGTCACACGTAGCTTTACGGCGACCGGGTACTTACAGGGGGACGAGATGGTCTTCAAAAAAGTCACGCTCATGGGAACGAGCGGCGAGAACTTCGAGGAAGCCGTCGACGACGCCATCCAGCGGGCAGAGATGACCATCGACAATGTCCTGTGGGTGGAAGTCGTCGAGCAGAGCGTCCAGGTCGGGGGCCTCAACGCCCGGGAGTACCAGGTCGAGGCCGAAATCGCGTTCGAACTGGAGGAGTAACGTCGAAGACGAGCGACGCAGAATCGTTCCTCAGGCTTCTTCGACGTAGGGCAGCTCTGCGGCCGTCTTCGCTATCTCGTTTGCGTTCGACTTCATCAGCGCCGTCGTGTCCCAGATACCGTCGACGAGCGCCTTGCGTTGGCCCTCGTTGACTTCGACGCCGACTTCCTGGCCGCCGTAGGCAATCGTCTCGCTGGCGATGTCGATGTCGATTTCGCCGTCGGGGTTGTCGTCGACCCACTGCTGGAGGTCGTTGATGGTCTCGTGGTCGGCGGTGACCGTCGGGATGCCCAGCGCCAGGCAGTTGCCCGCGAAAATCTCTGCGAAGCTCTCGCCGATGATGGCGTCGATGCCCCAGCGCATGAGCGCCTGCGGGGCGTGCTCGCGTGAGGAGCCACAGCCGAAGTTCGAGTTGACCACCATGATGTTCGCGTCCTGAAAGCGCTCTTCGTTCATCGGGTGGTCTTTCTGGTTATCGTCGTCGTCAAAGCGCAGGTCGAAGAAGGCGAACTCGCCCAGTCCGTCGAAAGTGACCACCTTCATAAAGCGCGCCGGAATTATCTGGTCGGTGTCGATGTCGTTCCCGCGGATGGGAATACCAGTACCGGTGACTTCGGTGACCTCGGGAATATCTTCAGTACCAGTCATACGCTAACCACCTCCTCAAGTTCGCGCACGTCTGTCACTTCCCCTTCGACGGCCGCAGCGGCGACCATCTGGGGGTTCATCAGCACGGTGCGACCGTCCTTGCTCCCCTGTCGACCGACGAAGTTCCGGTTCGACGAGGAGGCACAGGCTTCGTCGCCCTCCAGCTGGTCCTCGTTCATGCCCAGACACATCGAACAGCCGGCGTTGCGCCAGTCGAAGCCGGCTTCCTCGAAGATGTCCTTCAGCCCTTCCTCCTCGGCGGCCTTCTGGACGCGCTGGCTGCCGGGGACGACCATCGCGCGCACATCGTCGTGGACTTCGCGTCCCTCGACAATCTGTGCGCCGCGGCGCAGGTCCGGCAGGCGTGCGTTCGTACACGAGCCGAGGAAGGCTACGTCAATCTGGTAGCCTTCCATCGTGTCGCCGGGTTCAACGCGCATGTGTTCCTGTGCGCGCCGGGCGGTGTCTACCTTGTCTTCGGGCAGCGATTCGGGTTCCGGAATCGGGTCGGTGATGCCGACGCCCTGCCCCGGGGTGGTCCCCCAGGTGACGACCGGTTCCAGCGAACTCCCGTCGATGGTGACCACGTCGTCGTACTCGGCGTCGTCGTCGCTCCGGATGGACTCCCAGTAGGGTTTGAGGCGTTCGAACTCGCCGGGATTCTCCTGGAAGTGGTCGGTCTCTTCGAGCCACTCGTAGGTGGTTTCGTCGGGGTTGACGTAGCCTGCACGAGCGCCGCCCTCGATGGACATGTTACAGATGCTCATCCGGCCTTCCATCCCCAGGTCCTCGATGGCTTCGCCGGCGTACTCGTAGACGTAGCCGACGCCGCCCTCGGTGCCCAGCCGACGGATGATTTCGAGGATGATGTCCTTGGCCTCGACGCCCTCCTGGAGTTCGCCGTCGATCTGAATCTTCCGGACCTTCTGCTTGTCCATCGCGATGGTCTGAGTGGCCAGCACGTCCCGAATCTGGGAGGTGCCGATACCGAACGCCAGCGCACCGAACGCGCCGTGCGTCGAAGTGTGGCTGTCACCACAGACGATGGTCTTGCCGGGCTGGGTCAGCCCCTGCTCCGGGCCGACGACGTGGACGATACCCTGGTCCCCGCTGGTGGGGTCAAGGAACTCGATGTCCGCGTCGCGGACGTTCTCTTCGAGTTCGGCCATCATCTCCTCGGCAGCGTCGTCGCTGTAGGGGCGGGACTGGTCTGCCGTCGGGACGATGTGGTCGACCGTCGCCAGCGTCAGGTCCGGGCGTGCAACATCGATGTCTCGCTCGCGGAGCATCCCGAAGGCCTGCGGGCTGGTCACCTCGTGGATGAGGTGTAGCCCGACGAACAACTGGTCTTGCCCGTTTGGCAGCGTCGTTACTTTATGTCTATCCCATACCTTGTCGTACAGCGTATTCTGACTCATACAGTCTCGTCTCGTCCTTCTGTGCCCCGCTCGAAGGCGCGGTTTGCGCCCTCTGAGGGCGGTTCGTGGCTTACGTCTTCCATTCGTTCGGTCCCTGTCTCGTCGTCACCGGGGTGCCCACCGTCCGCCGCAACGACCGCACCGCGGTTGTGCAGTTCGCCGAAGGCTTCGTTCGTGTGTGGATGCGTGTGGTCCACGTCTTTCATCGTCATCGTGTCACTCCTGTTCGCCCCATTCGAACAGGTCGCGCAGGCGCTCGCCGACCTCCTCGATCTGGTGGTCCTGCTCCGCCTGGCGGTACTGTTTGTAGGCCGGGCGGTTGGCCTGGTTCTCATTTATCCATTCACGTGCGAACTCGCCGTTCTGGACACCTTCGAGAATCTCTTCCATTCCCTCGCGGTTGATAACTTCCTCGCCGCGGGTGAGACCGCCGTATTCGGCGGTGTCCGAAACCGAGTTCCACATCTCCATGTGGCCACCTTCGTACATCAGGTCGACAATCAGCTTCAGTTCGTTCAGACACTCGAAGTAGGCCATCTCCGGCGAGTAGCCCGCATCCACGAGCGTCTCGAAGCCTGCCTTGACCATCTCCGTGACGCCGCCACAGAGGACGGCCTGTTCGCCGAAGAGGTCGGTCTCGGTCTCCTCCTGGAACGAGGTCTCGATGACACCAGCACGCGTACAGCCGATTGCCTGCGCGTATGCCAGTCCTTCGGCGTGTGCCTCACCGGTTGCGTCCTGGTAGATCGCCAGCAGACCCGGCGTCCCCTCGCCGCGCTCGTAGGTCCGGCGCACGAGGTGGCCGGGTGACTTGGGTGCGACCATCGCCACGTCCACGTCCTCGGGTGGTTCAATCTGCCCGTAGTGGATGTTGAACCCGTGCGCGAACTGGAGCGTGTCGCCGGCGTCCAGTTCGTGTCTGATGTTCTCCCAGACGTGTGGCTGGACGGTGTCGGGAATGAGCATGTTCACGATGTCTGCTTCAGAAGCGGCCTGAGCGGGCTCCTCCACGCGCAGGCCCTCGGCTTCGGCGGCCTCTCGCGACGAAGAGCCCGGCCGGAGACCGACGACCACGTCGACCCCGCTGTCCGCGAGGTTGAGCGCGTGGGCGTGACCCTGACTCCCGTAGCCCAGGATGGCGACCGTCTTGTCTTCGATGTTCGATGCGTCTGCGTCCTCGTCGTAGTACACGTCTGTGTTGAAATCGTCGTCAGTCATCTGAAACCTCCTGTGTCGCAACTTGCGCGTCTGTCGGTGCCTTGTTCGGCTGTTTGACCTCCGCCGTCGGTGCCTCGCCGCGGGCCAGCGCCGCGTAGCCGGTCCGGACGAGTTCGCGGATGCCGAACTGCTCGAAGGCGTCGACTGCGTCGTCTATCTTCTGTTCGTTCCCGGTGATTTCGACCGTGATGGTCCGGGGACCAGCGTCGAGCGTATCGCCGTCGTACATCTCGGTGATCGCGTTGACCTTGTCCGGTTCGGTCCCGTTGACTTTCAGGATGACCAGTTCGCGCTGGACGGCGTCGGTGTCCAGTTCGCGCACCGAGACGACGGGGATGAGCTTCTCCAGTTGCTTTTTTGCCTGGTCGATGCCCGGGCGCGGCTCCTCGATGACGATGGTCATCCGGGAGAGTTCGTCGTCGATCGTGCGCCCGACGGTCAGCGAGTCGATGTTGAACTGCCGACGGCTGAACAGACCGGCTGCCTCAGCAAGCACGCCGGGCTCGTTTTTCACGAGCGCCGACAGCACCGTTCGCTCGGGCGGGTGCTCTGCCTCTGCCTCGGGGTCGATACGGATTCCCTGCTCGTTGCGTCGTCCGCGGGGGAGTATCCGCTCGTCGGGATGCGGTCCGGGGAGTTCGCCTTGTGTCATCTTAGAGGTCCTCCAGGTGCTGCTCGTTCAGTGCGAAGCGGGCGTTGTCGCCGCCGCTCGGAACCATCGGGTAGACGTTCTCGCTCGGGTCGATGATGGCGTCGATGACCGACGGGCCGTCGTACTCGCGGGCCTCCTGAATCACGTCTTCGACGTTGTCGGTCTCTTCGAGGCGCAGTCCCTGCGCGCCGAAGGCTTCCGCGAGCTTGTCGAACTGCGGAATCCAGGGGTACTCCGAAGCCATCCGGCGACCCTCGTAGAAGCCGTCCTGCCACTGGCGGACCATCCCGACCGCCTCGTTGTTCAGGACGACGATGGTGATGTTCAGGTTCTCCCGGACTGCAACCGAGAGTTCCTGTGCAGTCATCAGGAACGAGCCGTCACCGTCGAAGGCGACGACTTCCTTGTCAGGGGCTGCGATTTTCGCGCCGATTGCCGCGGGCACGGCGTAGCCCATCGTCCCGAGACCGTGACTGGTCACCCACGTCCGCGGGTGCTTCCAGGTCCAGTACTGCCAGGCCCACATCTGGTGCTGGCCGACGCCGGCGGCGACGATGGTGTCGTCGGGCGTCACCTCGTCGTACTTCTCGACGACGTACTGAGGCTTCAGCGGTTCGTCCTCCGGCATATCGTAGTCCAGTGGGTACTCGTCTTTCCACTGGTCACACTGGTCGCGCCACGCCTGACAGTCCGGCGCGTCCTCGAGTTCGTCGTCGAGCTGGCGGATGACCTGCTTTGCGTCGCCCACGAGCGGGTAGTCCGCGTGAACGTTCTTCGAGATCTCCGCGGGGTCGATGTCGACGTGGATGACGTCAGCGTCGGGCGCGAACGTGTCGATACCGCCGGTCAGGCGGTCGTCGAAGCGCGTCCCGATGCCGAGCAACACGTCACAGTTCGAGATGGCGAGATTGCCGTAACCCGTGCCGTGCATGCCGGCGATTTCCAGACTCAGCGGGTCGTCGTCGGGGAACGCGCCCGTGCCGGGCATCGTCTGGACGACTGGAATTTCGTACTCGCGGGCGAACTGGCGGAGTTCGTCGCTCGCGTTGCCCTTGATAACGCCACCGCCGGCGAGGATGAGCGGCCTGTCGGCGTCGGCGAGCGTCTTCGCCGCTTCCTCGACGATGACCTCGTCGGCCTCCTCCGGTGGGTTGTACGTATCCGGCGTCTTCGGCTCGCTTGGCTGGCTGTCCGTTTCGGTCTGGGTCACGTCTTTCGGCAGGTCGACCAGCGTCGGCCCCTGCCGCCCTTCGTTGGCCAGCGCCCACGCCTCGCCGACGTCGGCCCCGACCTCGTGGGGACTCTCTGCGAAGATGTTCTGTTTCGTGATCGGCTGGGTGACGCCGATAGTGTCGGTCTCCTGGAAGGCGTCGTTGCCGACGAAGTTCGTCGGGACCTGCCCGGTCAGCGCGATCAGCGGGTCCGAGTCCATGTTGGCGTCGGCGATACCGGTCACGAGGTTCGTCGCGCCCGGCCCTGAGGTGGCCATACAGACGCCCGGGTCGCCGGTCACGATGCCGTATGCGTCGGCGGCGTGAGCCGCGCCCTGCTCGTGGGCCATCGTGACGTGGGTCATCTCCTCGTGTTCGTACAGCGCGTCGTAGACGGGCATGATTGCCCCGCCCTGCACACCGAAGAGATACTCGACGCCAGCGTTCTCCAGTGATGCCGCGACGGCGTCTGCCCCCGTCTGTATCTCTGCGTCGTCTGGTTCTGCCTCGGCCTCGGCGGCCTCGGCGTCCGGTTCGTCTTCTTTCGGGACAGATGCTCGTTCGCTCATCGTCCCTCCTGTGATTGTGTCATGTGTGTCTCCATACTGTCTGGCTGTGAAAGCGATACTCGACCGACGTGAAACTGTGTGTGAGGGGCTATACCGCCCCTACAATAAGGAAAGAGCCGTCGCTGCCGTCGAGACGGACCTGCGGTCTGTCGCACGCGGACGGTCGCATCAGTACGAGTATCTGTCCGGCCCGAGTAATAAGGCTTCTGTGACGCGCGTGTCCTCCCCCGCATGCAGACGGGCACACACACGCGACACTCGCGGGACGGCGAGCGTCCCTGCCTCGCTGGCGCGTGTGCAACCCACCCGACTGGTGAGTGGTTCACCAGCCGCTGACGCGCGGGTACGGCCGGAAAGGCAGCAGCCATGTGGCTACGCCCGGACCTCCTCGACCTGTTCGACGCCGACCTCGCGGGCGAACTTCTCCAGTTCGTCCATCGTCACCCGCTGTTTCTCCGCGCCAAAGTCTTTGACGCGGCGGGTCACTTCCCGTACCTCGTCGTCGGTCGGGTCGTACCCCACCTCTTCGAGGCGCTGACGGACCGAGTGGTTGCCGGTGTGTTTCCCGAGCACCAGTTCGCGCTTAGCCCCGACCATCTCGGGGGTCATGACACCCGGCTCGAAGGTGTCGGAGTTCTCGATGACGCCGGCGGCGTGGATGCCGCTCTCGTGAGAGAAGGCGTTGTCGCCGACGATGGGCTTGTTGCCCGGGACCGGGACATCAGATTTCTCCTCGACCATCCGCGAGAGCTCCGTAATCTTCGTCGTGTCGATGCCGGTGTCGACGTCGTACAGCGATTCCAGGCTCATCACGACCTCTTCGTAGGCCGCGTTGCCGGCGCGCTCGCCGATGCCGTTGACCGACACCTGCGCCTGGCTCGCACCGGCCTCGTAGCCGGCCAGGGCGTTCGCGCCGGCCAGCCCGAAGTCGTCGTGGGTGTGGACGTCGACCCGAGTCCCGTCGACCGTCGCGTCGACGACGTTCGCGACCATCTTGCCGAATCGTGTCGGGGTCGCGACGCCGGTCGTGTCTGGAATGTTTATCCAGTCGGCTCCTGCCTGGCTGGTCGCTTCCACGACATCCAGCAGGAACGTCTCGTCGGTCCGGGTGGCGTCCATCGGGGAGAACATGCACTCCACACCGGCTTCTTTCACGCGCTCGACTGACTCGATGGCCCGCTGTTTGGCCTGTTCGCGGGTCGCGTGCATCGAGTCTTCGAGCTGGACGTCGCTGGTCGAAACGAACGTGTGGACCATGTCGACGCCAGAGTCGAGCGCGGCTTCGATATCCTGTTCGACCACGCGAGCCAACCCACAGACGTCCGTCGTCGAGGCCGCCGCGATATCGCGGACAGCCTCGAACTCGGCGTCGGAGTTGACCGGGAACCCGGCTTCGATGACGTGGGTCCCCATCTCGTCGAGCAGCGCGGCTATCTCTCGTTTGTCTTCGTACGAGAACGAGGTCCGCGGCGTCTGCTCTCCGTCTCGGAGCGTGGTGTCGAAAATTCGTGCGTCCTGAATTTCGGACGTACTATCCAGAGTGCCCTGGAAGAACTCGATCCGCCGGGGTGTCCGACGAATCCTCCGTGTTTGTCATAGGCATCTGTATCAGGACGCTCACTGGATATAAAACTGTCCCTGAGACGGCGTGCGTGCGGGTGATTGGCATACAAACACCGACTGCCGTGGCACCACCAGGGCCGGGAGATTTTTGCCCACTCCCGCCGAGCAACGCGTATGAGCGATTTCGACGGCCTCGACCTGCAATCAGTCGAGGACGAGTTAGACGACACTGACAGCGGGGCGAGCGGGTCCAGCCGCGTCGTTCTGGGCGTCCTCGACGGGACGACCGACCCAGACGAGTGGATTTCGACCATCGATTCGGGGGCGACGCTGGTCCTGAACGTCGACGGAGACCTGAACGAACTCGCGGCTGACTTCGCCCGCGACATCAAACAGGCCGGCGGTGAACTGATGCACTTCCGGGGCTTTCTCGTCGTGACGCCCCCCGGCGTCGACATCGACAGCGGCCGACTCGAGTGAGACCGGCTGTTCACCGGTCGGCGAGGCAGGTTACGTATCCTGCGTACTGGGTCACCGACTGAGGTATCCGCCGTCGATAGCCAGTGTTTCACCGGTGGCAAACGACGCGTCGTCAGACGCGAGCCACAGGACAGCTTCGGCGATTTCCTCTGCTGTCCCGAGTCGCTCCATCGGGTGGAGCGCCTTGGTTTCAGCGAGCAGTTCCTCGTCCGTTGTCACCCCAGCATCATCGAGCATCTGGGTTTCGATGTACCCGGGACAGACGGCGTTGACCCTGATATCGTCAGTTGCACGTTCCAGTGCCGCGACTTTCGTGAGGCCCACGACGCCGTGTTTCGCGGCCGTGTACGCCGGCGTCTCCGCTTCACCTACTTTCCCGAGGACGGAAGCCGTGTTGACGATTGCACCGCCGCCGTCTTCGAGCATCACCGGAATCTCTTTGCGCATGCTCCGCCAGATTCCCGACAGATTCACGTCGATTATCGCCTGCCAGTCCTCCTCGGAGATCTCGTCGGTGGCATCGAACGTCCCGCCGATTCCTGCGTTGTTAAACGCTACGTCGAGGCCACCGTACTCCGTGGTGGCGGTTTCGACCATCTCCTCGACATCCCCATCATCGGTGACATCAACGTCGACGAACGTCCCGTCCCCTTCCGTCTCGTCTGTTATTTCCGTGGCGGTCTGGGTCCCACCGTCCCGGTCAACGTCTGCGACAACGACGTTCGCTCCGGCCTCGCCGAACGCGATAGCGGTCGCCCGACCAATACCCGAGCCTGCACCTGTTACGACGACTGTGTCACCAGCAAAATCATGACTTTGCGGCATAGCTACGGAGACGCCGCCTCTCGTGAAAAGCCACGGTGACTGTTCTCAAAACGTAGGAAAAATGTTCAACAGATATCAGGTGGGTCTGAGGCACGCCGCCACAGCGCCTCGCTCGATAGACGGATCTGGCGAGCAAGCGTCGCTACCTTTGACAGCGAGAGAGTCCCGCACTTCCCGTGAGGGACGAGCGTTCCGACGGTCTGTCGGAACCGAGTACTGAACAGGGAGTTGACAGATCGCAGAGCGATTTGTTCGCACACCAGAAATCTTCGATTTCTGGGGACGGGCGTGAATCGCGTAAGCTGCGTTACGAACGCCTCATGCGGTACAACGACGAGGATGGCTTTGAGGATGAAGGCGTGTTCGAGGCCGATACAGGCCAACTCGAAGGCCGATACAAAGGTGTTCTCGGGGCGTCTACTGCCCAACAAGTGATTGCGAAGAACAGCGAAGCATGGCGGTCGTTCTTCGGGAACAAGAAGGCGTATCACGACGAGTCGAACACGTCGGTCACGGAACACCCGAAACCACCGGGCTTCCGTGGGAACGAAGACGACGGACGTGTTCTCAAAGGCGTCATCCGAAAGGACGCATACTCCGTCGAATGGGGCGCGCATTCCCGGCTTGAAATTGTCGTCGGTGAAGAACTGCGAGACGAACATAATAGCCCGAAAAGTCGTCTCCGGCTGGAAATTGCTGGTGAACCAAGCTGGTCTGATTACGAGGATCAAAGCCGACTAGAGTTGTGGTACGACGAGACAGAGAGCACCTTCCGAGCTTCGCAGCCCGTGACTGTTTCTGAGGATGTACGGGCAGCTCCACTGGCCGACGAAAAGGCCGCTCTGGATATTGGTGCAAACAATATCGTCGCCTGTACCACCACAACCGGCAAGCAATACCTCTACGAAGGCCGCGAATTATTCCAGCGGTTCCGTGAGACCACGCGAGAAATTGCCCGCTTGCAGTCGAAACTTGACGAAGGCCGATACAGTAGCAAGCGTATCCGGCGACTGTACCGGAAGCGAACCCGTCGCCGCGACCACGCACAAGAGGCACTGTGTCGTGACTTGCTGGAACGACTGTACGAGGACGGAGTGGACACGGTGTATATCGGTGGCTTGACCGACGTGTTGGACACGCACTGGTCGGTCGAAACCAATGCCAAGACCCACAACTTCTGGGCATTCAAGAAATTCACCGAACGACTGGTCTGTACCGCCGAAGAATACGGTATCTCAGACATCACCGCTGCCGCACCCACCGTGTCTGCCAGGGCGGACGTGACCCCGCCGTGTGCAACGGCGGTGGCTCTGTTCGACGAGTGGTGTGATTCGAGCGGGATGCGCCCGGTGGCCTCGCCGTCCGCTGCCTGTTCGACTTCGATTCCGAGATGCTCAGCAAATGGCATCCGCGTGAGGGCGGCGTGCGGGCTCATACGCCAGGTGGTCTGGCGCGGGTGAAAATAAACGCGCTGATAGCTGACGGTTCTTCCGGACAGTTCGGTTTCTCGATGGTCTAGTGTTCGACGAACTCCACTAGAATCCCGCCGGTGTCCTTGGGGTGCAGGAAAGCGACGTCGTGTCCCCATGCGCCGTCGCGTGGCTCTTCGTCGATGAGGTCGATACCCATCTCGCGGGCGTTGGCCAGCGCCGCGCCGATGTCGTCGGTGGCGACGGCGACGTGGTGGATGCCTGCGCCGTTACTGTCGAGATACGAGGCGATAGCGCCATCGCTTGCAGTTGGTTCGAGCAGTTCGAGGTACCCGTTGCCGAGCGAGAGGAAGACGACTTCCATCCCGTCGAACGTCTCCTCGTGAGCGACGTGCGTATCGAAGAGGTCGGTGTACAGGTCGGCAAGTCCCGCCGCGTCGTCGGTCGCGATACCCGCGTGGTCGAAGTGCATGCGTCGACACTCGTCCGGCGCAATCTTGAAACGGTCGGTCACATAGCGTTGGTGACTGCCTGACCGAGTTCCTGCTCGTGGTGAACGATACCATAGAGCTCGAAAACGGCAAAAAAGCGGCTTAAATCGGCTAAATTCGGTTGGAATAGGGGATACTATCTGGCCCGTTTAATCCCGTTCGGACCGGAGCAGTAGTCGCATGAGACACACAGAAACTGAGACGCAGACGAATCGACGGGCGTATCTGAAGAGCGTCGGCGCTGTCAGTGCCGTCGGAATGGTCGGTCTTTCCGGCTGTGCTGGCTCTGGAAACGACACGACGGGAACGCTCGCGACGGAAGTGACCGACCAGCCCGGTGATATCGCTGACTTCGAAAGCTGTATCGTCACAATTGCGGGTATCTGGGTGAAACCGTCCGTAGATGACGAGACAGAGGGGAGTGATGATACCGAAGACGGCGTAACCGAGCAGACAGAAGAAGACGTCGACGAAAGCGACGACCGGCAGTACTACCAGTTCGAGGAGCCACAGGAAGCGGACCTCGTCGAACTCCAGGACGGGAACACGAAACTGATCGACGAACGGGAGCTACCCACCCAGACGTACGGGTTCCTCCAGCTCGATGTCACCGGCGTTGCGGGAACGCTCGACGGGGGCGAGGAAGCAACCGTCGAGACGCCAGGCAACGCCCCGCTGCAGTTCAAAGAGGAGTTCGAGATTCGAGCAGACGAGTCGACGACGTTCGTCGGGGACTTCACGCCGGTCAAGCGGGGACAGACCAACGGGTATCTGCTCCAGCCGGTCGCGTCCGGGACGGAAGTTAGATACGAAGGAGAGTGATCGAGCGCGAATCGACGGTCAGATCCCGGGCTGATATTCGCCGTACACGTCTCGCATCGCGTCACAGACTTCGCCGGTCGTGGCGTAGACTTTCACTGCGTCGATGATATAGGGCATCAGGTTCTCGTCGCCGCGAGCGGCCTCGCGGAGCGCGTCGAGTTTCGCCTCGACGGCCTCGTCGTCGCGCTCTGCTTTGACCTGTTTGAGGTTCTCTTTCTGTTTGCGTTCTTCCTCTTCGGAGACTTCCTCGATGTCGACCTCCTCCTCGTCGTCGACTTCGAACTCGTTGACGCCGACGATGATGCGCTCGCCGGCTTCCTGTTCGCGCTGGCGTTCGAAGGCAACGTCCTGAATCTGGCGCTGGACCCACTGGTCTTCGATTGCCTGGCGCATCCCGCCGTGGTCGTCAATTTCATCCAGTAGTTCGAAGGCTTCCTCTTCCAGTTCGTCGGTCAGGTTCTCGATGTAGTAGCTTCCGCCGAGCGGGTCGATGGTGTCGGCCGCGCCGGATTCGTGGGCGAGAATCTGCTGGGTCCGCAGGGCGGTGCGGACGGACTGTTCGGTCGGAATCGAGAGCGCCTCGTCCTTGCCGTTGGTGTGGAGACTCTGGGTGCCGCCGAGGACGGCGGCGAGCGCCTGGTAGGCGACGCGGACGACGTTGTTCTCGATTTGCTGGGCGGTCAGCGTCGACCCGGCGGTCTGGGTGTGGAATTTGAGCTGCTTGGATTTGGGATTGTCAGTCCCGAAGCGGTCTTCCATGATCTTGGCCCACATCCGGCGGGCGGCGCGGAACTTCGCGACTTCCTCGAAGATGTTGTTGTAGGCGGCAAAGAAAAAGGAGAGTTGGGGAGCGAACTCGTCGACGTCCTGTCCAGCCTCGATTGCGGCCTCGACGTACTCGATGCCGTCTGCGAGCGTGAATGCGATTTCCTGGGCGGCCGTCGAGCCAGCCTCACGGATGTGATAGCCGGAGATGGAAATCGTGTTGAAATTGGGGGTTTCGTCGGCGCAGAACTCGAAGATGTCAGTGATGATGCGCATCGACGGCTCGGGCGGGTAGATGTAGGTGTTGCGGGCGATGTACTCCTTGAGCACGTCGTTCTGGATAGTGCCACGCAACTCCTCGCGGTCGACGCCCTGCTGGTCGCCGACGGCGATGTACATCGCGAGCAGGACGCTCGCGGGGGCGTTGATCGTCATCGAGGTAGAGACTTCGTCCAGCGGGATGCCGTCGAAGACCGTCTCCATGTCGGCGAGGGAATCGATAGCGACGCCGGTTTTCCCGACTTCGCCGGCGCTCATCGGGTCGTCCGAATCCCGTCCCATCTGCGTGGGGAGGTCGAAGGCCGTCGAGAGCCCGGTCTGGCCCTCGTCGATGAGATAGTTGAACCGCTCGTTGGTCTCGGCCGCGGTCCCCATCCCGGCGTACTGGCGCATGGTCCAGAGGCGGCCGCGGTACATCGTGGGATAGACCCCGCGCGTATACGGTTCATCACCGGGAAAGCCGAGGTCCTCCTCGTAGTCGAAGTCGTCGAGGTCCGCAGGCGTGTACAGCGAGTCGACTTCCTGGCCTTCGGTGTCTGTCGTAAAGGTGTCCTTGCGCTCGCCAAATCGCTCGACAGTGGGGTCGTAGGACTCCGATTCCCACTCCTCCTTCGCGGAGCGTATCTTGTCGAGCTCGTCCTGTTCGAACATACCCGCTACTCAGTGGCGCTGACGACTTAACCCTTCATTGTGACAACCGTGAAGAACTCGACACAGACCGACGCTCGCCCGTGAAACCGGCCGCAGTGCTTCGACAGCCGTCGAACGGTTAGCCGCCGGTGTCGTATTTGTAGGTCGCCTCGTCCGGGTCGATGCCGAAATCTTCGGGGCCTTCCTGGGGCTCGGTATCCTCCTCGGCGGGGTGTGCGCCCTTGAATGCCTCGCGGAGGTGACTGGGCATCCGGAAGCGCTCGGCCTCGATACGCATCGGAACGGCGTCGGGTTCGAGCGAGTCCTGCTTTTCGGTCAGGCGGTCCTGCAGCTTGTCCGGGAGTTGCTCGACTTCGATACGCTCGAAGCCAAACTGAGCGAGATAGTCGGGTTCGCCGGTCAGCGAGTAGACGACTTCGAAGCCGTCGTCGCGGGCTGTCGTCACCAGTCGTTCGACGACGTGCGCACCGACACCCTGGCCGCGCCACTCTTCGAGAACGCCGATACTGGTGAGTTCACAGACCTCCCCGTCATCGGTTTTGTGGATCCGAACGCGGCCGAAGCCGGCTCGCTCGTTTTCCCGTTCGTCGACTGCAATGACGTAGTCCCGGGAGCGAAACGCCGTCTCGTCGAGTTCCATCGCCTCGATGTGGTCGAGCAACCAGGCCTCGTCTCGATTACGGGCATCCCGGACGTACATACGCCCCCGTTGGCTACCCGCGGACAAAAACATACTGCCGTCTTCGCCTTCGGGGTTCCCATATCTCACACAAGTTCTTTGGTGGGGCTTGCCGTTGGACGAGAATGAGATACTATGGCAGACTCATTGGAAGAACTCGACGAGGTGCTCTACGAACCGAGCGACGAGTTCGTCGAAGGGAGCAACGTCTACGCGTTCATGCAAGAACACGGTATCGCGGATTTCGAAGAACTCCACGAGCGAACCGTCAGCGAAGTCGAGGGTGAACCCGCCTCGGGACTGGACTGGTTCTGGGACGAGGTCGTCGACTATCTCGACCTGGATTTCTACGAGGAGTACGACCAGGTACGCGACGACACAGACGGACCACAGTTCACAGACTGGTACGTCGGCGGGGAACTCAACATCGCACACAACGTCGTCGACCGCCACGCCGCCCCGGACGCGGCGAACCGGAACAAGGTCGCGACCATCTGGGAAGGCGAAGACGGCGAGGTGCGTGAGATCACTTACCACGAACTCCACCAGCAGACGAACCGTGTCGCCAACGCCCTCGAAGAACGCGGCATCGGCACCGGCGATACGGTGGGACTGTACATGCCGATGGTTCCCGAAATCGTCCCGCTGCTGTACGGCTGTTTCAAAGTCGGTGCCATCGCAGTACCCATCTTCTCCGGGTTCGGCGTCGACGCGACGGCCACGCGTATCTCTGACGCCGAGTGCAACGTCCTGTTCACTGGCGACGGATTCTACCGCCGGGGCAGTGAAGTCGATCTGAAATCCGCTGCAGACGAGGCCATCGAGGAGGCCGGCCACGTCGAACACACCATCGTCTACAATCGCCTTGACTCCGAGGAATCCGATCTTTCGTGGGACGACGACCGCGACGAGTGGTGGGACGATGCCGTCGGCACCCAGGACGACGAGTACGAGACGAAGTCGCTGCCCTCCGACCAGGAGTCGATGCTCCTCTATTCGTCGGGGACGACCGGCAAACCGAAGGGAATCGTCCACACGCACGCGGGCGGCCTCGTCCAGCCGGCCAAGGAGATTTTCTTCTCGTTCGACCACAAGCCCTCGGACCGATTCTTCTGGGTCAGCGACATCGGCTGGATGATGGGGCCGTGGACGCTCATCGGCAACCACGCCCACGGCGGGACCATCTTTATTTACGAAGGGGCACCCGACCACCCCGAGCCCGACCGCTTCTGGGAGATGGTCGACAACCACGGTCTGACGACATTCGGAATCTCGCCGACGGCGATTCGCGCGCTGCAGAAACACGGCGACGAGTGGCTCGAAGGCCACGACCTCTCGACGCTGCGCCTGCTCGGGTCGACCGGCGAGCCGTGGGATCCCGATTCCTGGAAGTGGTTCCTGGAGAACGTCGGACAGGGCACCGCACCCATCATGAACATCTCGGGTGGCACCGAAATCTTCGGCTGTTTCCTCCAGCCGACGCCGCTGCACTCGCTCAAACCCGGGACACTGGGCGGCCCCGCACTCGGCATGGACATCGACATCGTGGACGCGTCGGGCAACTCGATCGCCGACGACCACAAGAAAGGGTATCTGGTCTGCAAGTCCTCGGCACCGTCGATGACGAAATCGCTGTGGAGCGGTGACGAGCGCTATCTCGAAGAGTACTGGTCGCGGTTCGACGACCTCTGGGACCACGG
Source organism: Salinibaculum salinum (assembly GCF_037645885.1). Taxonomy (NCBI): domain Archaea; kingdom Methanobacteriati; phylum Methanobacteriota; class Halobacteria; order Halobacteriales; family Haloarculaceae; genus Salinibaculum; species Salinibaculum salinum. The sequence goes on along the minus strand of NZ_JBBENW010000016.1, from coordinate 27,338 downwards.
CGACTGGGCGCAGAAAGACGAAGACGGCTTCTGGTTCCTGCACGGTCGCTCGGACGACGTGCTCAACGTCGCTGGGCGGAAGGTCGGCCCAGCCGAAGTCGAGGGGGCGCTCATCGAGCACGAGGCAGTCAACGCCGCCGTCGCCATCGGTGCCGACGACGAGACGAAAGGGACCGCCGTCGTCACGTACGTCATCCTCAACGAGGGCTACGAGGAGAGCGACGATCTGCGCGAGGAACTGCGCGCACAGGTCGGCGAGGAACTGGGGAAGCCGTTCCGACCGCGGGAAGTGCTGTTCGTCGACGAGTTCCCCAAGACCCAGTCCGGGAAAATCGTCCGGCGCATCATCCAGGGCGTCTACGAGGGCGAGCAGCTGGGCGACCTCTCCAGCATCGAAAACCCCGACGCGATCGACGAAATCGACGACGCCCGGTGAAGTCAACCGCTGTTTCGACGGGGTTGAGAAATAGCGCGCGTTTACTCTGGCTGTAACTCCGTCCCACAGGTCGGGCAATACGCGAAACTCGTGTCGGTGTCGAACGATTCCGCGCAGGTCGGACACCGGTAGCCGTCGCCGTCCGAGGAGGACCCATCTCGGCTCTCTGTCCCGCCGCCGACGACGGCTGTCTCGTCTGCAGTCTGGGTACTGTCTGCCGCTGTATCGACACTGGCTACGTCGCCGACGCCCGGCACGTCACTGTCGAAGTCGCCCTCGTCCGGCGCTGTGAACACTTTTGTGTGACTCACGTCGTCTGCGTCGTCCGTCGTGTCGTTCGTTGTATCGGTGGCGGTGGGTACTGCTGTGTCGGTGTCGGGTGAACCAGCGGCGTCATCTCGTTGATTTCCCCGTTGGTCGATGTCCTCGCGTGTCTCCCCATCAGGCGTCGGACGGCTGGAGTCTCCCCCACTGGACTGTTCGGAGATGGGATGGGCGAACTCCGGATACCGCTGTCCGGTTCGGAGTTGCGAGCGCGGCACGTCGGGGTTTCGAGCGCGACTGACCAGTCCAACCGCGGACTGGAGGAGAATGTACCCCACGGCGAAGCCGACCGGCAGGGCGGCCGTCAGTCCCAGCAACGTCGAGACAGTCACCGGTCCCACGGTTGTCGTTCCGGTGACGACGGCTACGATGCCACCGGTCCCGAGCAGGTCACCGACACCGGCAGCAGCGGCTTCGACGAACCCGCGCCGGCCCGCGACGATACCTGCACCGGTCAACAGCGCCACGGAACACACTGCCAGTGAAACGAACAGACATAGTTGGACCAGCAGCGGCGCCGAGAAGCTGAACACTCGGTAGCTGTAGGCAACCGTTCTGATGAGAGCGAGCAATCCCACGGCGACGAGCGCGCCCGCGAGTGCGGCGGGAACGTCACCGACGGCGACGGCGGCACCGACACCGACGGCAACGAGCGCGAGCATCGGTGCGACGAGCAAGACCGGGTGTTCGACGCGGTAGTAGGTATGAACGTTGCCACTGACGTTCGTGACGCGGCTGTCGACGAGAGACGTCACGACTGCAGCGGGCACGAGTATCCAGAGGACGAGCACGGTTGCGAACACGGCTGTCGTCGTCGAGGACCACGCCGTCACCGAGAGGTCGACGCCCGCGAACTCGGCCCCGTAGTTCAGCGCCGCGCCGGTCGCACCGACCCAGAGGACGTATCCCAGGAGGACCGCGAGAACGCCGCTCCATAACCATCGCTCTCTGGCCCACAGCAATCGAATCGAATCGGTCAGTTCGCGGCGGATTCGGGCGGTATCCATCGTGGTTGTCAGGGTGCCTGCACGGCCAGTGTGACGACGCCGGAGAGGCCCACTTCGTCACCGGGACCGACGGGCTCCCGGTCGTCCTGTTCCATGCGCGTGTCGTTGACTCTCGTCGGGTTCCGGCCGAGGTCGACCAGGTAGAACTGCCCGTCTTCGCGGACGAATCGGACGTGTTCCCGGTGGATACGAACGGCGGCGTCTTCGTCGTCACCCGATTCGGTGACGATACGTCGGAGTTCCCGACCGACCGTGTCGCCGTCCGACACTGTAATCTCCTCGCCGCGAACCGCCAGCACGAGCGATTCGGGTGCCGGATCGCTTTCAGCCGCTGAGTCAGCGTCGCTGTCTGGGGACGCATTTGTCGCGGTTTCGGTGCTCCTCGGTTCGTCGGTTCCCGCTGTCCCGCCCCGATGGGTATCGAGGTTTTCGCCACAGGAGACACAGAAGCTATCTTCCGGATCGATGTCGGCATCGCAACTGGGACACGCGGTCAGTTCGTCCGATCCTCTGTGTGCGTCGAGGTCCTCACCGCAGGACGCACAGAAACTGTCCTCGGGACTCACGTCTGCGCTGCATGACGGACATTCGGTCAGTTCCTCGTCACCATCGTCCGCTGATTCCGGTTCGACAGCGGAGACGTCCTCGCCACAGGACGGGCAGAAATTCGTGTCGGCTGCAAGCGTCTCGCCACAGCCGGGACACTCGATTTCGGCGGTCTCCTCGGCAGTGTCTCCGTCTTCGTCTACACTCTGTGTCTCCTCTCCAGATGCTTCGACGGGTTCGGGAGTAGATTGCGCGGCGGCGTCTACGCCGTCCGTGCTGGGCTCGACGGCTTTTTCGACTGTCTCGACAGCGTCTGTCTCCGCGTCGTCTTCCTGCTCGTCGGTCGCGTCGATATCGGCTGCCCCAGTGTCGTCGTCTTCGATTGCTTCTGGGTCGGTGACTCCCTCATCGCCGACTGCTGCTTGCCTCTCTGGCTCGACTCTCCGGATTGCCGGGGTCGGTTCGACTTCGGCTTCGGTTGGTTCGTCGTCACCCTCGTCGGGTTCTGCTTCGTCGGCTCCGGCCCCGGCGCCGTCCAGTGTGAGGTCCGGGCCGTCGTAGCGCCACTCACCGCACTCGGAATTCGTACACCATCCCCCCGCAGCTCTCGGGTCGAACTCCGCCTCGCAGACGGGACATTCGACCAGCGAACTCTCTGCCATACTCGGGAGAGTCGTAACCGATATTGAAAACTGTTACCCACACTCTAGTCGTCACTTACTGCCGGTAGGGCGCTCCTGAGCGTACCGTGAACGCCTATTTAACGCTCTCAGCCAGTCGCTCTGAGAGTTCCCGCGCCTCGCGCACGCGACTCGGAATGCCCATCCGCGCGGTGTAGTTCGTCGCCAGATGCATGCCGTCAGGCGTCGTCACGTCATCCAGTCCCCACCACGTCTGGTCGTAGGCCGGGAACCACCGGTCCCGGCGGACGATGTCGACGACTTCCGCCTCGTACCCTGTTGCGCGCTCGAACTCAGTGGTGGCAATCTCGTCGAGTTGATCGTCGGACTGTGTCAGTATCTCAGGGTCGTGCATCCCGCCGAGAAAGACCGTACAGAGCCCGTTTCGGTCGAACATCGCGCCGTTGAACGAAACACCGAGCGTGTGCAGGTCCTCGTCGTAGGCGACCTGATAGCCCAGCCCGGACGGGAGCCCGTCGGCGGCCAGATACACCAGCGCCAGCGGGTTGTACGTCAACTCCGCAAGCGCGTCGGTGTTCTCAGCGACACCGTCCAGCAGGTCCGCCGCGACGTCTGCGGGCGTCGTCACGACCACCTGGTCGACGTCGTACTCGCTGTCTGGCGTTTCGAGGCTGTAACCCGCCCGCTGCTGCCCGATGGCGGTGACTGGTTCGTCGAGGTGGACGCTGTCGGCGTAGGTGTCCGCGAGTGCCTCGGGGAGCGTCTGGAGACCGTCGGGAAACGACGCGGCCGGTGACTTCTCGCCGCTCCCGACGCGTTGCCGGAACGCCGAGAGCAGGCTCCCCGCTTCCTGCTCTCTGCGCATCAGCCCTTCCAGCGCGAACTTCGCGGGCATCTCCGAAGGGTCAGACGCGTACAGGCCGCCGTACAGCGGGCCGACGAACCGCTCGTAGGCCGCTCGGCCGAACTTCCGGGAGAACACGTCCGCGACCGACTCCTGGGGCTGTGCGTCCCGCGTCAGTGGCTCGGCGAGAAAGCGGAGTTTCTCCGGCCAGGACAGCAGATCCGTCCGCAGGAAGGGCTTTACGTCAGTCGGCGCTTCGCGTAGCCGGCCGCGCGAGTAGACGAACAGCGACCCTTCCGACGCGGTGACGATGTCGTCCTCCACGCCAGCCGCACCCGCCAGTTCGCGAATTCCTGGTGTGGCGCGCATCCGCTGGGGGCCGAGTTCGACGACGTGTCCGTCACGCTGCTGGGACTGGATGACGCCGCCAGCCGCCTCCCGAGCGTCGAACGTGATGACGTCTACGTCACGCTCTCGAAGGTAGTGAGTCAGTGCCAGCCCAGTGATGCCGGCACCGACGACGCCGACCGTCATCAGTCGTCCGTCTGTGCCGGTGCTGTGTCGCTCTCCTCGGCGTGGGGGGTTTCCTGGGGCGCGTTCAGGCACATCGTCCCCGGTTCGTCACGGCACTGGCACTGCCGGTACTGGTAGTACTCGGGGTCGAAATCCGCCAGGAACGGTTCGACGAGGTCGGCGAACACCTCGGGAATCCGCTCGTCGTCGTGCGGGATTGGAACCCGGTAGAAGTCCAGCCCGACCTCCTCGGCTTCCTCCTTGAGTTCGTCGTCCAACTCGGAGAGGGTCTCGCTCTGTTCGTGGAGGAAACTCACCGGTTCGACGACGACGCGCTCGGTGTCGAGTCCAGTGACGAGGTCTTCGACTTCCGGTTCGGTCCAGGGAATGTCGCGGTTCTCGTGGTTCTGGTAGCCGATATGGTAGTCGGAGACGCCGAGCAGCGAGGCGACGACCGAGCAGTACTCCTCGACGTAGATGTCGTAGCGACTGCCCTCCTCCAGGTAGTGCTTGGGCGTGCCGTGCGCGGAGAAGACGAGTGCGGTGTCATCGTCGTGGAGGTCGACGCCCGATTCGTCGGCGAAGTCGCCGATGTTCTCCGCGCGGACGCGGTTGTACTTCGGGTGTTTGTGCCAGCCGGTGATAGCCTGGAAGGGGGCGTCCCAGTTGAGTGCCTCGATTTCATCTTCGAGTTCGTCCAGCGCGATGACGTTCGTGGAGGGGCCACACAGCGGGTAGATGGGGAGCCCGATGACGCGGTCGACACCGTCTTTGTGGGCTGCCTCGGCGGCGTCGCCGATGAACGGCTCGGTGTACTGCATTCCGAGGTAGGTGTTCACGTCGAAGTTCCGGTCACGGAGGGCGTCTTCGAGGGCTTCGACCTGCCCCTGGGCCTGCTCGTTGAGCGGGGAACCGCCGATTTCCTCGTACTCCTCGATGAGTCCGGGTGCGCGTCGCTCTGCCAGTTTCCGGGAGCGCTCGCGCGCGGCCTCCTTCGAGTCGTACTCCTCCAGGTCCGCGTTGGCCATGAAGATGCGTTCGAGGTAGTCGACGACTGCTTCACGGTCCGGTTCGGACGGCTCACCGAAGTTCAGCAGGACAACGCCGGTAGTCATGTCCGGATATTCGACCGAATCAGGGTATACCTGTCGCTTCCAGCGAGATAGACTGGTGACGCGACGGCGAACAGCGGGTGAATCCGTTGCTCCGACAGATTCATACGCCAGCCCAGATACCCGTCGATAAAGACGTGCTGGAACTCGACATTTCCTCTCGACTGTACTTTTTTGGTCTAGTAAATCCGACACACAGAGGTGACGCGAGTTGAGCCGTGTCTACGTCGACTGGCGGACCAGTGTCGCCCTCACCGGCACGGTTATCAAGTGGCTGGCAGTTGCGATGCTCATCCCACTGCTGACGAGTCTGCTCTACGGGGAGGGCACTGTCGTCTTTCTCGCATCGATGGCGATTACCGTCACCGTCGGATTCACACTCGAACAGCTGTCCGACGATGTCGACCTCGGGCCGCGCGAATCGCTGTTTCTCGTTGCACTCGCCTGGTTAGCCGTCTCCATCGTTGGAGCCGTCCCGTACGTCATCGCGGGGCACGGAACTGCGTCGACGCTTGCTCACCCCGTCAACGCGCTCTTCGAATCGATGTCCGGGTTCACGACGACGGGAGCGACGGTGATGGGCGAGATCTCGACCGACCAGCACTCGCACGCGCTGCTCATCTGGCGACAGCTCACCCAGTGGCTGGGTGGCATGGGTATCATCGTCCTGATGGTCGCTATCCTGCCACAGATCGCGGTCAACGGTGCCCAGCTGATGGACTCGGAGGCACCCGGTCCGAGTCTCCAGAAGTTGACGCCACGCATCGCTGAAACAGCGCGCGTCCTGTGGGGCGTCTATCTCGGTTTCACAGTTCTGCTGGTCGTCTTGCTGATGGTGTTGTCTGTCAGCGGTCTGGCTCCAGACATGGACGTTTTCAACGCCGTCTCCCACGCCTTCACGACGCTGCCGACTGGCGGATTCTCACCGCAGGCAGACAGTATCGGCGCGTTCTCGCCGGCCGTCCAGTGGCTCATTATTCCGTTTATGATTATCGCGGGGACCAACTTCGCGCTGTTCTGGTTCCTGCTCAACGGAGATGTCGACCGATTCCTCGGTGACACGGAACTGCGGACTTACGTCGGGGCGATTCTTGGCACGACTGGCATCCTCGCTGTCGTCCTCTATCTGGGTGCCGCACCGACGCTCCGTCTCGGCGGCACGACTCACGGCGTCACGGAGAACGCACTCCGGCAGGCCGCGTTCCAGATTGGGTCGCTGCTGAACTCGACTGGATACGCGACCAGTGACTTCGCTCAGTGGGATACCCACGCACAGATTGTGCTTCTGTTCGCGATGTTCCTCGGCGGCTGTGCCGGCTCGACTGGTGGTGGTGTCAAAATCGTCCGGTGGGTCGTCGCGATGAAAGCGATCAAGCGGGAACTCGTCACCGCCTCACATCCGGAGGAGGTCCAGCCAATCCGTCTCGGCAGTCGGGTCATCGACGAGGGGGCCGTCCGCGGCGTGCTGGGCTTTACTATCCTGTATCTCGCCCTGTTTGGCGTCGGAACCGTCCTCATCTCACTCGACGGCGCGCGGGTCGGGCTGTCAATGACATCGCTCGAAGCACTCAGTGCCACGCTCGCAACGCTCGGGAACATCGGCCCGGGACTCGGGTTTCTCGGCCCGTTCGGGAGCTATCTGGATTTCCCCTGGACCTCGAAGCTCTTCATGATCTTCCTGATGTGGATCGGCCGACTGGAAATCATCCCGGTCATGGTGCTGTTTACCGGCGCATTCTGGCGTCGGTGAGTGCGTTCCCGTAACTCAGAGTTTCGACGTCGCCTCGTCGAGGATATCTGCTTCTACGAAGACGACGACGTTGTCGCCCTCCTCGATGACGGTGTCTCCGCGAGGGATGACGAAATCACCGTTGCGAGTGATGGCTCCGATGACCAACCCATCCGGGAGGTCCTGAATCGACTCCTGAATCGGTCGGTCGGCGAGGACGCTGTCGGCCTCGATTTCGATTTCGATAACTTCCGCGCGGTCGTTCTCGATGAGTGCGACGTTTTCGGCACGGCGCTCCCGGGTGAACCGCGTAATCTCTTCTGCCGTGGTCTCGCGCGGGCTGACCGCCACGTCGACGCCGACGGCCTCGAACAGCTGAGAGTATTCCGTCTCGTCGACGACGGCGACTGCACGGTCGACGCCGAGACGCTTTGTCAGCAGCGAGACCAGCAGATTCCGCTCGTTGCGATGCAGTGCCGCGACGACCGTATCGACCTCGTCGACGTGTTCGCGCTCCAGAAATTCTCTGTCGGTCCCGTCGTGTTCGAGGACTGTCGTGTTCGGGAGGCGTTCGGCGAGTTCACGCGCTCGCTCGTGATCGTGTTCGACGAGACGCGGATTGAGCCCCTGTTCTTCGAGCAGGCGGGCAATCTGGCAAGCAACGTTCGTCCCGCCGACAATGAGTATGTTGTCACCAGTCCCAGTGTGTGGTGATACCTCCGCCGACATCGCGTGGACGCTCTCCTCCGATCCGATGACGACAACTTCGTCGCCGGCGTTGATAATCGTCGACCCGGTCGGAATTACCACGTCGTCGTCGCGCAGTATCGCTGCGAAGGTTAGCGACTCGAAGCGGTCGGCCTTCTGGACGCTCTGGCCGGCGATGGGACTGTCTTCGGGTATCTCGAACTCGGCCATCTGGACGCGTCCGCCGGCGAAGGTGTCGACGTCGCGTGCTGCGGGAAGCCCGATGACGCGAACGACGCTCTTTGCGGTCAATATGGTCGTCCCGACCATGAAGTCAACGCCGAGTGCGCCCTCGGCACCCTGCCACGTCTCCAGATAGTTCGTCCCCTTGATTCGGGCGATGGTGAAGGGATCTGCCACCGTTTTCGCCGTCCCACAGGTGATGATGTTCGTCTCGTCGTCGTCGGTGCTGGCGATGACCATGTCGGCGTTCTCGATGTCGGCTTCTCTGAGAGTCGACAGTGAGGCACCGTCGCCCTCGATGGCAAGCGCATCGACACTGTAATTCAACTCTTCGACTTTCTCGGCGTCGATGTCGACGACGACGACATCGTGGGAGTCGGCAAGGCTCCTCGCGATCGAGGACCCGACTTCACCGGCCCCGATGACGATTACGTGCACGGCCCACCCTCCGGTGGTTTCATAGACGGAGATTTTCTGGTCCTCTGGTAAGTGAATTTCTATTCGACAGGCTGGCGGTTGTAGGGCGTGTGTATTAAGATGGTCCCGGAACAGAACTCGACTATGTATCCGTCTGCTTCCAGAATTTCTCACGTGCAGCGTCGAACAGACGCTCGATGGTCCACAACCCTCCGTCATGACTGACCTCTTCGACCGGGTCGTGCTTCCCGTCGCTAGTCCGGAAGACGCGCGGGCGACTTCCCGTGCTGCCCGCGACTATCTGACCGGCAGCGTCGTTGCCGTCCACGTCGTCGAGAAGGCCGGTGGCGCACCGGACAAAGCCGGCGTCGAACAGCGCGAAGAGTACGCTGAGGAGATTTTCGACGCGCTCGAAGAGTCGCTCGGCGAAGACCGCGATGTCGATACGGAGATTCGGTACGGAACGGACGTTGCCGAGACTATCTTCGACGCCGCCAACGACCACAACGCCTCCGCTATCGTCATCACGCCACGCGGTGGCAGTCGCTGGGTTCGCCTGCTAACTGGCGACGTCGCACTCGACATCGTGACCCAGACTGACCGGCCGGTCGTCGTTCTACCGGACGTTTCGGATGAGGATGTGACAGACTCAGGCGGTGAGTCGACGTGAGCAGCGAAGAGCAAGATCTCGCGAAGGACCTCGGCCCGCTTGCCGCACTGACTATCGGCGTCGGGACGATGATCGGTGCGGGTATCTTCGTCCTGCCGGGTGATGCCATCCTCCGCTCTGGGTCGTACGCATCCATCGCCTTCCTCCTGGGTGGCGTCATCGCGATGTTCACCGCACTCTCTGCGAGCGAACTCGGGACGGCGATGCCCCGTTCTGGTGGGGCGTACTACTACGTCAACCACGCGCTCGGCCCGCTCCTCGGGTCGGTCGCCGGCTGGGCCAACTGGCTCGGCCTCGCCTTCGCCAGCGCCTTCTATATGGTTGGCTTCGGACGCTACATCTCGCGAATCTTCGGTGCCAGCGGCACTATCGGCGTCGGCCCCATCTCGATGACGTACGTCACCCTCTCTGCGCTTCTCGGGGGCGCGTTCTTCGTTCTCATCAACTACATCGGTGCGAAAGAGACGGGGCGTCTCCAGAACATCATCGTCATCCTTCTCGTCGCGATTCTGTTCGTGTTCACGCTTCTGGGCTCACTCCAGGCTGACCCCGCGAACCTCCCGCGGACCGCGACGGTGACCGAGACGCTCGGAACGACCGGCTTCATCTTCGTCTCCTATCTCGGTTTCGTCCAGATTACGAGCGTCGCGGAGGAAATCAAGGACCCCGGCAAGAACCTCCCGCGTGCAGTCATCGGCAGCGTCGTCCTCGTGACGGTCATCTACGCGCTCGTGCTCATCGTGATGAGCGCTGCAGTCCCGGACGGGTTCATCGCGGACCTCGTTACAGATGTCGCACCCGGCGAGACACAGCCCATCGCCGTCGTCGAAATCGGCGAACGACTGCAGGGCGCGCTGATGGGTGGTGCACTCCTGTTCGGCGGTCTACTGGCGACGGCCTCCAGTGCGAACGCGTCGATTCTCGCCTCCTCGCGCATCAACTTCGCGATGGGCCGAGACAGTATCGTCACTCCGGCACTGAACAAGATTCACCCGCGCTTTGGAACGCCGTACCGCTCGATTGCTATCACGGGTGCGCTGATTCTCCTGTTCATCCTGCTCGGAGACATCGGTCTGCTGTCCGGGGCTGCGTCGGGACTGCACCTCATCATCTACGGCCTCCTCAACATCGCACTCATCGCGATGCGCTACGTCAACCCCTCCGAGTACCAGCCCGATTTCACCGTCCCGCTGTACCCGCTGGTTCCAATACTCGGAACTGTCCTGTCGTTCGCGCTGCTCGCGTACGTCGAACCCGCTGCGCGACTCCTCTCGTTCGGTATCGCTGCTGCTGCCATCATCTGGTACATCGCGTACGCCCGTACCCGCACGGAAAAGCAGGGTATCCTCGGAGAACACATCCTCTCACGAACCGACGAGATGCCCGATGCAGCAGTCTCGGCCGCTAACACCGTCCAGCCAGACGGCGGCGACTACCGGGTGATGGTGCCAATCGCAAACCCGCGTAGCGAGAGCGATCTCATCGAGTTGGCCAGTGCAATCGCAAAACAGCGCAACGGAACCGTCGTTGCGACGCACATTATCACCGTCCCGGACCAGATGGCACTCGAAGGCGCTGCCGAACGGGCGGACGAACTCGACGAAACCTCCGCAGACCTTATCGAAGCGGCAAAGGCTGACGCCGAGGAGTTCGACGTGCCGGTCGAGACCCACACGATTCTCTCCCACCGCGGTTTCGAGGAGATTTTCGACGCCGCCAAGACGCATGATGCCGACATGGTCGTGATGGGCTGGGGGCCGGATTCTCACGGCTCACCGGGGCGTGCAGAGTCCGCCTTCGACGAGATGGCGGGGACCATCCCCTGTGACTTCCTCGTGTTGAAAGACCGCGGCTTCGACCCGTCGAAGGTACTGGTCCCGACGGCAGGTGGGCCGGACTCGGACCTCAGTGCGACCGTCGCTGGCTACCTCCGGGACCAGTACGACAGCGAGGTGACGCTGTTACACGTCGCCGACGACGAAGAGACAGGACGGGTGTTCATGGAAGAGTGGGCGGACGACCACGACCTCGATGATGCGACGATACGCATCGAGACCGGCGATGTCGAGGACTCAATCGAACGGGCCGCCGAAGACTCGACGATGGTCATCATCGGCGCGACCGAACGAGGGCTACTCTCCCGTCTAGTCAGTGGGTCGCTCGTTCTCGATGTGGTCGACGAGGTGGAGTGTTCGGTGTTGCTCGCCGAGAAACACCGCCCGCGGTCGCTTCGGGAACGCCTGTTCGGCCGGTAGCGGTCTGCCGTCCGTCTGACGGAGAATTATGTGGCGTGGCCCGCGAGTTTCGGGCAAGCGCGCATGGCAGAGACAGAACATATCACGGTCGCGGAGGTCAGCGAGGGCCCCGGCGGGAGCGGCGACCCCGGGACGGCGGTCTCCCTCCCGGTCGTGGAGTTGCTGACCGGCCGCGGGTTCGTGACAGGCAAGAGTGGGTCGGGCAAATCCAACACCGCCAGCGTCGTCGCCGAGAAGTTACTGGACAACGGCTTCGGTCTCCTCATCGTCGACATCGACGGCGAGTACTACGGCCTCAAAGAGGAGTACGAAATCCTCCACGCCGGTGCCGACGAGGAGTGTGACATCCAGATCACCGCCGACCACGCCGAGAAGATGGCGTCGCTCGCCCTCGAACAGAACGTCCCTATCATTCTCGATATCTCTTCGTTCCTGGACGAAAGCGAGGCCGAGGAAGTCCTCACGGCCGTCTCGCGACACCTCTTCGCGAAGGCCAAGAAACAAAAACAACCCTTCCTGATGCTCGTCGAGGAGGTCCACGAGTACATTCCCGAAGGTGGGAGCGTCGGCGAGTGCGGGAAGATGCTCATCAAAATCGGGAAACGCGGGCGCAAGCACGGACTGGGTATCGTCGGTATCAGCCAGCGCCCCGCCGACGTGAAGAAGGACTTCATCACGCAGTGTGACTGGCTGGTCTGGCACCGCCTCACCTGGAACAACGACACCAAAGTCGTCAAGCGTATCCTCGACTCGGAGTACTCCGAAGCAGTCGAGAATCTCGGCGACGGCGAGGGATTCCTGATGACGGACTGGGCCGAGACGGTCCAGCGCGTCCAGTTCCAGCGCAAGCAGACGTTCGACGCCGGTGCGACGCCGGGACTGGACGACTTCGAGCGGCCCGAACTGAAATCGGTCAGCGACGATCTGGTGTCGGAGCTCTCCGAAATCAGCGAGGAACAGCAGGCCCGCGACGACCGCATCGCGGAACTCCGCGAAGAGTTGGACAAAAAGAACTCCCGCATCGCGGAACTGGAGACGGAACTGCAGGACGCCCGCGATATGAGCCGGATGGCAGACCAGTTCGTCGACGCGCTGGTGCGCCACGTCGACGGCCCGAACCCGGGCAAGACCGAACAGGAGCGACTCCGGGAGAAGCGCCAGGCGGCGACCGGCGCTGTTGCAGCAGCGTCTTCTGACGACGACGCTGCCGAAAGTGACGATGCTGCCGACGATGATGGCGCTGGTACCTTCGGTGACGACGATGCTGGCGCGGCCTTCGCTGCTGCGATGGACGCGGTGGACGAACCGGGCGATGCGCCAGCGGACGCGAACTCGTCTGCTGGTACCGAAGCGGATGCTTCGGCGGCCGCGGCGGACGAAGAGGAGAGTTCAGCCGAGGCTACCGACAGCGGCTTCAGCGCTGAAGAAGTTCTCTCGCGTCTCAGTGCAGTCAGCGAGACGCCCACCGGGTCGGCGACGACCGACGGGGGTGCGCACGTGGACGCCGGCCCTGATGCTGCGGTGTCAGACGACACCGCCCCCGCTTCGTCGGGCCCTCAGTCCGAGATGGACCGGTTTGCAGTCCCGGAAGATATCGTCGACGGCGAGACGAACCGCCCGGTCGAGGAGGCTGACGACTCCGTCGACGAGGATGGGATCATCGACGGCGACGACAGTGCTCCCTCGGAGTTTCGCGAGGGGATTACCAGCCGCGGTGCCAGCGAGTACGACATCATCGACGGCGAGGATGATCTGGACGAGGGCGAGGAACCGCTCGTCGTCCGCGAACTGAAAGCCGACATTGCTGGAATGGCGACGAAAGCCCGGAAGATGTTGAACTTCTACCGCGAGTTCGGCCCGGGGACGCCGCTGAACGCTCACTTCGCGGCGGGCGGCGACGGCGACCGGACGAAAGCCTACGCCCACAACCGGACGCTCCGGACGAGCGGGCTTATCGAGCACGTGGGCCGTGGACGGTACGACTACCGCCTTCGAGAACTGCTCGACTCGGAGTTCGAGGGACACGTCGACGACGACCTCGTCGAGCAGTTCGCAACGAACGTCGAAACGAAGACGCTCGACGGTGCCACTGTCGACGACGGATCGTCCGACTGACTCGCCCTCTCTGTTTTCTGATACCGGCGTACTACGTACGACTTACGTTCCATATAACCCGAATGAGGTTCATTCGGGTACAGTCGACTTCCCATTTGCTCGTCTATACCGCTACATGCTCGTCCCCCTCTCGAATCAGGTGGTCTTCTCACAGTCGGACCGACTCCTCGTACTGCAAATCGAAGACGAAGTGACGGAGCCGTTTGCGCCGTTCACTGACCCCGTGGCTGATCTGGTCGTCTTTCTCGTGGTGGCGGTCGTCGTGTATACCCTCAGTCGCATGACGGTCGCACCTGTCGTCTATCGGGCCGTACGTGCGAGAAACCCGGACAATCGGACGCTGGTGACGGCAACGGAAACGTACTTCCAGTTGTTTCTGCTCGTCGTCGCCTCCTTCGTCGGTATCGTTCTTGCGGGCTATGGCGGGGTCGTGTTCAACACCGACTCGGCACTGGTCGTCGCCGCGCTCACGTTCTCTATCGGTGTCGCCGGGCAGGAGGTGCTCGGCTCGCTCGTCAGCGGCTTCTTCCTGATTCTCGATCCGGACTTCAACGTCGGTGACTCGATTTCCTGGCCTGGTGGTAACGGCGTCGTCGAAGCTGTCGACTTTCGGGTGACGCGTGTCCGGACGGTCGATAACGCGACTGTCACCGTTCCGAACACGGAGCTGGCAACCAACGCTCTGACGAGGCCATTCGGGGGAGGCAGCTACCGACTGACCGAACGCGTCCACGCCAGCCACGACATCGACATCGAACGAGCGCTGCTGGAACTTCAACAAGTCGCTGCTGCGTTTCACCAGAGTAACCGGCAATCCGCAGACGTAGATGTCGATACTCGGAGCCCGGATGTCCGTGTCGTCGATCTCGGTGCCGATAACATCACGATTGAGGCCGAGGTCTGGCTCGACAATCCGACACAGCATGACCTCACACAGGTGCGGTCTGATTTCAACAGAGAGATCAAGCGACGGTTCGACGAGGAAGGTATTCAACTGGACCCACCGTCGGGCAGGGAACTGTCCGGATCAATAACAGTCGATGGGGACCGCGGTGTGTGAGTGGAAAGTCCGAACGACGGAGCCGACCTACAGCGGGTCGACGAGGTCAGCAAGTGCGGCTTCGGGGTCCTCGGCTTTGGCGACCCCGCTCGCCAGCAAGACGCCGTCTGCACCCAGGTCGCGGGCGGCGACCACATCTTCCCCGGTCGAGATGCCTGCGCCACAGTACACGTCGACGCTCGGGTCGACGGACTCGGCAGCGGCGACGGCGTCCCGGACGATGTCGGGGTCGGCTTTGCTGACGGGTGTGCCGGTTCCGATGAGTTCCGGCGGCTCGACGGCGACGGCGTCGGGACCGAGCGCCGCGGCAGCGGCGATCTGGTCGGCGTTGTTCGCACAGACGACAGTGGCGAAGCCGACGCGGTCGGCAGCATCGAGGCTGGCGTCGATGTCGGCCAGTTTGAGGCGGTTCTCGGAGTGATTCAGGAGTGTGCCGGTCGCGCCCGCGTCGCGTGCGGCTTCCGCGAGGGTACTGCCGGTGTGGCTGCCGTGGCCGACGGGACCGACGTGCTGTGCCCACGTTTCGACGCCGGTGTCGGCGACGCGGTCGATGTGTGCTGCTTGCGGTGCGATGGCGATATCTGCCGTCGATTCGTCGGCGACGCTCGCTGCGGCTTCGGAGACTGCGACGGGGTCGCAGGGATACGCCTTGAGATTGACGAGAACGAACATACTGAAACCGCGACCGGCCGGGCAAAATAGGTTGTGAGTTGCAGCAGGTCCGAACCGTTAAGACACTGACTTCCGATAGAGTCGAAACGAGCCGTGACAGAGGAGCAAACAGGGGTCCCGACGGTGCTTGTGGTCGAAGACGAAACGGAACTGGCCGACCTCTACGCCGACTACCTTCGGGAGACCTACGACGTCGACGTGGCCTACAGCGGCGAGGAAGCTATCGAGATGCTCTCCGACGAGTACGACGCGGTGTTGCTCGACCGCCGGATGCCGGTGGTCTCCGGAAACGAAGTTGTCGTCGCCATCGAAGACCAGAACATCCAGTGCCGGGTCGCGATGGTCACGGCGGTCAACCCCGACTTCGACATCATCGACCTCGGTATCGACGATTACCTCGTCAAACCCGTCACGCGCCAGGAGGTCATCGACACTGTCGACCGCCTGCTGACGATCAGCGAGTACAACGAGCGCGCGCAGGAACTCACCGCGAAGAAACTCAAACGGAACGTGCTGGAGGTCGAAAAGACCAGAGCAGAGCTACAGGAGAGCGAGGAGTTCGAACGACTCACCGCCGAGATAGCGGAACTCGAAGAAACGGTCGAAACAATCGCCGACGAACTCGACGCCGAGAACCTCGAACGCTACATCTAGTCCTTTCGCTCGACGACGTCACCGAGCGTGTACTCGCCCGTCGAGGAACCGCCTTCCCATTCGGTGTCCTCGGACCCGCCGCTCGCCGACAGCGAGATGTCGAGTTCGCGTTCTAGCTTCGTCTGTACGTCGTCGCTGGGAAGCGTATCACCGTGTTCGAGCTTTCGGATGAGACTCGCCTTCTCGTTGAGTTTCTGTGCGAGTTCTTCCTGACTTAGGCCGGCGGATTCGCGTGCGTTGCGAATCCGGTTGTCGTAGTCCTGGGCGATTTCATCCATGTCGTCGAACATGTCTCGGCGGCGGCCGCCGCCAGACGACGAACTCGTGCTAGAACTGCCGCCAGACGAAGAAGACGACCCGGAGCTAGAACTGCCCGTCGAGTATTTCGTCGAGGCCGAACTGGCACTGTCCTCGGTTTTGACCTCTGTCCCGAAGTCAGTGCAGTTGTCACAGACATCGAGTTCTGCACCCTCTATTTTGACGCGGTTCGGACTGGAGGTTTCCGTCCCGCACATCTCACACTGAACCATACCTGGCCTTGGCCAGCCCCACGCATAAAACGTACGCCCCCGCTCAGGCCAGCGACTGCATCGAGTAGTAGAATCGCTGGATTGCTGTCAGGTGGCCGACGACAGCGAAGACGACCAGCAACCACCCGACGATGGTGAACGGCCCCAGTGTCGTCGTGACGAAGGGCGCAACCAGTGCGACCAGTCCAACGAGGACCAGTCGGTCTGCTCGCCCGAGCAATCCACCGTAGACTCTGTCGATGCCAACAGCCTGTGCCTGCGTCCCGAGATAGGAGGTCATTAACACGCCAGTCACGGCGGCGATGCCGAGCGCCCAGTTCCCGACGCCGCCCGCGAGACCGACGATGATGACGATGTCGGCATATCGGTCGAGTACGTGGTCGAGCAGGTCGCCTCCCTTCGATGCTGTGCCAAGTTCGCGGGCCAACGCACCGTCGAGCAGGTCCAACAGTCCGTTCAGGAAGACGAGCAGCGCACCTGCGAGATACAGACGTGGGTCGGACCTGGCAAGATAGAAGGCACCACCGGCGACGCCGGCGACGACGAACGCGAGCGTGCTGACGCCGTTGGGCGTCAGTCCGACCCGAGCCGCACCAGCCACGAACGGGTCGATGATTCGGTCGGCTAGCGGGCGAAACCGGTCGAGCGTCATAGATACTCGACGTACGAGACGGTGCCTGCACTCGGTTCGCGCTCGCCAGCGATGACCGATTCGATGGCGTCGGCAACGTCTTCAGGGTCCGTGTCTGTTGTCTCGATTTCGTAGACTGCATCTTCTCCGTGACGGTTGACCGACTCGGAGAGGATGAGGTCGAGCGCCTCGCTTTCGGCATTTTCGGCGGCCGAGCTGTCTGACTCGCCCCGGTCGGTCAACCGCGCTTCCAGCTTGTCCGGTCGGCACCGCAACACGACGACGCGGTCGGCGTCGAACTGGTGGGCGAGATGCGACTCGAAGAGGACGTCGTCGCGGCCGTCGAGCCACTCTGCGACGGCGCCCATATCCACGACTTCCGTATCCCGCTGTTCGTCGTGGCTGGTCGTCAACTCCTCGCGTTTGATACTCTCGTTGAGGTGGATGACATCGAGGTCAGTCTCGACAGCGTCGATTGCCGTCGTCTTCCCGGTACCCGGTGTGCCGGTGACTGCGACGCGCATCAGTCGAGCACCTCGTTGAGTACGTCGACTGCCTGTTTCGTTCCATCGCGCGTGCCGCACGTGATGCGGATGCAATCTTCGAGCCCGAAACTCGAACAGTCCCGGACGATGATGCCCTCTCGCTGTGCGGCGTCGGCGACTGCCGCTCCGTCACCGACGGATGCGAGTACGAAGTTGCCGCCACTCTCCCACGTCGGAGCGTCGAGGGCGTCGTGCATGTACTCGCGCGCCCAGCGGGCCGTCTCGACGGTCTTCTCGACGTGGTCGTCGTCCTCCAGTGCGGCCATGCCGGCGCGGCAGGCCAGTGAGTTCACCGCGAACGGCGTGTTAACTCGCTCGTACGCGTCGGCCCACTCCTCGGGGACGAGCGCGTAGCCGAGCCGGAGTCCGGCAAGTCCGTACGCCTTCGAGAACGTCCGCAAGACAGCGATGTCTTCGCGGTCGTCCAGCAGTGGCCGGGCGTTCGGCGCGTCCGTGAACTCGGCGTAGGCTTCGTCGACGAGGACGAGCGTCTCCTCGTCGGTCTCCTCGGCGACGGTTTCGATGTCGTCGAGAGCCATCTCCGACCCGGTCGGGTTGTGCGGCGTCGTCACGTAGACGATTCGGTGGCCGTCGTAACTGTCGAGAACGGTTTCGGGTGTCTGTGCGAAATCGTCCTCTCGGTTGAGTCGGTAGGCGTCGACGGTTGCGTCGCGGTAGCGGGCGCTCATCGGGTAGTATGCGAAGCCGGGCTCGGGGACTAACACCGAGTCGCCGGGGTCGACGAACGCGCGGGCGAGATAGTCAAGGACGCCGTCGCCACCTGGCGAGAGCCAGACCTGTTCGACGGCCACATTCCACCGGTCGGCCAGTTCCTGTGAGAGGTCGGTGTGTTCGGCTTTCGGGTACGTATGGACGGTTGGGGCAGCGTCCCGAATCGCCTCGATGGCGGCGGGACTGGGACCGAAGGGGTTCTCGTTCGAGGAGAGCTTCACGAGGTCGTCGGGATCGAGTCCGAGTTCGCGTGCGACTTCCTCGACCCCTCGGCCGGCCCGGTACGGCGTGTGCATCGAGAGGTCCCGTGGTTCCATGGGCGGTGAAAGCGGACGACGTACCTTAAGAGTGCTTACCTGTACCGACACAGAAACCGTTTTTTCGCCGGCTGCCGGAGGGTCGGTAGGGCATGTGGCCTAGCGGACAGGGCGAGGGGTTCCTAACCCCTCGATCCCGGGTTCGAATCCCGGCATGCCCGTGCAGGGAGTGGGAGACGCGAACGTAGTGAGCGTCTCCAAAGAGCGAGCGGCATTGCCGCTCCGTAGCTCGCAATCGCAATCGATTGCTCACTCCCGGCGTGCCAGTACAACGCGAGGCGCAAACGCAGTGTGCGTCTCAGTTCGTTCAGTGGCGAACCCACGAGACAGATTGCGTGAGCACTTCGCGTCTGCCTCTACTACTTCACCTCGTCAGCCTGCGAGAGCTGTATGCCTCTGGCGATTACGTACATGAGTACGATACCAGTTCCGACAGCCAGGATACCTTGTGCCACTACAGTAAAGAGCGAGCCGATCAGGGAGTTTCTGGCAAACAGCACCACGAACAGGAATGGAATAAGCGCCAGTCCCGCGAACAAGACGATGAGACCGATGAGCGGATATGCTTCTGTCAAAATCTGGTCAGTATCTAATTCACCCGTTTCAGGGTCGATGAACGGGCCGGTGGGTGACATCACTCAGAAGTCCAAACACTCCAATAAGAATCTTCTGCACGCTCATATCCGAGCGCACGTCTACGCCCCAGTAACATAGTGTCCTCAAATCGGGTCGAGCGCCCCGTCGTCGTCGCGGATGAGATTCTCGATTTCCTCGTCTCTGGTCTCGCGCTGACTTTCGATGTTGTCGGCGGCATCGACGGCCTGATCCTGCAGATTGTCGACGCGGGGCACGTCGGTGACGTTCGAGAGGAGTACGACCGCAGCGAGTTTGTCGGCCGATTTCCGGGGGTCGTCACCGGCCAACACTTCGATGCTGTTTGTCTGTGCTTCGAGCCAACTGCGGGCACTCTCCAGTCCCTTTCGGGAGAGTTCCGCCGGAGGACCGGAGACAACGATGAGCGAGCGCTCGGCGGATTCTATTTCCGCAGGGCAGGTGAGGCGCGACTGGACTGCCTTTCTGACAACGCCACTCACCTTCTTTGCGGTGTCGACGTCGAGGTTGCTGCCGTTCCCGCGGAATTTGGCTAGCAATCCCTGGGCGTTCTCGGTCTCGCGTTCGAGACCCTCTTCGGCGTAGGCGATGGAACTGACGCCGCCCGTGTTGAGCGTTCGCCTGATATCGCTGGCGTCCATGACGTTCTCGGAGACGTCCGTGCCGTCGAGGTTGCCGGCCGAGAGCAGGGCACCGATGCGCGTGGCGAGCTCCTGGTTCGTCCGTCTGTACCCGTCGCCAACTGAATCCTGGTACCCTCGCCAGGCGTCGTTGTCGAACAGAAGGAGATTATCCGTGGCGTCGACGAACGACTGGAGCGACCGGGCGGCGTTGAACGAGGCCCGCCCGCCCTCGTCGGCACTCGGGAGGATACCGAGACCGTAGACCGGTTCGTCGTACATCTTCCGGAGGCTCTCCGCGAGAACTGGTGCGCCGCCGCTGCCGGTGCCACCGCCGAGACCCGCGACGACGAGAAACGCATCGACTTCGTACACTGGCACGTCGTCGAGTGCTCGCTCTACCTCGTGGCGGTCCCGCCGTGTGACCTCTGCTCCGAGTTCGGGGTCGGCTCCGACACCGTGGCCTTTGACACGCTCGTCTGTCTGCCCGATGAGGATCTGGTCGTCGTCGGAAATTCGATCCAGTCTCGCCAGGTCACTTCGAGCGGCGTTGACTGCCAGCATGTACCGGAACAACCCTCGTCCTGTGTGTTGCTGGTAATTGAGTAGTTCGTCTGCGACTTTCCCACCCGCGTTACCGAAACCGATGAGCGCTACTTTCATACCTCCTCAGTTCGGGAAATGTCCGTATAGTTATAGGCGGAGTTACCGAGTCTCCCCGATGTAAGCCGAGCTTATCTTCGCTATCGGCGCTTCTGCGTTCTGTCGTTCGACAATATACCGAGTCAACTGGAGCCCGCACACTTTTACACGCCGGTCACATTCTTCGGGCTACTTACCGTCCGCGGGAGCGTCCACACACATGCACGGAGACACACGCAGTCAATCGGGGCTGGATAGATTGGTGTTGTTTATTCTTTTTCTCGTCGCCGTCGTCGCCATCACGCCGTTCGTCTTCGGGCTCGGAGGGATCGACGTTCGTGCCACGGGAGATACAACCAGCGCGACCCCCACACCGACCGGACCTGCCACAGACGAGGGTATCGTCATCCTCAGTGCAACCGGTGAGACCGCTGGCTTTGGCGGAGAGAGTGTTGGCGTTGTCCGGGTCGTCATCACAAAAACTGGTGCGGAGACGCTCGACACTGCGGCGATGACCGCTACCTGGGTAGATGCGGGCGGCAGCTACGTCCTTACCGCACCGGGCGAAGGCGCCAGCGGTGCAGACGGTGCGTTCGCGATTGCGGAAGCCGACGGTCGGGCAGTGCTGACCTTCGATTTGGGACGCGACGACGCCGATAGCGTCGGTGAGTTCGGTCGCCGACTCGAAGCCGGTGAAACTGTCACACTCTCCCTGACGACTGGTGACGGGCAGACGACGACCGTGACTCTCGAGGTTCCGGACTCACTCGGCGACGAAGAAACCGTTCGGCTGTGAGGCTGTGCTCTGACTACCGACCGAACAGTCGGTAATCGTGGTCGGGTTTGTAGCGCCGGAACGCGAGGCTGTTCGCCAGCACCGAGACGCTGGAGAGTGCCATCGCACCCGCGGCGAGCACCGGCTGGAGCAGACCGAGCGACGCCAGCGGAATCATCGCCGTGTTGTAGCCCAGCGCCCAGAACAGGTTCTGCTTGATCTTCGACAGCGTCCCCGCCGAGACGCGAATCGACTTCAACACGTCCGCGGGGTCGTCGCGCATCAACGTCACGTCTGCCGCCTCGATTGCCACGTCGGTCCCGCTTCCGAGTGCGGTCCCCACGTACGCAGCAACGAGTGCAGGTGCATCGTTGACACCGTCGCCGACCATCATCGCGCGCCGCCCCTCGTCCTGGATGTCATCGACCGCATCCGCCTTGTCCTCGGGGAGCACGCCCGCCATCACGTTGTCCGGGTCGATACCCAGTTCCTCGGCGACGGCCCGAGCGGTCCGCTTGTTGTCGCCGGTGATCATCCAGACATCCAGTCCGCGTTCCTGCAGTTCCGTGACGGCCGTCGCGGAACTGTCCTTGACGGTGTCGGCGTCGGCGACGACGCCCACCACGCGGTCGTCGAGAGCAACTAGCATCGCGGTCTTGCCCTCGCGTTCTAGTCGGTCCATCGCGTCCTCTGCCGGTTCGGTATGGATACCCTCGTCTTCCATGAGTCGACGGTTGCCGACGAGCACTTCACCGTGGTCGGTGGTCGCTCTGACGCCCTGGCCGGGAACGTTCTCGAAACTCTCCGCTTCGGTCACGTCGACACCGCGCTCGCGTGCGCCCTCGACGATGGCTTTCGCCAGCGGGTGTTCGCTGTTGTACTCCGCGCCGGCGGCGAGTTCGAGGACGAACTCCTCGGAGAGTTCCGGCAGCGTGACGCCGCCGTCCGAGCGCGGCCCCGAGGAGGTGTCCGTCGCGTCGCTGTGGACGCCGCCGTCCGGAACGGCGTCGACGACGACCACGTCGGTCAGTTCCATCTCGCCTTCGGTCAGCGTTCCCGTCTTGTCGAAGACGACGGTGTCGACGTCACGGACGCGTTCGAGGATATCGCCGCCTTTGAACAGGACGCCGTTTCGCGCGCCGATAGCCGTGCCGACCATCGTCGCGGCGGGGGTCGCCAGACCGAGCGCGCAGGGACAGGCGATGAGGACGGCGCTGGCGAAGACGACCACGGAGAACTCGACTATTCCGACGGCCGCGGGGCCGCCAGCGGCCAACCCCCACAGTGGGAGTGCGCCGACGATGTCTGCGAGTACGCCGGGGAACGCGTACCAGACGCCGGCCCAGATGAGGGCGTTAGCGATGACGGCCGGCACGAAGTACGCCGAAATCCGGTCTGCGACGTTCTGAATCTCGGGCTGGCGACTCTGTGCCTCACGAACGCGCTCGACGATTTGCTGGATGGCGGTCTCCTCGCCGACGTTCGTCGCCTCGATTTCGAGGACGCCGTTCTCGTTGATCGTCGAGCCGATGACCTCGTCGCCCTCGGCTTTCTCGACGGGAACGGACTCGCCGGTGACCATCGACTCGTCGACTGCACTCTCGCCGTCGACAACGACGCCATCGGTCGGAATCTGTTCGCCGGGACGCACGCGCAGTCGGTCGCCCACTTTTACGTCTTCCAGCGGAATCTCTTCCTCGGTTCCATCCTCCTGGATGACCGTCGCCGTGTCAGCTTCGAGTTCCAGCAGTTCTCGGATGGCGTCGGAGGCCTGCCCTTTCGAGCGGGCTTCGAGGTAGTTCCCGAGCGTGATGAACACGAGGATGAACGCTGCGGTGTCGAAGTACAGCCCGGTGCTCGCGATGAGGTCCAGCAGCGCGACCACGGAGTAGAGGTACGCCGTCGTCGACCCGAGCGCGATAAGTACGTCCATGTTCGCGCTCCTGTTCTTGACGAGTGCGGTGTAGGAGTTCTCGTAGAACTCCCTGCCGAGCAGAATCTGGACCGGCGTGGCAAAGAAGAACGCAACCCAACCCATATCGAGGCCGAACACCGTCTCGGGGAGCAACTCGGGAGCCAACAGTTCGGCGGTCATCATCCCCAGCAGCGGGAGCGACATGGCCGCTCCGAAGAGAACGAGGCGCAACTGTCTGCGCTGTTCGGCCGAGCGTGCGAGGTCCCGGCGCTCCTGATCAGACTGTTCGCCGCTCTCGTCCTCTCGGACTGGCGAGTAACCCGCATCTTCGATGGCGTCGTAGAGGTCCGACAGCGACGCGTCTCGCGGATTGTACCGCACCTGCGCTTCGTCGGTGGCGTAGTTGACCTCCGCGTCGATGACACCGGGCGTCTCACGGAGCCGTTTCTCGTTGGTTTCGGCGCAGTTCGCACACGACATGTCCGTAATGCCGATGGAAACCGACTTGCTGACCGCCTCGTAGCCAGCACTGGCCACGCCCTCGTAGATCGCGGCGAGGGTCGTCTCCTCGGGGTCGTAGTCGACAGTCGCTTCGTCTGTCGCGTAGTTGCTGTCGACCGTCGACACGCCCTCGAGTTCGCCGACGCGGTCCTCGATAGTCGCTGCGCAGTTGGCACAGCTCATCCCCGTTACGTCCAGTCGCGCGGTTCGTGTGGGCATCGTACTCGCTAGTACGTCTCCCTAATTCAATGCAGTTCCCACTTTGAAACGAAGGCAGATACACTCTCTAACTTAACTTTCGAAAGTACGGTCGCCCTATTAGACGCCTTCACTGAGTCGCTCGTACTCCTCGACGAACGAATCCCGGCAGTTCTCACAGCAGAAGTGATAGACCTCACCGTCAAGCGTGACCGACTCGCCTTCGGCAGTGACAGTGTTGCCACATTCGACGCATTCGGCAGCGAGTTCTGCGTCGGAAACGCGTGGGGACCAGTCGGTGTCGGCCAGGAGGCGGACCTCGTAGTCCCGAACGTCGTTCAACTCGTCTGCATCCGTGATGAGCTGGCCGGCCTCTCCACCGGGAACGGTCGCGGTGAACACGACTCTGTCGTCGACGGTCCGAAAGACGTACTCGACGCTGTCGGAGGCAGCTAATCCGTCGCGGACATCCTGGGCAGTTCCCGGTCGGGTGTCGACGGTCACGAGAATCGGGACTCCTTCTTCGAGCATCGAGCGGTCGATGTCGACGGTAAAGCGGCGGATCAGACCGATATCCTGGAGTCGTTCGATGCGGTCCGAGACGGCGGGCGGCGAGAGGTCGACGGCGTCGGCGATCTCGCTGTACGGCCGCCGCGCGTCGTCGAGCAGGAGACGGAGGATTTCCTGGTCCGTGTCGTCGAGCCCACGCATATGACACACCCGTGGAGTGGTGGAAACAAACAGCTTTCGACGGGTCATACTGTCGGACAGGAGTCCGTGACCAATCGAGAGGCACTGTGGAAGAACCCAGCCTGAACGGCTTTGTTGAAATCCTCAATTTGAGACCGGTTTCAGAAGCCATGATTAATACAGAGACTATAGTCAGCACGACCAATTGAGACTCGTCAGTTCTAAATGGAAAGCAGCGCGAGTTCCCCGCCCCACCGTGGGCGGGGGTGAAGCGCGTACGCTCGGCTGCGTCCCTGTTTTTAAGGACTGGGACGCCCTACACCAGTTTGGAACCCACGTTATCGGCCTCGCAAAACCCGCGCACCCACTTCGGGGTAAGACGCGGTGCGCCGGGCCTGTGTCGCGCCCACGTGAGGGGGCGGACGTCCACGGACACACCCGCCACGGCAGCAACAGACGACCTCTGTTGCGGTGGCACTTCCGGTGTGTTCGGGTGTTACCGGTTCCACGCAAGTCTCTCCAGAGACGAGCGCGGGGGGAATTAAATTCGCCACCGGTCGTTTCGCTGGCTCCACGCCAGAGACCACGGCGAAGCCACGGGCCACCGCGCCCGAGGTTGTTTACACAGGTGGCAGCCCTGCTGATTATGATACTTTCCGATGCAGCGGGGCTGAACATTGATGCGAACAGGTGTCGTAGCGACAGACATGACGAGTTGGGACGAGCGCTTTCGAGACGAGGAATATCCGCAGAACCCGAACCCGTCTCCAGTTCTCGAACGGTATCTCTCTGAGATTCCTGATGGCCGGGCACTCGACGTGGCGACAGGCACCGGTCGTAACGCCGTATTCCTTGCAGCCGACGGATACGAGGTAGATGCTGTGGACCAGTCGCGCGAAGGGCTTCGCATAACGCAAGAGAACGCTGCTTCGCGCGGCGTTGAATCACGCCTGAATCTCGTCCAAGCTGATATCCCCACCTACAGATTTCCGACCGATGCGTACGACCTGATCACGGTCAGTTTCTACCGGGTAATCGATCGCTTTCCCGATCTCAAGGAGGCACTCAAGGAGGGCGGGTACCTTTTTGTCGAGCACCACCTTCGGTCGGACGAGGCGACACCGTCCGGGCCGAGTGATGACCGGTACCGGTTCGGAGCCAACGAACTCTTGCAGGCCTGTCTTGATATGACCGTGCTCTATTACGACGCGGGAGTGGAGGAACGAGCCGATGATAAGCGCCGAACGACGGCACGCATCCTGGCACGGAACACGCATGGCCAGCGACAGTCCTATCCGACCCGGAGACGCGGGTAGTCGCAACCATTCTCGTCTCTGAGATCCCCTCGTCGTCTGTCTTCTTGCTTAGTGACCGCTGAATGCGTATGCAATCGGAGCCACCATGCAGCTCAGACAAGGCTCTTTCAGCCGGTAAGTGCCCGAGAACGTATTTGTTCCGATATTGGGGACCTAAATTTCTGGCCTTGTTGAAACCCTCAACCGGTGATAGGTTTCGGCGACTCTGCTGAATAGAACGTGCGTGTGCAGCACGTCGCACACCGAGAACCGGAGCTGTCTGATTCGGCCAGTACAGAGTAAACACGACGTACACTACTGCTCTACCGCTGTAACTCCGCTAGTGTTTTCATTCCGAATAGAGCCAGTAAAATTTCGATACCAGCGGCTGAGAGTGTCGTTTTGTGATACTGATGAGCGACTGGTAATTGTCTGATGACGAACATTCCTGTTATAATTCTGATATATCCGGCACCGACGTCCACGTTCGTCCCGAGAGTCTGAGCCATCTCTACGACACCCGTGGCCACTTGATAGCTGTCGGGCAAGATCAAACGTTGCCTGTTGCCTCTTCGATAACTCAGTACAGTCAGCACGAGCAGTTGCCTGAACTCCCCGACAGATCGGAAGTTAACACATATATCCGACAACCGTGTATTGTTACTTTATATGCGATTCTGTGACGAGTGTGGTTCGATGATGCACACGGAGGGCGACACGTGGGTGTGTCGCTCCTGTGAGAACGAAGAGCCGCGGGACTCGCAAGCAGAAGCGGCGATGACGACCCAGGATGGACAGCGGGACGACGGGGCACCCGCCGTGGCCGACGCGACCCAGGGCTCCACCGAGACGATGCAGGAGCCCTGTCCGGCGGACGACTGCGACAGCGACCGGGCCTACTATGAGATGATGCCGAAGCCGGGCGGCTCCTACGAGGTTCGGCTGTTCACCTGCGTCGAGTGCGGCCACAAGTGGCGCGAGTCCTGACGGCGCATCTCGCGAACCCCGCCGCTTACATATGTACAGACCGCCGAGAGACGACGCCGTCGCCTTTCGTTCCCATTTTTGCGCCGCGAAAAGTGGGACCGCCACATCAGACTCTCAAATCCTGGGATTACGGAAGTGCGAAAAGAAAGCCCCGCCCTTGAGTGATCACTGGAACTATTGAATATTCTGTGAAGTGCGCCACAGCCATTGGCTCCGAGTGAAACAACTCTATTCCTCCACCGGGACTCTCACTCGTTTCAGCGCTGTATTCAGTTCTTGCGCATACCACTCTAGGGCTGTCTCTTACCCACAAGTACAAGCCGCGGAGTTGACAAGCTGAGACTGGAAGATGGAACGCTGTTCACGGGGTTGGCGGCCAGAAGTTGATAAAGATGGACAGCTGCGTGACATGGATGTCTCGGG
>NZ_JBBENW010000015.1:0-118169 GCF_037645885.1 Salinibaculum salinum | reverse complement strand
ATGTCGGTTCCCTCCATCCTGCCCGTGCAGAAGCGGGCAAGGGTGAGGTTGTTCGCCTATTAAAGGAGGTCGTGAGCTGGGTTTAGACCGTCGTGAGACAGGTCGGCTGCTATCTATTGGGGGTGTTATGGTGCCTGACGGGAACGACCGTATAGTACGAGAGGAACTACGGTTGGTGGCCACTGGTGTACCGGTTGTTCGAGAGAGCATTGCCGGGCAGCTACGCCACACGGGGTAACGGCTGAACGCATCTAAGCCGGAAACCCACCTGGAAAAGAGGCACCGCTGAGGTCTCTCGTAGAAGACGAGTTCGATAGACTCGGGGTGTACGCACCGAGGTAACGAGGTGTTTAGCCCGCGAGAACTAACAGACCGAAGCCACCATTCATACGTACTGGGACTCTCTGAACGAGTCCAGGCGTAAACTGGATCGCACGTACATATTGGTTTGACCGACACATGGTGTTCCGGACGGAAGTCCGGTGGTCGGGAGATGACCTCTCCCGGTCAACAATTGTGGTTCGAATCCGCAAGTCGGCGTTAAGGCGGCCATAGCGGCGGGGTTACACCCGTACCCATCCCGAACACGGAAGTTAAGCCCGCCAGCGTTCCGGCGAGTACTGGAGTGCGTGAGCCTCTGGGAAATCCGGTTCGCCGCCTCTCCTCATACCGCGGTGGCCATTCCACCGCACTCATTCATTACCCCCGAACAGTGACAACGCTGTTCGGGGGTTTTTGCCGTATATACGCACGCGAGAGCCTGTCAGTCCGGCCAGCGAGGGCTCGATCTATCCGGTCGCGCACGGCGGCCTGTCGGGTTGAGAGCTACCCACCGTTGGCAGTTCGGCTGGTCGCGCAGTATCACAATCCCTAAATCGATACACGCCAGATGTCTAGATGCGCCAAGGTGGCAGAGTCCGGCCGAACGCAGCGGCCTGCAGAGCCGCCCATCGCCGGTTCAAATCCGGCCCTTGGCTTCCTGCGACGAACAAACGTGAGGAGCGGAAGCCACGCCGGTTTGAACCCTAGCACGACCGAAGGGAGTGCATCTGGTTCAAATCCGGCCCTTGATTTGTCCAGTTCACGTGCGAGACCTCGACCACTGCCCGAGGGCAAAGTACTGGGCTGTGAGGCGTTTTGCTCGTGCAAACTCGGAACGAGCTACCAATTTTCCCCGGTTCCCATTAGAACAGCGAGTCGGCGGTTGCGGCACCGACGACGCTGAAGATCGCGCCGATGGAGATGGCCTTGAGCGTCGTGTTCGGCGTCGCTGCGAACGTCTCGGGGGCGTCAAAGACAAAGGCCAGAACCGTGACGGAGAGATACGCGATGAGCACCAGCGAGACGAATCGAATCGGGAGTCCAGCAATCGACTCTTCACGTTCGGCGTCCCGGTCGTGGTCGGCTTTGTACAGCGTCCCGTAGCCGATCGCGACGACGATGAGAACGGTGACAGCCCATTGAATCCAATTCATCGACGCGGCGAGACTCCAGACCTCTTCGGTGACGACAAACGGCGCAGAGAGGATGACCCCCCCGACGATCTGCTGGGCGAGGTCATCGAGGCCGAAGATACGCCCGCCGGAGAACCGGTCGAGCGTGTCTATCGTCCGTTGAATCACCCGTCGGTGCTCGTGGGAGTCTGCTGTCTCTTCGAGGTCCTCCAGTTCGTCGAGCAAGTCTTCGACTTCCTGCTCGTCGGGGCGATCCTCTTCTCGCTCCGCTGTTCTCTTCTCTCTCACGACTGTCTGGTACTGACCGGATAAAAAACAGTATTTGGACTCAGTCTTTCGAGACGGTCGCTGTGTGAGTAGTAACGTCCAAGTGGAATCCGCATCCATCGTTCGATACTGGATGAAACCCACGACTGTCGGGGGCGTGCGATTGACTGAGTGGCGCGTCTGGTTGAACGCGGCCACGTTCGTTTTGGCCACGTGGCTCGCAGTGCTCTTTCTGTCGTCGTCCGTACTTCCGGGGCTGGGTAGTGAAGCGGCGGCGGGACTGGGATTGCTCGCCAGTACCGTACTGTTTGGAATCGGCTTCGCGCTGTTTGCCCGCGATCAGAACCGCTCGTAGATGTCGCGCCGGAAGAGGTCGAGTTCCGTAATCGCACCGGGTGCGTCCTGGTCGACCGCGGTTACGATCGTCTCGGCAACGTCGCTGGCGGAGAGTGCATCCTCGGCGTCGAGCAACTCTTCGTTGGTCTGGTCGCGAGTGTCGCGGCCGAAATCGGTGGTGACACCAGTCGGATTGACGAGCGAGACGGCGACGCCGTCGGGGCCGACACGGCCGGCAACGCTCTGTGCGAAGCCGCGGAGCCACCACTTCGAGGCGGCGTAGACGGGCGTCGACGTGCTGGGGTACTTGCCCTTGTAGCTGCCGACGAACACGAGCGCCCCGTCCGTCTCGCGGAGGTGGTCGACGACGGCCCGGGTCGTGTAGAACGCGCCGTCGACGTTGGTCGCACGGACAGTCCGATACTCCGCCAGCGACAGCTCTGTCAGCGGGACGTTCCGTCGTTCACCAGTGCCGGCGTTGACGACGACAGTATCGAGGCGGCCGAACCGTTCGAGCGTGGTCTCGACGAGTGCCGCCACGGCGTCGGGGTCGGTCACGTCAGTCGGGACTGCGTGTGCGGCGCCGTCGTGGGTGGTCGTGATGTCCGCAGCGACGTGCTGGAGGGGCATCTCGCTGCGTGCGGCGAGCACGATATCGAAGCCGTCGGCAGCCAGTTGGCGGGCGGTCTCGGCTCCGATACCGCGGCTGGCACCGGTTACCAGCGCGACGCGCGACCGGGTCGTCATTCGGCAGTGAGGACGCGTTCGACGCGGGCGTCGCCGTCGTCGTGGTCGGTTTCCGCGAGGCCTGCCACGGCGTCTTTGAACGCGACGTTGTAACTGCCGGGGCCGTGTACGTCGCCGAATCCTCCGTCGGCGGCGGCTTCGCCGGCGAGTCCGAAAGCGACCGTGCCGGCGAGCGCGGCGCGTTCGGCGTCGTCGATTGCACCGGCGAAGGTGGCGACGGTCGCGCCGAGCATGCAGCCAGTGCCGACGACGGTCCCCATGTCGGGGTGGCCGGCGGTCACTTCGTAGGCGGCGTCGGCGGTCGCGACGAGGTCGGTCTCGCCCGAGGCGACGACGACGGTGTCGTACTTCTGTGCGCAGGCGACGGCAGTCGTCGCGATGTCGCTGTAGTCGCCGACGGATTCGACGCCTCGAACGTCGGCGTCTTCGCCGGCGAGGGCGGTAATCTCGCCGTAGTTGCCTTTGATCATGGCGACATCGAGTTCGGTGGCGAGGCGCTCGGCGACGCGGTCGCGGGTGGGCGTCGCGCCGACACCGACGGGGTCCAGTACGACGGGGACGCCGTGGTCGTTGGCGGATTCGCCGGCTTCGACCATGGTCGCCTCGCCTTCTTCGCTGACGGTGCCCATGTTGAGCAGGCAGGCCTGCGCGCCGGCGACCATGTCGCCGACTTCCCGTTCGTCGTCGGACATGACGGGGAGGCCACCCCAGTGGAGGATGACCTGGGCAACGTCGTTGACGGTGACGTTGTTGGTGACGGCGTTTACGAGTGGTGATGCATCGGTGACGGCAGCGAGGTCGGCGTCGAGGTCGAGTGTCATTGGTGTGTTCCTGTGTTTGCGGCGGCGTCGGCTCGTTCGCGTCCCGTTGCAACTGCGTCGACAAGATCGCGGGTGGCCTGTTCGGGGTCGTTGGCCTTCGTGATGGCGGTGATGACGGCGACGCCATCCGCGCCGGCTTCGGTCACGTCTGCGGCGTTGTCCGGCGTGATGCCACCGATACCGACGAAGGGGATGTCGACGGCGGCAGCGGTGTCCCGGACCCGGTCCAGCCCGATTGCGTACTCTTCTTCGGGGATGTCGTCTTTCGACCCGGTGGCGAAGACAGCACCCACGCCGAGATAGTCCGCGCCCGCGCGCTCGGCCTCGCGTGCGGCCTCGACTGTCGAGACCGAGCGACCGATGATGGCGTCTTCACCGAGGAGTTCGCGTGCGTCCTCGACCGGCAGGTCGTCGTCGCCGAGGTGGACGCCGTCGGCGTCGGCCGCGAGCGCGATATCCACGCGGTCGTTGATGACGAGCGAGACGCCGGCTTCGGCGGTCGGACCGCGGAGGTCACGCGCGATGGCGAGTCGCTCGCGCGCACTGGCGTGTTTCTCGCGAATCTGGACGACGTCGATACCACCGGCGAGTGCGGCGTCGACGATAGTCTGCGTCGACCGGCCCGCGGAGAGGTCTGTCTGTGTGACGAGGTACGTTCCGATATCCATCTGGATCCCTATTGGCTGTACTGGGTTTTACCACTGGTGATTACTAACGGCTGGTCGGCGCCACTCACCGGTACGCTTCGAACTCCGACCCGACCAGCAGGAAGTAGCCGGTGCCGACGACGCCGATTGCCGAGGCGAGCGTGAAGGCGACTTCGGGGCTGACTGCCTGCCAGAGCGCGCCACCGAGTGCGGCGCTCGGGATGACGATCGTGTTGCGAAGCAGGTAGTACGCACCGGTGACGCGCCCGCCGGCGTCCCGTTCGGCGGGGCCGACGATGAGTGCTTTGTGTGCTGGCAGGCCGGCGAATCGCAGCCCCGAGAAGGCAAAGAGCAGTCCGACGACCAGCGGGTCTGCGGGTGCGAACACGAGCAGAACGGGGAAGATGGCGTAGACGGCAAAGCCGATGGCGACGACCGGTTTCAATCCTGTTCGTTCGGCGAGTCGGGCGACGGGGTACATCGAGAGCAGTGCGACGACCATCTCGATGCTGAGCAGGGCTCCGAAGAAGACTTCGGGGCTGAGATAGACGCCAAACAGCGTCACGTCCACCTGAAGCACTTCGGTGACGACGACGATGAAGAAGACGTAGACCATCCCGTTGGCGAAGCGGACGAGCGTGTCGGCGACCAGCAGTGGGCGAAGCGCATCGGGAAGGTCGCGGAGATCGCGGCGAATCTGGTCGAGACCGGCGAACTCGTCGCCGATGGTGTCCTCGCTGGCGTCGTACCGGAAATGCTGGATTGCGGTCGCGACAGCGCCGAAGACCGTGGCGACGGCGAGGACGTATAGAAAGCCCGGCAGAATCTCGCCGCCGCCGAAAAACAGGAGTCCAGCCGCACCAGCGGGACCGAGCAGGAACGCTGTACGGCGAAAGGTTTCGGTGCTGGCGAAGCCGCGCGCGAGCTGGGTGTCGGGGACGCTCTGCTTGACGATTGCGAAGGTCGCGCCGAGGCCGAGGGACTTCCAAGCCTGGGCGAGAAAGAGACCGACGAAAATCCAGAGCCACGGCTCGATGGTGACGCCGACAACGTCGATGGGACCGACCAGCGGCGCGACGAGCCAGAACAGGAAACCCAGCGTCGAGAGAATCCCGAAGAGCGTGAGCGCGCTGCGCGAGCCGATGCGGTCGGAGATGGCTCCACCCGGGTAGGGGTAGACCGCGCCGATGATGTTGCCGACGGTGCCGTAGAGCCCGACGATGAAGGGCGTCGCACCGAGTGCCAGTAGATACTGGGGGAGGTAGCGACTCGTCATCTGGAAGCCGAGCGAGAAGGCGAACATCGCGATGGACAACACCAGCACGTCCCGCGGGAGCGCGGCGGTCTGCCGGAACGCGTCGAACGGGTCGGCCTCCGCTGCCGCGTCGTCGCCGTGTTCGGCCATTGGCGTCGCTACGTCCAGACCTCTCTAAAACGTTCGCTACCGGCGGTGTTGTCTATCGCGCCGGACTCGAACGGGCCCGGGAGACGGCCCCTGCGGTAGCACTTGCCGGGATTACTGACGATAGCACGGTGGTAACACTCGCCATGTCCGGCGTCACGTCGGCCTCCGACGACCGAACGGCTTAGGGCGGGGGACCGACTACGCTTCGATGGCAGAGGGAGCCTGGCCCCCGTGGGTACGTGCGGGCACGCGCCTCGACGGCTACGCCGTCTCGGTATAACGTGCTCGTTGAGCACGCCCATGAGGAAAGTCCCCCCACCGTCCGGGCAGGCGACCGGGTGCAAACCCGGGGCGGGAGACCGTCGGCTCTGGAACAGAAACGACACGGCGCCGCCGGACCGATGAGGCGCGCGAATCTCGGCCGCAAGGTCGGGAGAGACCCCGCCGAGGGTCGATGGCGGCGAATCGATGGAACGGCGAATCCTCGCCGGTGCAAGTCCGGACCACAAGGTAGCTCGGACACATGGTTCGGACGCTCAGCCGAATGCCGGGCCGAACAGAAGGGGGCTTACTCCCCTCAGCCACTTTCCAGATACGACCGAAGAGCAACAGTACCCATTCAGTTCTCGTCGCTTGTCGGCTCTCCGAGGCGGATTATTCTTCGTCCTCAGTTACCACGATACGACCGCGCTCGACCATGAACGGATGGCCGTACCCACAGTAGACCGGGCATGCAAACCCGAACGAACCGCTCGTGGTTACCACGAACCCGAGTTCGTTGGGCACTGTCGAGTGATGCCAGAGGTACACCGGCGGTGCGAGCGTTCCGCTGTAACCGCCCCAGGACGAGCCCGGTGAGCCAGGCCCGTACGGCCCTCCCTGTCCGCCTCCCGGACCAGACGGGCCACCATGTGGTCCGTGATGCCCGCCCCACGGCCCCCATTCCGGTTCGCCGCTACCGGGTTCCTGCCTCGGACCGCCAGGTCCCATCCCTGGTCCCTGTCCCGGTCCGCCAGGCCCCTGTCCCGAACCACCAGGCCCCTGTCCCGAACCACCGGGCCTGGCCCCCAGGAAGTCGTCGTGGAGGATAGCGAGACCGTGGTCTGGATACGCAGCCTCGGCCGAGTCGTGCAGGGTTTCGAGGGTCGTCCCCTGCGGAACGGGGAGTGCTTGTTCGTTTCGCTGTGCGCGTTCGTCCGAACTCGGAATGCCCGCTCGGACTGCTTCGGGCAGCTTATCGACCGCGGCTTCGGCTTCAACGTTGAAGAGGGTGAGCCGCAACTCGTCACCCGACGAAAGCGTTAGCTGGGACCGTTCCTCACCGCTTTCGTCCAGGATGACGTATCCCCAGTGGTACGACCCGATAAAGGCCCGAACTGTCTCCGCCTGCTGTGTCGCGACCTGCTGTCCCTTGCTCTCCGGTGCGCTCTCTCGCTGAACCAGTGTATTCAATCCCGAACGGCCAGTAAGGGCTGTCGTCCCGACGAGTGCGACCAGTTCACGGCGCGTGAGTGGTAGAGGCATACATCTCGAAAGAGTCGTGAAACTAACGTGGTGGTTGTGGTACTTCCCTTCATCTGACAACCACTGTGGCTAAACGGATTCGTTTGGTAACAACTGTGCAAGTCTCTCTCCGTCGACGGACACCTGTTGCGACTCAGCATTTCGAAACGACCAGATTATACAGCGTCTCTTCCGAGCAGTACCCACTGCATAACAATGCGGGCGTCCGCATTCGTGTCTTCGTGGGCGCTGGTAGTGTAGTCTCGCGTAACACACAGTCCGACCACGACTGTACCGCAGGTTCAACTCCTGCCCAGCGCATTCGTCCGTTCCTCTCTCTGTCGAACCGTTGTCATGGGGTAGTTTCAAGGACGTGTATGATATCAATTCACATATGGACCGGGAGGAACTCGAGCGCGAACTCGACGAAGCGTTCGGTGGCGACGAGCAGACTCGGCGGGCGATTTCCCGGCAGGCCCGCGACCTGGCGGACTCCGGTCGGGTTCAGACCGACTTCGACTACGAACTGACTGTCGACGCTGTCGTCGACCACCTGGCCGACGCACCGGACGACCACACACTCGTCGAACGGTGGAACTGGTGGGTCGGTTCGCTCGATCTCGCTGAGGGTGGGTACCAGCGGTTTCACGTCCGTCCCGATATCGTCTGAAAACGGCTCTAGTGCCGTCATAGACGGCGGCAAGTCTCGCTCAGGTGAGAGGTGTTTTTTTCCGCCACCGTCTTCCTCTGTCATGGAACAGTCCCTTTCTCGCCGTCGACTTCTCCAGACCACAGGTGCCGGGATGGCCGCTCTCTCTACGAGTACCGCCGGGTGCCTGGGAATCGGTAGCGGCTCTGACTCTGATTCGCTCACACTGGGGACACTCAACGTCTTCCCGATGATGCAGTATTTTGTCATCGAACAGCAAGGCTGGTACGACGAACTCGACACCAATATCCAGGTCAAGACCTTCGGCGGTGGGCCGCCGCTGGTCCAGGCGTACGCATCGGGGAGTCTCGACCTCGCGTACGTGGGTATTAGCCCTGGACTCGTCGCCATTGCCAACGGTGTCGCCTCGAAGGTCGTCGCGGCGAACGTCCTCGAACCGAACGTTATGGTGGGCAGCAGCGAGTTCCGCTCGTACTGGGACGACTACGGTGCGGACGCCTTCCAGCGCTTCCGCGACGACAACGGACGAAAACCGCGCTTTGCGACGTTGCCGTCCGGTTCGACTCCCGACGTCTTTCTTCGATACTGGATTACGGAAGTACTCGACCTGAGCCTGGACGTCGTGGAAATCGTCGGGCAGAGTCCGAGTGCGTTGCAGTCGACGCTGTCGTCGGGCAACGCCGACGCTGGCAGCGCTATCGAACCGATTCCCACGGCGCTCCAGGAGAACCCGGATGCGGATATGGAGCCGTTCAAATACGCCGGCGAAATCATGCCCGGGCAACCGGGTGCGGTGCTCCAGCCGTCCCAGTCACTCGTCGACGACGACCCGGAACTGGTCCGCAGTCTCGTCGACATTCACGTCCGCGCGACGGAGTTCATCAACGAGAACCGCGAAGCGGCCGCAGAGATGGCGAGCACGGTCGTCGGTTCGGACATCCTCTCCCAGGGCGTCGCGACGACGGCGATCAACTCGCCGGCCTCGACGTTCATTTCGGACCCACATCGTATCGTCG
The DNA here is from genome assembly GCF_037645885.1 of Salinibaculum salinum. Lineage (NCBI taxonomy): Archaea > Methanobacteriati > Methanobacteriota > Halobacteria > Halobacteriales > Haloarculaceae > Salinibaculum > Salinibaculum salinum. The sequence continues at coordinate 109,303 of NZ_JBBENW010000015.1, read as the reverse complement.
ACAAGTCCCTGGTGTACAACGACTTCCACCAGCAACTCGACTCGGTCGACGACGACCTCTCGGAAGACGACGTCTTCGACCACAGCTTCTACGACGAGGTGAGCAGTGGTGAGTAACGTCGAACCGGAGACGCTCGACGTACCCGGAACAGGCGGCTTTCGAATCGGGAAACTCCGAAACCTGGCCCTCCAGCTGGGCTCGCTCGTCGCCTTCGTCGCGCTCTGGTGGGGAGTCGCGCTCGTCACGCCGCGAACGCTGCTCCCACAGCCGCCTGCGGTGCTCGATGTGCTCGTCCGGGATATCGGGTCCGGACAGATGTTCGAGCTAATCCTCCAGAGTCTCGGTCACTACATCCCCGGGCTGCTCATCGGTTCGGCGCTCGGCATGTCGGTCGGCGTGCTCGTCGGCTGGTCGTCGCTGGCCGAGGAGACGGTCGGTACCGTCGCCGGCCTGCTCCGACCGGTGCCGCCGCTGGCGTGGATTCCCTTCGCCATCATCTGGTTCGGACTCAACGACCGGGGAGCGGCCTTCATCATCGCGATCGTCGCGTTCTGGATCAACTACTACAACGCCGAAAGCGGCGTCCGCGACGTCGACCAGAGCCTGCTCGAAGTCGGGCAGTCGCTCGGCACGAAATCCGACCTCGGACTCATCCGCCGTATCGTGTTGCCATCGGCGACGCCGGAGCTGTTCACCGGGTTTCGTACCGCGGCCGGACAGGCGTGGATGGTGATGGTCGCGGCCGAACTCCTCGGTGTTCCCGGCATCGGGAAACACCTCTGGGACGCGGCGAACTTCCTGCAGATGCCCGTCGTCATCGCGTACATGCTCGTCATCGGCGTGCTCTTCCTCCTGTCGGACCGACTCATCAAACTCGTCGAAACGCGCGTCCTGAACTGGCGGTGAGACACCATGGGAACAGAACCAATCGAAACGACAGACGACACACACAGCACCGACACACCGGAAATCGCCGTCGACCACGTCTCGAAGACCTATCAGAGCGAGCGTGGTGCCGTCCGGGCGCTCGACGACGTGGACTTCGACGTGCAGGCCGGCGAGTTCGTCTCTATCGTCGGCCCCTCCGGCTGTGGCAAATCGACTGCCTTCCGAATCATCGCTGGACTGGAATCACCCACTGAGGGCGACGTCCGCGTCGGTGGCACGCCGGTCACCGGCCCCGGCCCCGACCGGGGGATGGTCTTCCAGGACGACGCGCTGTTTCCGTGGCGGACGGTGGCGAAAAACGTCGCTTACGGGCTGGAGGAGGTCGGCCCGCCCGACGGATTCACAATCGACGAGCGCGTCGACTACTGTCTCGACCTCGTTGGCCTCTCGGAGAAAGCCGACGCCTTCCCGAAGGAGCTTTCGGGCGGGCAGCGCCAGCGCGTGGGTATCGCGCGTGCGCTCGCGGTCGACCCGCCGATTCTCCTGATGGACGAACCCTTCGGCAGCGTCGACGCTCGCACGAAGACGACGCTCCACCGCGAACTCCTCGATATCTGGACGGAGACGCAGAAGACGATCTGTTTCGTGACCCACGACATCGAGGAAGCGGTCTACCTCTCGGACCGCATCGTCGTCTTCTCCGGCGGACCGGGCACTGTCTTGGACGAGATAGCCGTCCCGCTCGACCGCCCCCGCGACCGCACCGGTGACGGATTTACCGACATCAAAGCCGACGTGCTCGCGTACTTCGAGGGCGAAGAGGACTAGCGGGCCGCCGTGCGCTCATACCGAGACGGTGTCACCAATCCCTGGCGCGCTCGTCTCGAACCCCTCATCCCGGAGTTCGTCCGCGAACTGCTCACAGCGGTCGCCGTGGTTGACCAGCACCGGGGTGTCGCGGTACGAATCGAGAAACGAGCGGATACCCTCGCGGTCGGCGTGCGCGGAGAAGTCGTACTGCTCGACCTGCGCGCTGACCGGCATCACGCGGCCGTCGATTTCCGCGCTGCCGGTCTCCAGCAGATTCCGGCCAGGGGTCCCCTCGACCTGGTAGCCCGTCATCGTGATTTTGTTGACGGGATTGCCTCGGATTGCCGGGATGTACGTCATGGCGGGGCCACCGGAGAGCATCCCGCTCGTCGTGATGATCGCGGCCTTCTGTTCGGTGATGCGCTTTCGCTGGCCGTCGCGGCCGTCGACGACGCGGGCGTGTCCCGCGGCGCGCTTGAGCGCGTCCGCGTCGCGGACGAACGCCGGGTGGCGGCGGAGCATCTCCGTCACCTCGACGCCCATCCCGTCGACGTAACAGGGGATGTCGTATTCCTCGCAGATCAGCAGCATCTCCTGGGTGCGCCCGATGGCGAAGGCGGGGACGACGACGGTGCCGCCCTCCCACAGCGTCGTCTCGACGCTCTCGACGAACCGCTGTTCGACGGTTGCACGCTCTTCGTGGGTCACGTCAGAATAGGTACTCTCACAGAGCACGACGTCTGCGTCGGGACGAGCAGTGGTTTCCGAGACGAGTCGCTGTCCGCCGGTGTGGAAGTCGCCGGTGTACAGCAGGCGCGTCTCGCCATCGTCCACGAGCACGTGTGCACTCCCGGGGATGTGGCCGGCGTTGTAGAACGTCACGTCGTAGCCGGCGGCCTCGAACGTCTCCCGGTAGCCGTGGGTCTCCGACACCTGCGTGACGCGTTTCACGTCTGTCTCGGTAAAGGGGCAGTTGTACGTACCCCCGTGTAGCTTGAGCGTATCCCGGGCGAGCGTCAGCGCCAGTTCGCGGGTCGGCGGCGTCCAGTGTATCGGGGGGCGTTCGTCCCCCGACAGCAGGGCTGGCAGCGTTCCGACGTGATCGAGGTGGCCGTGCGAGACGACGACGGCATCGGGGTCGGGCGTCTCGACGGGAAACTGGGGCGGGTTCCCGGTCAGCATGCCGAAATCGAGCAACAGGGAGTCGTCGACGAGGACGGCACTCCGGCCGACCTCGCGTGCGCCGCCGAGAAACCGCAGTCGCATTGACGTGACCTATGCGCTGGTGTCGTTTGACCGCGTCGGTTTCCAGCGCGTCGTCAGGGTGCTGTCGACTGTTCCTCCCGCGTTGGACCGGGACTACTCAGCATCATTTTCGGCGTCGAGAAACGACCCGAGCAGCTTCCGCTGGCCGGCACGGAGGTGGTGGAGCAGTGTCGGTCCGGTGATGTCGAGTGCCTCGGCGACCTCCGCCGCGCTGCTTCCGCGGGGGGATTCGAAGTAGTCGGCAAAAAACGCCGTTCGGAGCGCGTTCTCCTGGCGGTCGGTCAGTCGCTCGCTCACCTCGCTCCTGAACTCCCTGGCGGTCGTGACCTCGCGGTCGCGTTCTCGCTTGGCGACGACCGACGCGTCGTGGGCCCGCGTGACCGCTTCGGCGATTCGCCGGACGTCCTCCTCGGGTGGGAGTTCGACGACGACCTCGCCCTCGCTGTCCTCGAACTGGGCGGACTCGATGGTCACGCCGAGCGACGCCAGTCGACCCAGCAGCGTCTCCTCGCCGAGCGACACCTCGATGGTGCCAGCGTCGTCGTGGTCGGTGATGACTCGCGCCCGGCCGACGCTATCGTACCCGGCCCACGACTCTGCAACCGCCTCCGGGTCACCACCTCGAACGGCGAGATAGCACCGCAACTCCTCGGCCTGGGGGACGAAGCCGTCGACAGACAGCGTCGCGTCGTGTTCGGTCGGAACCGCGACGAGCGGTTCGTCTGGGCCCGTCACCTGCAGTGTTAGCTCGACGACGGTGTCCGAGCGGAGCAGATTCCTGTTTCGAGTCGCGTTCACGGCGAAGCCGGCCATCTCTCCCAGCGTCCCGAAACTCTCCCGCTCGCGCGCTGAGAAGGCGTTCTGGTCGGCGGTGTAGACGCCGACGACGCCGTAGACGCTCGACCCGTATGTCAGCGGAATCGCGAGCAGCGACTGGAGCCCGTCGGCGAAGGCCGCACGGCGAACCGACTCGGGAACCGATTTGTCCTCGCCGAGCGGCTGGACGATTTCTGGCTCCCCGGTTTCGATTGCGCGCCGCTCGGGGACGCCGGCTTCCTCCTCGAGACACGCCTCGATCCGGTCGAGCGTTCGCCCGGTCTCGCCGGCACCGGCGCGCACGACGATGTCATCGGTGCCGAGGTCCCGTTCGCCCACCCACGCGAACTCGTAGATGTCGGTCTCCCCCAGCCGGTCGCAGATGGTCGCCGCTATCTCCTCGCGGGTCGACGCCTCGACGAGTTCGGCCAGCACGTCCGCGATGAGACGGTTGATAATCGTCAGCCTGTTCAGGTTCTCGTCGAGTTCGTCGAGCCGTCGCTCGGTCCGGTGTTCGTCCGTCACGTCGCGCAGGTACAGCGAGACGGATTCGGAAAGTGGGACGACCGTCACAGCGAGCCACCGGTCGAGCGCCGGGTAGTACTCCTCGGTGGCGTATTCGGTCTCCGGCGTGGTGTCGAACGCTCTCGGGACGCTCGCCTCGACTGAGTCGGGGAACACCGTCTCGATGGGGTCGCCGACGGCTGCCGATTCGGAGATGTCGAGTAGGTCAGCGGCGACATCGTTGACGGCGCGCACAGTCCCGGTGGGTTCGACGTCGACTATCCCGACCGGTGCGCGCTCGAAGCGTTCCTCCATGAGTGAGCATCGTGATTGTGCACAATAATCCTCTGGTCGTTACGACTCCTCGACCGGGTCGACACCGTGTATTTCGACTCTGGTGCCGCCGTCGGCGGCTGTCGTGACGGTGCTCTCCCAGCCGTGGAGGTCGGCAATCCGTGCGACGATCGCTAGTCCGAGCCCGGTCCCGTGGTCGTCGGCACTGTATCCCGGCTCGAAGACGCGTTTCTGCTCCGATTCCGGAATCCCGACGCCGTCGTCGGCAACGGAGAAACCGACCGTCGATTCTTCGTCGAGTCGGCCAACCCTGACAGTCAGACCGGATGCGCTCTGCGTGTCCGCTGCGCCGTGTTCGATAGCGTTCCTGAAGAGGTTCTCGAAGAGACGGCCGACGCGGTCCGGGTCCGCGACGGTGGCCGGGAGCGGTTCCTCGACGGAGAGCGTCGCCTCGTGGGTTTCGACGGTCTCCCACGCCCGTTCGGCGACGGCTCCAAGGTCGATTGTCTCGTCCGGCTCGACGACATCTTCGCCTCTGGCGAGCGTCAGTACGTCCTCGATGATGCGCTCCATGCGCTCGTGTGCCTGCTCGACGTGGTCGAAGTGCTCGTCGTCGCCGAGTTCGCGCCCGGCCCGGAGACGGGTTTTGGCGACATCGAGCGGGTTGCGCAGGTCGTGGCTGACGACGCTGGCGACGTGGTCGACGCCGAGCGTTCCGTCGGTCTCGCTGTTTCCGTCGGTGTCGGTGAACAGAAGTACCCCATCGTCGCCACCCTCGGGCGGTACCGGCTGGACGAGATACTGCCGGCTGCCCGTGCCGTCCCCAGACTCGCTCACGGTGACCGAAACGTTGTCTCCGTGAGCGAGTGCGCGAGCGATGTCGTCGCCGCTGTCGGTCGTGATATTCAGCGACTCGAAGACAGCCGAGACAGTCGTTCCCGCGCGTACCGCGTCGAACTCCCGCTCGAACGCCGCATCTGTCCCCCGAACGACTGGGCTCCCGTCGGTGATGGCGTACCGACAGACTGGGCCCGGATAGCGCTCGACCGGAACCGACCACTGTTCCGAACGGTCGTCGACCATCGGACGTTACGACCCCCTCGACTGGTGGTCCCGGACCAACGACCCCTGTCTCGTGTCCCAGCTGCCCTGTGAACGCGCCATATCTCACGTATCGGCACGAACCGTCTTAGTGGTCGACTCTAGCTATACAGACGCGTCACGCTGCCCTGTCCGGGACGGTTATCCGAACGGTCGTCCCGTCGGTGGTATCGAAGGCGAGTTCGCCGTTGAGTTTGGTGACGCTCCACTTGAGCTGCCACAGCCCGAGACCGGTGCCGTGCTGGAGCGGCGTCTCGGTCTCGGCGTCGAGTGAGGCGAGCTCCGAGTCGGGGATTCCGGGGCCGTCGTCCGCGACGGCGATTTCGTAGCCGTCGTCGACTGCTTTGATCGTTACTGTCACGGACGTGTCGGCGTGTTCGACCGCGTTCTCGATTGCACTCTCGAGTGCCGAGCGCAGAGCTTCCCAGTCGGTGACCAGCGACGCGCTGTCAGGGCCGTCGACGGTGACGTCGCCGCTGGTTTCAGCCAGTTCCCGGGCGACGCTGGCGAGGTCCGCTTCGCTCGTTCGTCCGGGTCGCGAAACGAGCTGGTCTATCGACCGGGCCTTCGAACTGAGCGTCGCCAGCCCGTCGGCGGAGCTGTGTATCGCGTCGGCGTACTCGCTGTCTGTCTCCGTCGCAACGGCCTCGGCGTTGCTCTTGATGACGTCGACCCTGTTCCGGAGGTTGTGTCTGAGTACGCGATTGAGCACCTCCAGGCGCTGTTTGCGCAACTCCCGCTCGGTCACGTCGCGGAGACTGACGAGCGAGCCCAGCCGACGGTCGTGCTGGTCGGTAAACGCCGACACCTGCGGGTCGAACTTCCGGGTCCCGACGGTGGTCTCCAGTTCGACTGTCTCCGTTGCCTGTAACTCCGCGACGCTCCGTCCGACCAACGACGAGAACGAATTACCGAGCGGGTCAGCCGGCGACACGTCGAGTGTCTCGGTCGCCGTCTCGTTTATCTTGATGACCCTGTCGTCCTGGTCGACGACGAAGACGAGGTCGTCAGTCTCGCGCGGAATGGCTCGTTCCCCGAGCGCACCGGCGGCGGGTGTCGATTCGAACATCTCGTATCTGAACACTGCCAACGTAAGCGCGACTGTCGGGACGACGAAGGAAAGTGCGTACATCCCAAAGACGACCGGCTCTCCCGCCTGGCCAGCCAGTGTACTGATGGAGTTCATCATAATGAGTGGCCCGATCCCCGCGAGCGTCAGGCTCACGCCTTGCACGAGCGAGAGGTGTCCGTACTTGTAGGTCGTTCGCAAGAGCAGGTAGCTCCCGACAGTGACGAGTGCGAACGTATAGAGGAGCGCGAGCGTCCCGAAAATCTGGGTTACGACGTTCCCCTCGATGACACCTATCGACTGGAATCCGAGCAGCAGATAGATGCCGAGGACCGGTACCGAGAGAGCTGCGACTGTCCGCCAGCGAAACTCGGTGTACCGGCCGGTGTACTGGAGCGCGAAGACGAGCCACGGGACCATCGCGATCGCCCACGCGAGCAGTCCGATATCTGCCCACAGCGGGGCGACACTATCGGGTACCTCTGTCCCCTGTCTGATGATGACTGCTCCACCGGCAACTCCCCCAACACCGAACAGCACGGCAACTGCTGCGAACGGACCCGTCCCGGGTTCGTTCCACCGGCGATAACAGTAGACACCGAGCGAACAGAGCGCGACCCCGGCCAGCAGCGTCACGCCGACCAACCCGTCCCCGAGAGTGACCGCCATACGTCTATATCCTGACCACTCCCGAATAAACGCTCCCCACTTCCGTCTCCCCTTGTGGTCCGATCAGTTGCCGGACGCGCTCCCCGGCTATCCACTCTGTCTTTATTACTAGATACTACTGAGTTCCGGGTCAGCATAGCTAGCACCGGGACCCAGTAGGGAGTGGATCATTCGACAGCGTATGGCAACGCACCAGCCCTCCACGACTGGTCCACCCGACTCGCCCGCCGAACCGTACACTCGGAGTCGCTCTCCCACAGGCGCTGTGCCCACCGTGCCAGCCGAGGAGCTACTCGAACTCCTCGGCGACGAGTACACGCGGAGTGTACTTGAGGCAATCACAGACCAGCCGCAAACTGGGCGGGAAATCATCGATGCGACCGACGTGTCCAAGCCAACTGTCTACAGACGACTCGACCGACTCGAAGACGCGGGTCTCGTCGAGACGACGCAACGGCTCGACCCGGACGGCCACCACTGTAAACAGTTCCGCGCCGTCATCGACGGCCTCGACGTCGAATTTGGACGGGATGGCGTCTGCGTCTCCGTCCAGACCGACGCGCAATCTGAGAGCCACAGAGCCAGAGGGTTCGTCGCGAACGATTGAGCGTCTCGTCGCTGGGCCACGTGGTCTATCGACCTTCGCGGCTGACCGTCTCGAACGTCTCGAACAGGTCCGCCGCGTCGTCGAGCAACCGTCGCGCGCGTTGTTCCAGGCGTCGCGCACGCGCCTTTGCCGCCTGATACTCATCGTGTTGTTCGCGCTCGTCGACCGGCAGTTCGGCCTCGATGACGCGACACGTCGCTTCGAGGCTGAAGTACTCCCCGAGCGTCTCGTACCCCAGCGTCGTACACTGCTGGTCGACCGCCGTTCGAACGTCCTCGCGCTCGACGGGTTTGCAGAGGTAGTCATCGAACGGCATGTCTAACACGTCGAAGCCGGGGTCGATGGCAGTCACCATGATGACTCGCCCGTCGAACTCGCGTTCGTCGAGTTCGGCCAGAACCTCGTCGCCGGACAGCCCGGGCATGTGTCTGTCGAGGAGGACCACGTCGATGTCCCGCTCGGCAACGGCCGACAGTGCGGCGTTTCCGTCGTACACCGTCTCGACGGTACAGCGGCCGCGGAGTCGGAGGGCGTACGCGTCGGCGACCTCTTTCTCGTCGTCGACGACGAGTGCCGTCGGTAGTGGTTCGTCTGTCTGCTCTCCCATACAGTCTCCTGAACTATCACACTGGAGTGGCAAAATACGATTGGTGTCGCCCGACGATGTCGGAACCCGACATTCAAGACTAAATCACTCTGCGACCAATCACTGACATGCCTGTCACTTCGCTCCCCCTTGAGACGACCGTCGGTCGCGTCGCCCTCCGCGTTGCCGACCTCGATCGCGTCGCAGCGTTCTATCGCTCAGTTGTCGGTCTCGATACGATCCGCGATGCCGGGGATAGCGTCGTGCTCGGTGCCGGCGAGCGCTCACTGCTCGTCCTCGAACGGACGCCCGAGATGCCAGCGCGAACCCGCGACGAGGCGGGCCTGTTTCACACGGCCTTTCGCGTCCCCGACCGGGCGGCGCTGGCCGACGCGCTCGATCGAATCGAGGCCGACTGGCAACTGACCGGCGCGTCGGACCACCGCGTCAGCGAGGCGCTGTATCTCGACGACCCCGAGGGCAACGGCGTCGAAATCTACTGTGACCGCCCCGAGTCGGAGTGGCCCACCACTGACGGCCGCGTCCAGATGGATACGCTCCCGCTCGATACGGAATCACTCCGCACAGAGGCGTCTGGGGACGACGGCGTTCCGGCAGCGACCGATGTCGGACACGTCCACCTGGAGGTTTCGTCGCTGTCCGCCGCCCGCGAATTCTACGTCGAGACGCTGGGGCTCGGCGTCCGCCAGGAGTTCCGCGGCGCGCTGTTCGTCGCGGCCGGCACCTACCACCATCATGTCGGGTTGAATCGCTGGAAGGAGCGGTCGGCACCCGCGTCCGGACGGGGCCTCGCGTGGTTCGAACTGCGTGTGCCCGGCCGGGAAGCACTCACCGGCGTCCGCGACCGCCTTCGCGAGGGCGGTGTCGATATCTCCGAGACCGACGACGGTATCGCAGTCAGTGACAGTGACGGTATCGGGGTTCGCATCTCGTGGGCGTGAGCGCGGTCCGGCCGCTCGCGGCGTCGGGACGGCCTTGCACAGAGTATATTACTCTTCTCGTTGCAGTGTCAGGTAGGGCTCGAGCATGTTTCCGAAGGGGCGGGGCACGCGCATCGTGGTGTTCGTCAGTGGCTACCTCTTCCTTTCAGTCCCGCCGTACCTGGCGCTCAACTGGGCCGTGGTCGTCGACGTGCTCCGTCGGTCGTTCCCGCCGAGTCCGCTCGCGACGGGTGTCGTCGCGGTGGCAGCAGCCGTCATCCTCGCAGCGCTCGTCCGTGCCTCTGAAGGGGTCGACCGCTACGCGCAGTTTCTCCTTGCTCCGACCGACTGGCTCTCAATACTCATCGGGCTGGCGTTTATTCTCGCGGGGGCGTCCTGGTGGGCCGTCCCGGAGATAATTCTGGAGTGGTTCGGCCGCATCGACCTGAACGTGCTGTACTTTCTGGTCTTTCTCGCGCACGTCCCGATGTTGCTCTTCCTGTCGCTGATGACAGCAATTGGCTTCGCCCAGCAAGAGGCGGAGAACCGCTAGAAAAGCGCGTCGACCATGCCGTCGACGTACCGTATCTCGTCTTCGTTGATGCCGTGGCCCATCCCTTCGTAGATACGCTCTTCCACGTCGGCGTTCAACTGTTCGAACGTCTCGGCGGTGACGCGGACGCGCTCGACGGGAATGTGGGGGTCAACGTCGCTACACCCGACGAAGTACGGGGTCTCTTTCAGGTCGCCCTCGTAGTCGTCGGGGTCGACAGTCTGGCCGATGAGGCCGCCGGAGAAGGCGACGGCACCGCCGTAGCGCCGGGGATTGCGCGCGACGTACTCGCTGGCGAGACAGGCCCCCTGTGAGAAGCCGAGGACAAGCACGTTTTCCGTGGGAATATCGGCGTCCGTGGCCGTCGTCACTGCGTCGTCGACAGCTTGCAGCCCCGAGGAGCGACCCGGTTCGTTCTTCTCGACGGGTTCGAGAAACGAGTGGGGGTACCAGGTGTTGTTGGCGGCCTGCGGAGCCAGTATGGCGAGGCCGGGCTCGTGGAGCCGACCAACCGTGTTGACGATGCTCTGTGCCGTCGCGCCACGGCCGTGGACGGCGACGAGTACGGCATCGGCGTCGTCGAGGTCTGTGCCGCCGGTCACGAGCGGTTGGTCCTGATGGGGTCCGGTCATGCTGGTGTAGTGTGTTCGAGGGGGGCCATTCCAATGAGTGTGTGGGGAGTCACAGTCCGACGGCGACGGTGTAGGCCCAGGCTTCCCCGCTGATTGCGAGGACGAACAGTGCTCCACCCGCCAGCTCGACGTTCTTCAGGAAGTGAATCATCTCGTCCTGGGCCTGTTCTTCGGGAACAGCCCAGAAGTCGTGGAAAATTACGGCCGAGGCAAGCAGGAAGACGGCGACTGTACCTGCCGCGAGCGTGGGGAACACGCCCAGCACGATAGCCAGCCCGCCAGCGACGAGCAACACGCCCGATGCGACGACGCCGAACTTCGGGGCCGGCAACCCCTTGGCCGCCGCGTAGCCGGTCATCGCACCGACGTTCTGGAAGTGATTCAGCCCCTGAAACGCCAGGATGCCGCCAAAGAGGATACGTCCGACCAGCAGCACGATGCCAGCCAGTCCCGCGTCGAGTGCCATCAGTTCCGTACCTCCGTGACCGTCGAACTGTTGGCTATCGATACCGTCTGCGGTTGCGTCACGATGTGGATCATTACAGTTCTCTATCTGTGCCCGCCATACATATACTTAATCTGACACCAATGTAACCGGGTGGCCGTTGTGTCCGCGGGTAACACCGGTGTCACCGTGGCATTCCGACATCTGGTTACAGCATGTTACCTGGTTCGAATACGAATCTTAATCAGTGCCGACGGTGACTAGCGTACAATGGCAGCAGAAAGTACGCAGGAAGAACGCGACGTGTTCGAGGACGACGGGCCGTGTGCCGTCGTCGACTCGATGGAGCAGATCGGTTCGCAGTGGCGGCTCATCGTCCTCCACGAACTGCAGTCGGGCGAACAGCGGTTCAACGAGCTCAAGGAGTCGACGGACGCGAGTTCGCGAACGCTCTCGCGCGTACTCGACGACCTGCAGGAACTGGACTTCGTCGACCGCCGCATGGAGGCCGACGCCCCCGTCGCCACCTACTACTCGCTGACGCCGAAGGGACGGTCGCTCTGTCCGGTCTTCGACGCTATCGAATCGTGGGCCGACGAGTGGGTCGATGTCGGGTCCAGAGACGAGTAATCACAGCGAGAGTTGTTTTCGGGCCTGTTCAGGCGTCGCGACCGGCCGTCCAAGCACGTCGGCGAGGTCGACGACTCGCTCGACCAGTTGTGCGCTGCTCTCGGCGAGTTGCCCGCGCCGGAAATAGATATTATCCTCTAACCCGACGCGGACGTTCCCGCCGAAGAGCAGTCCCATCGCAGCGAAGGGCAACTGGTGGCGACCGAAGCCCAGCGTGTTGAACTGCGCTCCGTCGGGTAGATTGTCGATAGCGTTCAGGAAGTTCTGTGGTCGAGGTCGCGTCAGCCCACCCGGGCCGAAGATGAGCGTCGCGTAGACGGGCTCGGCCAGCTCCCGGCGGTCAAGCAGGCCGTGTACTTCGTTGATGTGGCCGTCGTTGAACACCTCCAGTTCGGGTTTGATACCCCGGTCGACCATCTCGGCGTGGAGCGAGTCGACGAGGCCGCGCGTGTTCTCGCTGGTGAGGTGATCGTAGCGGTTCAGTGGTCCCATGTCGAGCGACGCCATCTCCGGCGGCGGGTCGGTCCGCAGCGGTGCGTGGCGCAACTCGTCGGGTGCGCCGGTCCCGCCCGTCGAGTGCTGGATGATGATATCGTCGGTATACCGGCGGACGGCGTCGTCGATTTGTTGAAAGCGCTCCGTCGAGAACGCCCGCTCGCCGTTGGGGCGGCGCGCGTGGAGGTGGACGACGGCCGCACCTGCTTTCTCGACCTCGGCCGCCGCCTGCCCGATTTCGTCGGGCGTTTCGGGAATCGCCGGGTTTGCCTCTTTCCCCTGGATGCCGCCGGTCACCGCAGCCGTGACGACGACCGGCTGCTCGGCGAGATACTGGTCGTAGCTCACGCGTCTCCCCCTGTGTTGCCGTTCTCACCGCTGTCGCTCGCGTGCTCGCGGTAGATCTCACAGTCCGTCCTGTGGTCGAGGTCGTACCGGTCGTTGCAGATGTCCGCGCGCATCGGCTGGACGAACTCCTCGACAACGGTACAGAACGCCCGCTCGGTGTCGAAGGTGTGGTCGTCGTTCTCCGTGCGATACGTCAGGTGCGGGCAGGTCATATCCCCGATTGGGCGTGTCCCGAGTTAACCATTCGGTGGAGTGACACCGGCGTCACCCGGTGGCGGGGGTGTTGGCAAACAGTCACCTGTCGGCGTGTCCTATACCGCAGTATGTCACCGGAAACAGCAGGTATCCACCACGTGACCGCAATCGTCGGCGACCCGGACGAGAACGCCGCGTTCTACGTCGGCACGCTCGGCCTCCGGATGGTCAAACGCACCGTCAACCACGACGATTCCGGGACCTACCACTTCTACTTCGGCGACGGCGAGGGTACACCGGGGACGAACATCACCTTCTTCCCGTGGACCGACAGCGGCCGCCCCGGCGAGTTCGGCGCGGGACAGACCGAAACGACCGCCTATCTGATTCCGGAAGAATCCGTCACGTACTGGGCAGATCGTCTCGACTCGGAAGGCGTCGACTACGAGCGCACCGAGCGATTCGACGAGACGGTCCTCCGCTTTGCGGACCCTCACGGTATCGAACTCGAATTGGTTGCGGCCGACGCAGCGAGCGACGCCGTCCCGTGGCCTGACAGTCCGGTGCCCGAACAGCACCAGCTACGAGGATTCTCCGGTGTCACGCTAGCTGTCGCCGACTACGGACCGACCGAAGACGTGCTGACGGACGTGCTCGGCTTCGAGTTTGCCGCCGAGGGCGATGGTCGCCGACGCTATCGGAGCGGTCCGGGCGGTCCCGGTTCGGTCGTCGACCTCGTCGAAACCGACCGCGGGCGCGGGCGGATGGGCGTGGGGACGGTCCACCACGTCGCTTTCGAGGTCGCTGACGTCGACGAACTGGAGGAGTGGCGTGAAGCGTACGCCGCGGCCGCGCTCGAACCGACCGACGTCGTCGACCGGAAATACTTCCGGTCGATTTACACCCGCGAACCAGGCGGCGTCCTCTTCGAGATGGCGACGCTCGAACCCGGATTCACCGTCGACGAGGACCTCGACGAACTCGGGTCGAGCCTGGTGCTCCCCGAGCGCCTCGAACCACAGCGCGAGCAAATCGAGGCGCAACTCCCCGAGTTCGACGGTTCGCCGGTCGGCGGTGACTGAGCGATGACCGGAGACGACACCGATATCACTGCGCCGTCCCGCGTGACCGACCCGTTCCGGTTCGAGTACGACGCGCCCACGCTCCGGTGTGGCCGCGACAGCGCCCGCGAACTCGACGACGAACTCGCTGCGAACGGGTTCGAGCGCGCGCTCGTCGTCTGTGGGCAGACTGTCGGTACCACGTCCGCGGTTATCGACCCCGTTCGCGAGGGGTTGGGTGACCGACTCGCCGGCGTCTTCGCCGAGACGACGCCCGAAAAGCGGCTGGCGACTGCTGCCGGCGCCGCGGACCGACTCCGCGAACTGGACGCCGACTGCATCGTCGCACTCGGCGGCGGGAGCAGTCTGGACGTGGCCAAACAGGTCAGCGTTCTCGCCGCTCGCGTGGCGGCAGCCGACGCCAACAATTCGCCGGCCGACGCCTACGCCGCCGCGGGGAGCGAGTTCGCCGAGACTGGCACCCTCTCGGTTCCCGACGAGGAACTGGTCCCAATCGTCGCCGTCCCGACGACGCTGGCTGGCGCGGACGTTTCCCAGGTCGCGGGGATGACCGCCACGCCCGAGAACGGTCTCGTCCCGGAGCCAGCGAGCGGTGGCATCTCCGACCCCGGACTGATGCCGGCAGCCGTCGTCGCCGACCCCGCGCTCGTCGCGACGACGCCCGACGACATCCTCGCGGCCTCGGCGATGAACGGCTTCGACAAGGGCATCGAGACGCTCTACGCCAGCACTGCGACGCCAGTGACCGACGCTACCGCGGTTCGTGGTCTCTCGCTGTTCCAGGACGGCCTGCTCGCGTTCGGAGACGGCTCACGAGCGGAGTGGGTGTACGACGCGCTCGTCCGCGGCTGTCTGCTCGTCCAGTACGGCATCTCCCGGCCCGGCGTGGGCACGCTCTCGCTGATCCACGCCTTCGGTCACGGGCTGACCCGGACCTACCCCGTCCAGCAGGGTGCAGCTCACGGGGTCGTCGCCCCGCACGCGCTCGCCTTTCTCTTCGACCGCGTCGACGGCCGCCGAGACTTACTGGCCGAAGCGTTCGACGTTGCCGACGCCGACGACACGGCTGCGGCAATCGTTGACGCCGTCGCAGACGTGCGGGACGCACTCGGTCTCCCGACGCGTCTCCGCGACGTGGACGGTCCCGGTCCCGAGGAGTTCCCGTCGGTCGCCAAACACGTCCTCGCGGATAGTTTCATGTCGAACGCGCCCGCCGGGCTGGACGCTACCGTGGCGGACATCGAGGGCGTGCTGGAAGCGGCCTGGTAGGGCAGACTAGTCCCGGGCTGATCGAGTAGTCACAGGCCCCGGTAGCGTTTTTACGGCCGCCCGTCACAGACGGGGTATGAACAGGCTGCGAGTTCTCGGTGGAGGGGCATCCCTTCTCGCGCTCGCAGGGTACGCACTCGGTATCGTCGTCGCATATCCGGGCCGGGCGTTTACGATTGCACTGTTGATGGTCGGCGTGACGCTGGTCGCGGTCGGGGGGACGGAATGATCGACGCGCTGGTCTTCGACGCCGACGTGGTCGAGCGCCACGACGATATCTCGGCCGCCCGCGACGCAACGGCGACGACGTGGGTTCGGGCGACCGAGGCGACGCCCGAAGAACTGGACCACGTCGCCGAGGCGTTCGACATCCACTCACTGGCCGTCGAGAACGTCGATGCCGACGTTCGGGCAAAGACCGAGGAGTTTCCAGACTACTCGTTTACGCTGTTGAAAGACGCCGAGCTGCGCCGCGGCGAGCAGTCCTTCGACGAGGAAGTCGACGCGGAGGCGGTCGGTATCTACATCGGACCGGACTGGCTGGTGACGCTCTCGACAGCGACCGTCCCGGCGGTCGACACTGTCTGGAACCGCGTTCTCGCCGAAGACCCACGATTCCTCCAGCGTGGCCCCGACTTCATCGCCTATCGTGTCGTCGACGCGCTCGTCGACGAGTATCTCGATATCCTCGACGACCTCGAGACGCAAATCGAACGCATCGAGGAGGACGTCGTCACCTCGACCGACATCGAGACGCTGGAACACATCAACGCCGTTCGCCGGGACTTGCTCGCCTTCCGGAAGATCGTGTGGCCGGCACGAGAGGCAGTCAACGCCCTCGCTCGCGGAGACTCGGCGTTCGTCGCCGAGGAGACCGAGAAGTACTACCGGGACGTGTACACCCACCTGGTCCAGGTGGTCGACCTCACCGAGACGTACCGTGACCTGACGAACGGGGCGCGAGATATCTACCTCAACTCCGTCTCTCAGTCGACCAACGAAGTCATGAAGACCCTGACCGTCGTCGCGACTATCTTCATCCCGCTCACGTTCGTCGTCGGCGTCTACGGCATGAACTTCGCCGACTCGCCGTACAACATGCCGGAACTGGGCTGGACGTTCGGCTATCTCGCGGTCATGCTCGGGATGGCGCTGATGGTCGCGGTCATCCTGGCGCACTTCCGCCGGAGGGGATGGCTGTGAGCGAACGCGACAGTGACCCCGACTTCCGAGACGCCATCGAGGAACTCGAAGAACTCGAGGAGTTCGTCGACAGCGCCGAGGAACGCGAGCAGGTCAGAGAAGCGATGCGCACGCTCGAACGGGCACGGCCTCGCATGTTCGGCCGGCTACGCGACGGGTTCGACAGCAGAGACGCCGGCGAGGCACTCGTCGGCAGCTTCATTTTCGGAATTCCGATGATAGTCGAAGGAGGCACGCTGGAGATTGGCGTCTATCTCGCCACGCGACCGCTGTTCGTCGGGGTGACGTTGCTGTTCGGACTGGCGCTTGTCCTCGGGATTCTCCGCTCTGTCGAGTTCGAGAAGGTCGAAGAGGACCTGCTCTTTGGCGTAATTTCGATCCGCTTGATCGGGATTCTCGCAATCTCCGGCGGGGCCGCGCTGATACTGATGACCATCTGGGGTCGAGTCGACTGGACGACACCGCGCGTGGCGGCGAGCCAAACGCTCGTCACAGCCGTCGTGATGGCCGTCGGGGCGTCACTCGGTGATATTCTGCCGGAAGCGTAACCGGCCGCGCTGGCTGTACCCGGCCATAGATTCAAACCACCGCCAGCCGACAGGTGCAGTATGGTTGCCGATACCTTCGTCGCCATTGTCGGGACGGACCCGCTGGTTCAGGGTCTGGTCGGAGGTATCTTCATCGCCGTACTGAATCTCTTCGGGGCGTCGCTGGTCCTGGTCTGGCGGAATCCCAGCGAGCGCTCGCTCGACGCCGCGCTCGGGTTTGCGGCCGGCGTGATGCTTGCGGCCAGTTTCACGAGTCTCATCCTTCCCGGTATCGAGGCGACGCCGGGGGGCAGTCCGATTCCCGTCCTCGCTGGCGTGCTCGTCGGGGCGGCGTTTCTCGACCGCGCGGACCTGCTCGTCCCGCATGCCCACTACCTGCTGACCGGCAAACGTCGCTCCGACGCTGCCGACCCGCCGGATACCCTGCCTATCTCGGAGGAACGGCTCGCGTCGCTCGTCCTGTTCGTTCTCGCGATTACGCTGCACAACATGCCGGAGGGACTCTCTGTCGGTGTCGGCTTCGGATCCGGGGACGTACCAAACGCCATCGCACTGATGCTCGCTATCGGAATTCAGAACATCCCCGAGGGACTGGCAGTCTCCGTCGCGGCCGTCAACGCCGGGCTGGACCGCCGGGCCTACGCCGCCTTCGCCGGCATCCGTGCGGGCGTCGTCGAGATTCCACTCGCCGTCTTCGGAGCCGTCGCTGTCACGCTCGCTGCCGGGATTCTACCGTACGCGATGGGGTTTGCGGCGGGCGCGATGCTTTTCGTCATCGGCGACGAAATCATCCCAGAGACGCACACGCACGGATACGAGCGCGTCGCGACGCTGGGGCTGATGGCCGGCATCGTGGTCATGCTCTATCTCGACGTTTCACTCGCTGCCTGAAACCGAGTCGCACGGTGCCAGCAAACCATGCCGTTTTCAAGGGTGGGGGGCCCATCATCACATATGGGATTTGGGAGCTACGATGAATCCGAACAGAAGGACCAGGACGCAGGCGACGTGGACGACAACGACGGCGTCTCCGTCCACGAGAACACCCACGACGGCGACATCTCCTTCGAGTCTGACGCGTCCCAGGATGAACTCCTGGACCAGCTCGACGAGATGAAATAAGCAACAGGGCAATCCGACCATCTCGGCGATTGGTCGCCCGGAGATCGCGGCGATTTTCGATATTTTACAGTATTCCCGCCAGTGACATCCCCTCACAACTGATCGGTCCGCTTCCACCCAGATGTCCTGTCGGATTGCCACCCCGAAAACAAGAATATATTGCCGCATCTATGCTCCCTATCACACTGCCTGGAATCACAACTTCCCTCCTGTGTCGGCCGCTTCTGGGCGGGTCTGAGTCGTTGTGACTGTTTGTTGACGCCGTGAGATGACTGCTCCGTGCGGTGGACTGATGTGTGTGAACGCTCGGCGAACTCGTCTGATGATACTGTTGTGTCCTGCGGTTTGAGGTGTACTCTACATTGTCGAGTCGCACGCGAGCGCCCGCACGACCTGGATCAAAGGGTCAACTCTCGCTCGAACAGCGTCAGAGATAGAAGAACCAGTTGCCGGTAGACGGGAGTCAGGGTAGTGTTTACAGGTGAAATCGTAGTTAAGTAAATGGGGGTAATACGGAGGAGCGATGGCAGACAGGTCCGCGCCGGTCGGCGGCGACTGGCGTGGCACCATCGAGGAGAACAACATATGACGACGACACCAGACCCGACGCAGGACGAAGAGGCGACGACAGACCATCTCGACGACGTTGAAGACGGGTGTGGCTGCGCAGAGGTCTGGGAGCACCTCTCCGAGCAGCGAGAGGCCGACGATTAGGGTTTTTGTCCGTTCCGCCCATACTCCAGACCGATGAGTGACGACGGGCAGGACCAGTCTCCGCCCACAGACCGTGAGTCACCGGTCGGCGCACCCGTTATCCGTGGCGACCCGACGCTCACTGGCGAGCATGCAGAACAGGCCGTGGCCTTCGACCCCGAGGACGCCGAGAGCCTCGCACTCGCTGCCGAGACGGTGGCCGCGTTCGCACAGAACACCGCTGGCGCCGACGACAACGTCATGATGTTGCGCGGCGCGGCGGCGTGTGCTGCACTGGTTCGTGGCGAAGGCTCCTACAAGGCTGCTGCCGAGCGGGCCGGTACCGACGTGACTGTCTCGTTCATTCGGAAGTGGTCACGGGTACACGACCTCCCGCAGTCGATTCGTCGTCACGTCGCGCGCGGCGACATCGCTCCGACCGCGGCCAAACACATCGCGCGCGTCTCCGGTGAGGCCCGGCTCCACCTCGCGTGGGCGGTCCTCGACCACGACCTGACGGTCCGGCAGGTCCGGTCGGTCGCCAGCGCTGTCAACGACGGCGCGGACATCGAACGCGCGCTCGCCCAGCAAGGTATCACACTCGGCGAAATCGTCGTCCAACTCCCGACTGACGTGTACTGTGAACTCCGTCGTCGGGCGTCGCTGGATGACTCACCGCCAGGTGACCTCATCGCCGACGCGCTGTCGGCGTGGTTCGACGAATCGTAACTACTTAGCCGCCGCAATCCCCTCCCTCATACGAGGGCCGGTAGCTCAGTTAGGCAGAGCGTCTGGCTTTTAACGCAGTCATCGACGTGATGGTGCGGAAGAGACCAGATGGTCGGGGGTTCAACTCCCTCCCGGCCCGTGCAACGAACCGCCGAGTGGTGCGTGGCGGAAACGAAGTGACCACCACGGTGGCGAGCGGCGAAGCCGCAAGCAACGAGGCGGTGAGTGAACCGGCAGGAAAGAGTTGAATCAGACGGCGGCGAGCGATAGCGAGCCGACGGCGTGGTTCAACTCCCGGGAGACGCGCGCGTTTCCCGTCGTTCACAGACGATCGTCTGCTGCCGAAACCACGTCATTTACAACCGGTAGCGTCCGACAGTGGGGATATGGAAACGATTCAGTTCGAGGATCCACTGGAGTCACTCGGGATGCTGACCGGCGTTCTGCTGGTCCTTATCGGCCTCGGGACGCTGGTTGGCCAGCCCTGGGCGACGGCCGACAGCACGATTGCGGTCGTGTTGCAACTCGTCGGTGTCGTGGTAACCGTCGCGCTCGGTGCCGGACTCGTCTGGCTGAGCTACGAGTAACGTTCTGCCGAACCCAATTTTCTGCGAGATTTTGTCGGCCACCGCTCGAACGCGTAGCCGCGCTGCTGGCGGACGTAACGTGTCGAAAAACGCGAACCGCGATTAGCCCTTGTTGGGGAGGTACGCTGCGGCGATGAGGATGATACTCGATAGGAGCGAGAGGATGACGATGCCCCAGAGGCCGACGATGCGGTCGCCGAACGCGTCGACGTCGGCGAGTTCACTCTGATAGGAGCTGTAGTACTGTCCGCTGGCGAGCACCTTCACGGAACTGTTGTCCGGGAAGTGAGCGAAATGTTGCTCACCGTTGAGCGTGATGTTCCCGCCCTCTTCGAGGTCGATGGTCTCGTTCTGCGGGTTGTCCCATTGCAGGGTCACCGCCGAGGAACTGACTGCTGCAACGGTCGTGTCGATGGTCTCGTTCTCTTGCTGGTAGGGGAACGTATCGCCGGTCGAGACGGTCACGGTGTCGGCCGGGTCGAGATACTCCGAGAGAAGTTGCGTAGACCCATTGGTAAAGCGGACGTACTCCTGATCGTCGTCACCGGTCACCGTTCCCTCGACGTCTGGATCGTCGGCGAGAATCGCCGAGACGTTGCGCGACTCGACGAGATCGAACGAGGTGATGTTGCTCTCGTTTGCGATGGCGACGGTGTACTCGCCGTCGTTGAAGGCGACGGTCGAGTCGTTCTCTAACTCTTCGGTCGCTATCGCCGATTCGTTGAACCAGGTCAGCTCTCCGGAGCGAGTGATACCGTCCTCACCAGACTCAGCCGATATCCCGGTGACTGTGTACGTTCGGTCGCCGACCGACAACGTATCGTCTTCGGAGTGGGTCGGTCCGTCGAGGCTGACTTCTGGCTCGCTTGCGCCGACTTCGATGAAGGCGTACGCGCCGCCAGCCAGCGCGACGAAGATGACTAAATAGACCGCTGCGGCTCGACGTTGCATAATTGGAACTCCTGGGGCGCGACCTATAATCGTTACCTTTCGGCCGAGCGATCGATCGCTCGACGTTCGACGGCCACACCACAACACCCTAACACGAGAAACTCCTAGAAGATGCCGATGAAACCGAGCCCGGACAGCGGCGTCTCCCGTCGGGCGTTTGTCAAAGCCGCCGTCGCTATCGGTGGCACTGCGGCGCTCTCTGCGTGTCTCCAGCGCGAGAGCGACGGGGAGAACCTCGACCTCCCGACCGGCGGCCCCGACGGGGTACCCGCCCGCCAGCACGCCTGGAACGACGCGCTGTCGACCGACGACCACGGCAACCACGTCCCCCCGCGCCATCACGTCTTCGCGCTGTTCGACTACGACGGCGACCCCGAGACCGACCGCGAGCACGTCGCCGAGGCGCTGACTGCACTGGAACGGGCCTACGCCTGGCAACCGGAGGGATTGCTCTTTACCGTCGGCTACTCGCCAGACTACTTCGACCAGTTCGAGGAGTCGCTCCCCGACAGCGTCGACCTGCCCGAACCGCAGGCGCTCGCACCCTTCGAGGACCCCGACGCCGACACTGCCGAGATGGCGATCCACCTCGCCAGCAACTACGGCTCGGTCGTCCTCGGGGCCGAGGAGGCGTTGCGCGGGGAAACCGACGAACTCAACGGCGTTTCAGTCACCGGGTTGCCCGAGACCGTCTCGCGGGTCGAACGCCGGACGGGATTCATCGGCGACGGGTTGCCCGCCGACCACCAGGACGTCGACGGAATTCCCGACTCCGAACCGATCTCGGAGGACGCGCCGATGTACATGGGCTTCGAATCGGGCTTCGAGAAGAGCCAGGCCAGCGAGGACCGCGTTACTATCGATGACGGCCCGTTTTCGGGTGGAACGACCCAGCAGGCGTCGGTGATTCGGCTGGACCTGACCCAGTGGTACGAGCAAAACGACCAGTACGCCCGTGAGGCCGAGATGTTCTGTCCGTTCCACGCCGAGGAGGAACTCATCGAGGGCACTGGCGCGAATCTCGGAAACAGCAATCAGATAGAGGAACACGGCTGTCCAGCCCACGCCAGCGAGGACGCGGAGGCGGGCGTCGTCGGGCACACGCAGAAGGCCGCTCGCGCTCGCGACGGTGACGGTCCTATCATTCTCCGGCGGGACTTCGACTCGACGGACGACGACCGGGCGACGGTGCATTTCATCTCGCTGCAGGAGCGCCTCTCCGATTTCGTCGCGACCCGGTCGATGATGAACGGCACCGATCTCGCCGACGAGGGAGCCGTCCGACAGCGTTCGAACAACGGCATCCTGCAGTACATGACCGTCGAACGCCGTGGGAACTACCTCGTCCCGCCGCGCGAGCATCGTGCGCTTCCCACGCCCCGGCCGGCGTGAGTTCGATATCCCGGGGTTCGAGTCGACCGTTTCGAGACCCGTACCAGAATGTGCTTAGCCGTCGCGCCACTAGGCGGGCCCAATGAGACGACGCCGATTTCTCGCAGCCGCCGGCGCGACGACCGCGCTGGCGACGGCCGGTTGTTCGGGCATTCTGGAGACGACGACACAGTCGACGGGGCGCACCCCGCCGCTGGTCGAGAACCGGCCCGATGCTGTCTACGTCCCCAGTCACGTCGAGGGCATGGAGATGGTCGGCATGACCGAGAGCGGCCGCTACCGGTTCTCGCTGTCCTACAGTTTCCCCCACCGGTTCTGGCGGACGACGAGCGACCGAACGTCGAAAGTCGACATCGCCGACAGCGACACCGTCCACCTGATGCTGACCGCCTGGGACGGCGAGACGGAGACGGTCATCCCCACGTCGTCGGCGGTGGTCTCGGCCGCGAAAGACGGGTCGTCGGTGCTCTCCGAAAAGCAACTCTGGTCGATGCTCTCCCAGAACATGGGTGTTCACTTCGGTGACAACGTCGAACTGGACGGCGACGGGACCTACGACGTGTCCGTCGACTTCGGACCCGTCGGGACCCGTCTGTCCGGGGGGCTCGCCGACCTCACGACCGATCGGCAGTCGTTTTCTATCGAGCTGTCGTTCGACCAGGCGACGCTCGAGGAGGTGTCCTACGACCTCCTCGACGACCGGAAGGGCGAACGCGACGCCGTCGACCCGATGGAGATGGGCATGCGGCCGTCCGGCCGGGTTCCCGAGCCGTCCGCGCTGCCGGGACAGCTACTTGACGATGGAACGAGCGGCGACGCCGAAATCGTCGCGACTGCGCTCGACTCCGTCCCGGCGGGTGTCGACGGCGACGGAACGTATCTCGCAGTCTCCGCGCGGACGCCGTACAACCGCTACCCGCTTCCGTTCATGTCGCTGTCGGCGACGCTCTCCCGCGACGGCGAGGCGGTCTTCGAGGGCGACCTGACCGATACGATTCACCCCGACATCGGCTACCACTACGGCACAGTCGTCGACGGCGTTCAGGCCGGTGACACCATCGATATCGCCGTCGCTGCACCACCACAGATTGCTCGACACGAGGGCTACGAGACGGCGTTCCTGTCGATGGACGCGGTGTCGATGACTGTCTAAGCTATTTTCCGTCGAGAATTTCCGAGACTCCTTACCGACCGAATCCGACCGTTTCGGCGTCTTCGGCCGCGCGCTCGGCTGCAGCGTCGATGTCGAACTCCCGAACTATCTCGCCGTCTCGAATGAGCGGTTCGAGCAGCGGATCGCCGTCTTTGGGACCGTCACGGTCGGCCAGCCCGACGTGGTGTGCGCCGTCGGGCGTCCGGTAGACCTCCTTTTTGCCGTCGAGTTTGCCGCGTTTTGCTGCCAGTTCCCCTTCCACCTCGACGATGTCGAGTGCGAAGTCCTCGGGGTCGGCGTTGGAGACGTAGCTGCCGATGCCGAAGCCAGCGGCCACGTCCCGCAGTTCGCGGATGCTCTCCGGTCCGATACCGCCGCTCGCGAAGATACCGATATCCTCGTGCCCGCGCGCGTCGAGTTTCCAGCGAATCTCTCTGAGAATGTGTCGGAAATCGCCCCGGCGGGAACTGGTCGTATCGATGCGGACGCTGTCGAGGTCCTCGACGGCTTCGACCGCACGGAGCGTCTCCTCGACTTCGTCGTCGTAAGTGTCACAGAGTGCAACGCGTGGCACGTCCTCGCCGACGGCCTCGTCGAAGGCCCGCCAGGCTTGCTCCTGATTTCCGCGGCCGAAACAGATGACTAGCGCGTGGGGCATCGTCCCGCCGGCTTCGCGGCCGATGACCTCGCCCGCGGCGACGTTCGAGATGCCGTCGAGGCCGCCAACGAGCGCCGACCGCTCTATCATCGCCCCAATCGAGGGGTGAACGTGTCGAGTCCCGAAACTCAACACGAGCGAGTCGGGGGCTGCCCGCCGGGTCTCCAGCGCGCGCGTCGCCACGCCAGTCGGATGGGAGAGAAAGCCAAGCAGTGCCGTCTCTAGCCGACAGAACTCCTGATACCGACCCTCGATGCGCATCACGGGGCCGCCGTCGAACAGTTGCCCCTCTCTGAGCGCGTCCGCGTCGACGTCGTACCCGGCCAACAACTGGGCAGCGTCTTCCACGCCCGCAAAGACGTTCCACTCCCCGGTCGGGAACTGGTCTAAGGTCACCTCAGTGACGACCGTCGGATTCTTGCCCGCGTGTTGCAGGGCCTCCATCGTCCGATCGAAGTACGCGTCCGTCGCTCGTCCCGCCGCGATGTCCTCCGACGGGACGATATCGAACTCCGCCATGTCGGCCCGTTCATCCTGTGTAATGAAAACATTTTGTTTTCAGAGGGCTGGCGTGCAGACGATTCGTCTGCAGTTTGCTGACCCGTCGCGGCGTGTCCGCTCCGTCTCCCAATTCGAGGCGGAGGCCCCACCCTCAAGGAGCGCCGGGCTTCCGGCCCCGGCGGAAGCACAAGCGAGTAGGGTGGGGAGGATAGCGTGAGACGAAGTCTCACGGACCATGCGAACGGGCCTGCGGCCCGTGAGCAGAAGCCGACCCCGGTATCAACCAGACACCAGACTGTTGCCTGCTAACTCCCAATAATTAATACTGTTGGACGTAACTTCGTAAAGATATTCGCCACCCCGGAGTGGCGAAATTCTTGAAAGGCTTACGTCAGACAGTATAAGTAACTACAAGCAGATATATGAAAATATCGTGGAGTACCGTCGAACCGCCGTTATCAAGCTCGACACACCTGAAGGAGCGGATACACACCTGCGGGAGACTATCGAGCAATTCAAATACTGTTCCAACACCGCGAGCAAGTGGTGTTGGCACGGCGACGACGGCTACCACGTCACATCCAAGGCGAAGGCCGAAGATGCGCTGTACGACCAGCTACGCGAGGATACGGAGTTGACCGCGAATCTCGTCCAGAAAGGGATTCATCAGGCCGTCGAATCCATCAAGAGCGGTATCGAACGAATCAAGAACGACCAAGACACGTCACGTCCAACGTTCACGGCGGATACCGCCGTCTACGATAGGCGAAGCGCCACGTTCCACCGTGACCACGTTTCGCTATCGACACCGGACGGGCGTATCGAGTGCGACTATATTCTTCCCGACGACGCCGACACACCGCCGACGAAGTACGTTGCCAACGAGGACTACGAGTTTCGGCGGGCGACACTCCATCGCCGCGACGGCGACTGGTATCTCCATGCGTCAATGCTCAAAGAGGACGACGACACCGACTCCACGACCGGGCACAGAACAGTCCTCGGTGTGGACCTCGGTGTGAATCAACTCGCGGTCGCTTCGACAGGACGGTTCTGGTCGGCAGACGAGTTTACCCACTGGAAGCGAGAGTACGAGAAGCGGCGTGGCGACCTCCAACAGTGCGGGACACGGGCGGCACACGACGCGATAGAAGGTGTCGAGCGCAAAGAGGACGGACGCTTCGAGATATTCCTGCATCGTGTCGCCAACGAACTCGTAGCCGAAGCCGCCGAACACGACTGTTCGCATATCGTGTTCGAGGACCTGACCGACATTCGTGAGAACGTCCCACAGGCGTCGTGGCACCATCTGTGGGCGTTCCGTCGCCTCTCCGAGTACGTCGCATACAAGGCCAAAGAGCAGGGCATCGAAGCCGTCCAAGTGGACCCACGGAACACATCGAAGCGGTGTTCGACCTGTGGGTTTACCCACGACGACAACCGCCACGACGAGGACTTTGAGTGTCTGGATTGCGGCTACCAGAACCACGCGGACTACAACGCTTCCAAAAACATCGGCCTTCAGTATCTCCGGCGTCGGCAAAACGCAGACGACGGAGGCGCACCCGTAGACGTGCGCTTGAATCGCGGGACGCTGAACGTGAGTGGAGAGTACGACCTTCCCGCTTCATCTGAGGCGTAGAACGGGAGTCCACGCGAAAGCCCTCCCCTCAACGAGCGAGCGGGGCCATTGCCCCCGAGCGAAGTAGGGGAGGGTAGTTTACTCGGCGTGAATATCGTCGAGGTCGTCGACGGTCGGTGCGTTGACGATGCGCACGCGGTTCCCGTCGCGAGTGACGCGGAAGGCGTCGCCGAAGGAACTCGATTCGGGAACGACGTAGACGCCGTCACCCTCAACGCGCGCGTCGTGGCTGGCGAGTGCGTCGCGGTAGGCGTCGTGGAACTCACGGGCGTCCGCGCGACTGTCCCAGGCGAGCTCCCAGACGTAGCCGTACTGGTCGCCGTTCTGGTACGGAATCAGCGTATCTCCGCCCCAGCCGTCACTGACGGGACCGGTGTACCCGCCGCTCGCGTCGCCGTTCATTTGGAACAGCACCTGAATCGACGCCTGGCCGGCGGTGTCTGCGACCGGGTCGTGGTCGAACCGGGACCACTCGCTGTCCGACCGATCAGGAATGGACACGTCGACGGGTTCCTCGTCGGGGTACTGCGAGGGGTTCGAAACCTGCTCGGTGCTCGGCGGGTAGTCGTCGTAGAGGTCGTCGACAGCGTCCCACCCGCCGCGTTGCTCGATCGCTTCGACGAACGACGGGCCGACGGCGTACGGATAGCTGATGACGGTGATGACGCCACGATCGATGTTTCCACCACCCGAGCCAGACGGGAACGACTCGATACACGACCACTCGCCCCCACAGCGCTGGTTGTAGCGTCGCTCGATGACCGTCGCCTCGCCCTCGACGACGCCGTTCCGTGCCAGCTGTGCATCTTGCGTCTCTGGTGCGTCTCCGAGACCGAACTGCTGGTCCTGGAGGGCGTGGACGAGTTCGTGAACCAGCGTTCCGCGATCGATCTTCGGCTCGTCACTGTTGCTCACGATGACGATGCGGTCCTCGCTCGGCGAGTAGTAGCCGAGCACCGCGCTGCCGTAGGCGTCTTCGAAGACGGCGCTGACGTTTCGGTCCTCGCCGACCAGCAACAGGGCCTCCCAGACCTGATTGTTCCACTTCGAATGCGTGGCGTTCGCTTCGAAGGGCTGGTTCTGTCGGTACTCGCTCCGGTTGATAATCTCGACTGGCACCGACTCGTTGAACTCCAGCCCGCGCATCTGCTCGATGCGCGCCATTGATCGATTGACGACGATTCCCAACTCCGATTCGCTGAGGCCGTCGCTTTCGTCCACGTCGATAGAGTCGTTGTACCAGTAGCCACCCTCCCAGCCGAGTTGGTCCTGGCTGGGATCTTCGGCCGCCGAGCCCGCACCGTCGGGGCCGCCGAGTGTCGCACATCCTGACAGGACGACCAGCAGTGTGACGAGCAGTACCCGCTTCATTTCGCCTCCCCGTGGATGTCTTCGAGAGCGTCTGGGTTCGGGCCGCTGACAATGGTCACGGTGTCACCGTCGACGGCCACGTCGACAGCACCGGTAAAGGGACTATCTTCGGCAATCTCCCAGTGGCCGGCCGGCTGCTGGCTGCCGCCCCAGTGCGAGAGGAGTTGCTCGTAGCTGTCAGCAAAGCGCTGTGCGTCGGTTGAGGAGTCCCAGCCGAGTCGCCAGACGTAGCCGGTCTCGCCATCCCGCTGGTAGACGTGCATCCGGTCGCCCGTCCAGCCGCGAGTCGCCGGCAGGTCGTAATTGAACGGGTCGGTCGTGTTGACACTGCCCGCACCGTCGAAGTTCAGGAAAGTGCGCGGTCCGACGACTGCGCTCCGGTTGTAGTCGTCGTAGAGCGTGTACGCGAACATCGCCGTCAGCCCTGACTGACCGAGCGTGGCGTAGTCGGCGCGTGTCGACGGTCGCACGCGCTCCCAGCCGTTGCTCGTCTGGTCGGTCAGTTCGATGTCCCGAGGCTGGAACTGACCGTACTCCGACGGATAGATGACGGGTTTGGCGCTCGTGGGCGGCGATTCGAATGCATCGTTGACGGCGTCCCAGCCACCGTCAGCGCGGAGCGACTGCACGAAGCCGATACCGTCGCTATACGGGAAATACTCTAGAATATAGATGCCGAGATGGACATCAGGGGCACTCGCTTCGGTCGCGTCGTCGGGTGCTTGCCCTGGACCTGACTGCTCAGACGGGAGACAGGACCAGTTCTCGCCGCAGCGGTCGAGATACGCCTGTTCGACGGTCCGTGCGTCACCTTCGATGAGACCGTTTCGACCGTTGTAGGCGTCGCGCGTCTCGGCGTCGGCGTTCGCGAGGTCGAAGTGCTGGTCCTGGAGGGCGTGGACGAGCTCGTGTGCGAGCGTTCGCTCGCCGTCGAACTGCGGACTGTCCGAATTAGAGATGAGCACGATATCCCCACGTCCTGGGCTGTAGAAGCCGGCGACGGCCTGGTCAAGGGTCTCCGCCTGTTCGTCGAGCGAATCGTTCTGGGTACCGATGAGGTGCAGCGCTTCGAACTTCGCGTTGTCGAACCGTCGGAACGTCTCGTCCGTGTTCCGGTTGTCGCCGGAACTGTAGTTGCTCCGACTGACGACGCTGACGTTGACCGACTCCTCGAACTCCAGCCCGCGAATCAGCTCGACGCGTGCCATCGCCCGCGAGATGGCTCGGTCGCGCTCGCTGGCGTTGAGTCCGTCGCTTGCGTTCACGTTGATTGGGTCGTCGTGCCAGTAGCCGTCCTCCCAGCCCAGCGTGTCGCTTTCAGGGTCTGGTCGCTCCGTGTGGCTGACCGCTGCTGACTCATTTGCCGTGTCGTTCTGTTCGGCCGTCGCTGTCGTCTCGGGTGTTGCCGTCGAACCGTCGGCAGCCGGGGCGAGACCGGCACAGCCGGCGAGGAGGAAACAGACGGCAACCAGGAGGGCGGCGCGGCGCATACACCCCTCTTTGGCTACTGAGAGAAAAGCCTGTCCGACGCGCCGGTCTGTCCCTCTGATTCCTTGTAAAACATTTCTCTTCAGAAAGTCCTTTTGTTGGCGAATTATAGTTAACACGTATGCAGGTCGACCCAGACTCCACCGCTGTCGTGGTCGTCGATATGCAAAACGGGTTCTGTCACCCCGATGGCAGCCTCTATGCACCGGGAAGCGAGGCAGCTATCGACCCCTGTGCGACGCTCGTCGCGCGTGCCCGCGATGCCGACACCCCCGTTGTGTTCACGCGAGACGTACACCCGCCCGAACAGTTCGAGGACGCCCACTACTACGACGAGTTCGACCGCTGGGGCGAGCACGTCGTCGAGGGCTCCTGGGAAGCCGAACTCGTCGAGGAACTCGACCCGACCGACGAGGACCTCGTCGTCGTGAAACACACCTACGACGCGTTCTACCAGACGCAACTGGAGGGGTATCTCGAATCACACGGCATCGACGACCTCGTCATCGTCGGGACGCTGGCGAACGTCTGTGTGCTGCACACCGCTTCCAGTGCCGGACTGCGCGACTATCGTCCGGTCCTCGTCGAGGACGCCGTCGGTGCTATCGAGGACGACCATCGCGAGTATGCGCTGGAGCACGCCGATTTCCTGTTCGGCGAACTGACCGCACTCGACGACGTTACCTTCGCGTGACGACGATTCGTCGCTACCAGCCCCGGGACGCTGCCGCCGTCCGTCGCCTCAACGACCGCGTCCTGCGGGCGGCTGGAACCGACCCCGCGGACATTCCCCACCCCGACGACATCGAAGACGTGCAGGGGGCGTACCTCGATACTGGTGGGGAGTTTCTCGTTGCCGAGCGCAACGGTGGCGTGGTCGGAATCGGCGGGCTCCGCGTCGACGGTACGGAGGGAGAACTGTTCCGGATGCGCGTCGCACTTGACTGCCAGCGGCAGGGTGTCGGAACCGACCTGCTGGCCGCACTCGAAGACGCCGCTCGCAAACGCGGCGTCGAGGTGCTCCGGGCACAGACCGCGCAGCGACAGTCTGCCGCCGTTTCCTTCTACCCCGACAACGGATACGAGCACGTGGGCACCTCGACGCGCGGTGACGAGTACACACTTATTCACTTCCGGAAAGAACTGTAAGCGCTCTATTCCGACCGTTCAGACGTCCACTGTCACGGTCACTTCTTCCCTCATCTCCAGCGAGATGTCCTTACCGACCAATTTCACACCGAGACGGTCCCGCGTACAGAACAGCGCAATTCCGGTCACCGGTTCGTCGTTTGCCAAGACCGTACAGTCACGCCACGTCACGTCTCGACCGGACACGCTGCCGACGCGCCGGCCGGCGATTTCAGCGCGGCTACCGCCGCCGAGCAGCCCGCCACCGTCGTAGTGGGGGAAGCCACCGTCCAGGACGCCGCCGTCGCTCTCGATACCAGCGAAGCGCTTGCCCGGCGCTGGATGGGCTGGGTTGTCGAGCCACGCCCACGTTTCGCCAGTCCCGGCGACGGTTCCGGTGCCGTCCCACGGTACCGGTTCGGGGTCGACCGTCACGTCGATTGGGAGCGATCCCGACGCTCGATGGTGGTTCGCGTCCTGCTCTCGGAAACCGAGATGGATGTGGTTGGGGACCCACGGTGCGAAAAAGCCCGCCCGAACCAGTGTCCCCAGCGGGTCACCGACGGCAACCGTGTCGCCAGCCGTTATCCCCGGCTTCACGTGCAACAGGCGCGCGACGTACTCGCCGGTGTCGACCAGAATGAGATAGTCCTGATCGGCAGCGTACGGCTGGGGCGGTGCATCGACGGCTCGCGTCTCGAGCACTTCGCCCGCGACCGGAGAGGGGGCAGTCTCGACCCGATTCTGCTCGTCGCCGGGATAGAGGTCGATTGCACAGCCGCTGTTGTGGGCGACGAACGGCGAGTTGTACAGTGAAAACCGGCGATACTGCAGGAGTACGTCCCGGCCGAGCGTGACTGCCATCACCGTCGGGTTGGCGCGAGCGGGCTTCATTCTTCGCCCAGATGCTTATATGACAAAACGGGACCACTGTCGCTCGTGTCCTGACCAGCGCCACGGGACGGCTCGCGGTAGTGCGACGCACCGTTCCGTGATCTCCCGTTCGCGTCGCCTGCTCGCTTTCCCGCCGCGACAGTTTTGTCGCTGCGCTCCAACGGACAGCTATGCGCGTACTCCGTGGTCGAGCCGAAACTATCGCCGCCGATCGCGAGCGGACCGACGAGATGGTCGAGTCGGCAGTCGAAACCGGCGACCCCGCCCTGCGTGTCTGGACCCCACACCGGCAGGTTGCCTTCGGTCGCCGTGACGCTCGCATGGACGGCTATGACGCTGCCACCGCGGCTGCCGAGCGGCGCGACTTTCCCGCTGTCGAACGCGAGGTCGGTGGTCGGGCTGTCGCGTACACCGGCTCGACGCTCGCGTTCGTCCATGCCGACCCGGCTGCCGACCGGACTGCCATCCAGGCGCGGTACGTCGAGGCGACTGACCGACTCGTCCGCGCGCTCGACAGCGTCGGCGTCGACGCAGCCGAGGGCGAACCACCCGATTCCTTCTGTCCCGGCACACACTCGCTGCAAGCGACCGGCAAGATAGCGGGTCTCGCACAGCGCGTGCGCCGCGACGTTGCGGTCACTGCTGGCGTCGTCATCATCAGTGATCACCAGCCCATCGCCGACGTGCTCGAACCGGTCTACGATGCGCTCGGCGTACCCTTCGACCCAGGCAGCGTCGGCAGCGTCGCTCGCGCGGGCGGCCCCACCGACGCCAAGCGAGTCGGCGACGCCGTCGTCGAGGTATTTTCCGACGGACTGTGATTCTGCCGGACGGGTCGTCGCTCAACCGCGGTCCGGGAGACTTAGGAGACCCCGGCGTCGAGAGTGGGTATGCTCATCAGGGACGCGACGCTCGCGGACGGACGGGAGCGGGACGTCCGGATTCGCGGAGAGACGATTGCTGCCGTTGAGGAGGACCTCGACCCGGCAGAGGACGACCGGGTCGTCGACGCCAGCGGCAAGCGACTCTTGCCGGGGATGATCGACACGCACGTCCACTTCCGCGAACCGGGCTACTCGCACAAGGAAACGTGGGCCACGGGCTCGCGAAGCGCCGCAGCGGGTGGCGTCACCACGGTCGTCGATCAGCCAAACACCGACCCACCGACGGTCACCGGTGCTGCCTTCGATCAGAAGGTCGAACTTGCGGACACGTCGCTCGTCGATTACGGCATCAACGGCGGCGTCACCGGCGACTGGGACCCCGAGACGCTCCTCTCTCGCCGGCTCTTTGCGCTCGGTGAGGTGTTCCTCGCGGACTCGACGGGTGAGATGGGAATCGAGACCGACCTGTTCGCCGACGCACTCGCGCGGGCAACGGAGCGGGACGTGACCGTCACGGTCCACGCCGAGGACGCCACGCAGTTCAACGTGAGCGCGAAACAGCGCGACGATGCCGATGCCTGGAGCGCCTATCGGACCGCACAGGCCGAAGTCGAGGCTGTTCGGCGCGCCTGCCAGATTGCTACCGACGAGGGCGCGCGTATCCACATCGCGCACACGAGCACGCCAGGCGGCATCGACGTTGCCAGCGAGGCGGGGATGACCTGCGAAGTGACGCCACACCACATGCTCCTCTCCCGGAGCGATCTCTCGAAGTTGGGGACGTACGGGCGGATGAACCCGCCGCTCCGCCGGGAGAAGCGCCGCCAGCGCGTCTACGAGAAAGTCGCCGACGGAACCGTCGACATGATTGCGACCGACCACGCGCCCCATACCAGCGAGGAAAAAGACGCTGGTATCTGGGACGCGCCCAGTGGCGTCCCTGGCGTCGAGACGGCGCTCCCACTTCTTCTCTCGGAGGCACGCCACGGAAACCTCACCTACGAACGTGTCCGGGACCTCACCGCGGCAAACCCGGCGGACATCTTTGACCTCCCGAACAAGGGTTGCGTTGCGGAAGGGAACGACGCCGACCTGGTGCTCGTCGACACGACTAGCACGCGACCCATCCGCGCGGACGCACTCCACACGAAGTGCGACTGGACGCCATTCGAAGGGTGGGAAGCGGTCTTCCCCGAGCTAACGCTGGTCCGGGGAGAGATCGTCTACGAACGCGACGCCGACGGCTCGGAGACGTTCGGTGACCCGCTCGGACAGAACGTCCGTGGCCTCTCGCCCCATCAGGACGCTTCTGAGCCGTCCACAGACTCGACCGGTCAGGACTGACCAGTCGGGGGGTCGATGTCGAACGCTTTCATCCCTCGGGCTTGTTCGACTCGTCGCTCCGGTATCGGTGCAAGAATTCCGTATTGGAGTCTGTAGAGGGCGAGCCCGACCCCCATTCCGAGCAACAGCGCCGCTGCTGGTGAGGCGACGACGGTCCACCCGAGGACGAGAACGAGACCGACAGCGAGCGTCAGTCCGAACGCAGCGAGGTGAGACAGCGGACGCCG
This sequence comes from Salinibaculum salinum, assembly GCF_037645885.1. Lineage (NCBI taxonomy): Archaea > Methanobacteriati > Methanobacteriota > Halobacteria > Halobacteriales > Haloarculaceae > Salinibaculum > Salinibaculum salinum. Next base: position 75,588 of record NZ_JBBENW010000015.1, on the reverse strand, counting down.
CTCGTCGATGACAGAGAGAACTTGCGTCTGCTCAGTCAGGTAGAGACTCGACGCAAGGATGCCGGCACCGACGATAGCGATAGCGACAGTCCAGCCGGGAGGGCCGCTGGTACCGACCGCGCCGCCGACCGTCGCACCGAGTGCGAGCGAGAAGTCGACTGTGAGCACTCGGGCACGAGTGTCCATCTATTCGGTATCGATGTGGTGGCCACACTCCGGGCAGGTCACCTCGTCGTGGCGGAGCGCGGCGCTGTGTTCCCGGACCTCCCGCATCACCTCCGATACGTCGTCCTCGGCCTGGAGTTCCTCTTCGACCGAGAGGTCGACCCCTTCGACTTCGAGCAGGAACTTCGCCACTTCCGTGGCTTCGTACATCACGTCGTCGAGTTCTTCGGCGGTGAAAAAGTCCGACATCGCCCCGTAGAGGAAGGTCGCGCCGGCGGTTCGGACCTTCTCCTCGAAGGAGTGACGGGCCTGGTTGACTGCCTGGGGGGAGTAGGTATCAGTCATGAACGGGACGAGTTCGGGGAGATGCTCGCCGATTTTCGTCATCTCGACGCCAGTCTCAGTTCGGAAATCGGCACAGAGGCGGGCGATGGCCCACTCGCGGGCAGTGATGTACGTTCGTTCGCGGAGGAACTCGTTGGCGCGGTCGTAGGTGCTGCCGTCGATTTTGGTAAAGCGGTCGTACGTGCGTACGTCCTCGGGGATTCCCGGGCTGGCGTCTCCCGTCTCGGATTGCTGGTCTTCGGTCGCATCGTTGGCGGCCCCGTCCTCGAGCTGGACGGCATCGTCTTCTGCTGGCCCGGAATCATCTGTCATGCGCGTTGGTGGGGGCCGATACCGAAAAAGGGTGTCGCCGCTCCGGGAGGCTTTTGACGGTCGGTACCGACATCTCACTCATGCACATCCTGCTCGGTGTCGGCGGGGACGACCGCTCAGCGCGGGCGCTGGAAGAGACTGTCCAGCGCGCCCGGGCGGCCGGCGACCATCTCACAGTCGCTATTTACAGCGATGCTGCTGGGTCGACATTGTCGGACGTAGAGGCGACGATCCGTGACCAACTCGACGACCTCGGCTTCGAGCCCTCGATTCGGCATCTCGAGGGCGACCCCGGGAGCTCACTGGTTACACTGGCCGAAAACGAGCAAGTCGACCGCATCGCACTTGCCGGCGGTCATCGCAGTCCGCTCGGAAAGATACAACTTGACCCGGTGTCTGAGTTTGTCCTGTTGAACGCAAACACCACGGTGACTCTGGTCAGATGACTCCCGAATTTCCCGACGACCCGGTCGACGACTTCCCGACTCCGCCCCGCGAGTTTACCGACGCTGAGGGCCGAGACATCGTTGTCGAACGTGTCGACAGTGACGCTATCGACGCGCTCCGTGAGATGTATCTCGATTTCAATCCGGAGGACCGCGCACAGGGCGTCCCACCGGTCCGTGAGGACGCCATTCAGGAGTGGCTCGAAAGCGTCGTCGCCGAGGACTGTCTGAACGTCGTCGCATTCCACGAGGACAACGCCGTCGGCCACGCGATGCTCGTCCCGGACACGACGGGTGCCTTCGAACTCGCGATCTTCGTCCTGCGGGAGTATCAGGGGGCGCTCATCGGGACTGAACTCGTCCGGTCGCTACTGGGCTGGGGGCAAGAAGAGGGCATCACGCGCGTCTGGTTGTCCGTCGAGCGGTGGAACGACCCCGCGGTCAGGCTATACGAGAAAGTCGGCTTCGAGACGACAGATAGCGCCAGTTTCGAGCTCGAAATGGCGATACGTCTCGGCGAAGACTGAGCCGCAGTCAGACCGAGAGGACCGGCTGACTCGCGTATTCGAGGACGTAGAGTGCTGCTTTGCCGAGCGTCGCGTCCAGCTTGTCCGTCTCTGTCTCGCGGGGAACGACCAGAAAGTCGGCGTCGAGTTCGTCGGCGGCATCGAGGATGACGCTGCCGGGCGTCTGAGTGAGTCGTTGTGCGGAGAAGCCGGCCGCAGAACTGTTCGAGAGTTTGATGCCGTCATCGAGTTGCTCGCGGACACGGTCAGTGAACGCGCGGTGTTCTTCGGCGACCGACTCGGCGGTCACGTCGCCAGTCTCGATACCACGAGCGACCCGTTCGTCCAGCACGTGCAGGACGTGCAGATTCGCATCGTATCGGTCGGCGACCGCAACCGCGTAGTCGACAGCGCGTTCGCTCTCGTCGCTGGTGTCGACCGGCGCGAGCACGAGGTCGAGTTCGACGCCCATCACACTTGTGTCGTTGGGGCATCGGCAAAAAGCCGCCGGTCGGTGGCGAAATCGGGCGGCTTTTTTAACCCACCGGTAGTAGCGATGTGTATGTTCGAGACGGTCGTCATCGCCACGGACGGGTCAGAGAGCGCCGAGCGTGCCGTCCGGATGGCGCTGGATATCGCCGACCGCTTCGGGGCGACTGTCCACGCCCTCTCCGTCGTCGACGCCGGCGACGTCGCTGCGTCGCCGGACGAACTCCGCGACGACCTCGAAAACGCACTCGCTACTGCCGGCGGTGAAGCGGTCGAAGCCGTCAAAACGCGTGCAGCAGAGACGGTTCCCGACTGTGCGGTCACCACGGCTGTCCGCGAGGGTGAGCCGGTCGAAGAAATCATGGACTACGCTGACGACCACGACGCGGACGTCATCGCGATGGGCACCCGTGGCCGCCACGGTGACCACGCGTTCCTGCTCGGCAGTGTCGCCGAGGGCATCGTTCGCCACTCGAAGACGCCCGTCCTCACGGTTCGACAGCTCGGCGACGAAGAACTCGAGGAAGACCTCGGCGCAGCGATGGATTGATACGGTCGGTTGCACCTGCGTCCGGCGTCCCGGTGAGTTCCGGAAGTGACGTACAACCGACCGTATGGTGGGACCGGGGCCTTCTTTGTAGCTCGCCCGTTCGACGGTGTATGGACGACTGGCTCATCGACGACGACCGACTCTCCATCGGGCGCAAATCCGTGCTCCCCGGCGCGGGATTTTTCCGACCGGACTCTATCGAGGAGGAACAGGCCGAACGAGAAGCAGCGGAAGCGTTCGCGGGTGCGAACGTCGTGGTCATCGCAGACCCCGACGCCGACGGTCTCGCGTGTACGGCCCTGATCCGTGTCGCCCACGACGAGGGTGTGCTCTTGCCCGCCGGTCCCCACGAACTGGAAGAGGCACTCGAGTGGGCAAGCGAGTACGCCGAACCCGCGGCAGACGTGTTCGTCTGTGACCTCTGCCCGGACAGCGAGTACGACATCGCCGCCGTAGCTGCCCTGACCGACCGCGTCGAGAGCGTCACCTGGTTCGACCACCACCAGTGGAGCCCCGACCTCGCCGCGACGGTCCGTGATGCGGGCGTTGCCCTCACAGTCGGTGACAGCGACGAGGTCTGTACGACCGATGTGGCACTCGAAGAACTCGATTCCGACTTCGACGAGCGCTACGCCGAACTCGCGGCGGTGACCCGCGACCACGACCTCTGGATTCGCGAGGACGCCCGTTCGGACGACCTCGCGGATTACGCCTACTGGGCCGAACCAGTGGAGTACATCGAGACGGTGCTGACTCACGGTGCGGACCTCCCGACCGAAGTCGAGGAGTATCTCGCCGAGAAGCGCGTCGAGAAGGACGCACTGATCGAGAAAGCCGTCGAGCGTGCTGAACTCCGCGACGTCGGCGAGTGGACTGTCGGCGTCACGTACGGCCGGTGCTCACAGAACGAGGTCGCCGAGGCGCTCCGCGAGCAGGGGTCGGACGCCGCCGTTATCGTCAAACCCGCTGGCAGTGCCTCGATTCGCGGGACTGAGAACTTCGAGCGGTGTCACGAGGTTGCCGCTCAGGTCAACGGCGGCGGCCACCCGAAAGCCGCCGGCTGCAAACCCGACATCTACGACGACATGCTCGACTACGCCCACCACTGGTCGACCCGCGGTGCGGTGGCAAAACAGGCGATTCTAGATGCATTCAAGCGACTGCCAGCCGAGGAAGACGAAGAAAGCACCGGCTGCGAGTGAAACGAGCAGCCGTTTTTCGCCCACGTTTTTCGACGAGTGGTTGCGACTGACGGGAGCGACCCGAGGAGAAAAAGGTGGCAGCGACGCGTTCAAGCGACTGCCAGCAGAAGATGATGAGGGTGTCGGGACGGAACAGTAATCCGCGTTACTCGACGCGTGCGAGCAGTTCTTCGAGGTCGGCCTGGCGCTCGTCGTTCGTGTTCAGTTTCGAGACGGTCCACTCGATATCGGCGAGCAAGGCCTCGTAGCCCGCGTCCGTGAGGGCGTACTCGTTGGTGCGCTTGTCTCGTTCGCTCTTCTCGACGAGGTCCTCTGCGACGAGGTCGTCGAGGTTCGGGTAGAGTCGCCCGTGGTTGACATCCGTGTCGTAGTACGCTTCGAGTTCGCGCTTGATCGCGAGTCCGTAGCGGGCTTCTTCTGCGAGAACAGTGAGAATCGTCTGCTGAAACGCGGTCAGTTCTGGTGTAATCTCGGGCGTCTTCGATACAGATTGTGCCTCTGACATGCAACTGTCCGTTCTATTTGCAGACACCTATACATGTCACCTATATACTTTGAACTGAGCCCGGGTGCCCATCTAGACTGTGAGTGTGTTGAAATGTACCACGCTCGTTCTCGGCCCGGAGCGACCGTTTCTTGGGGGACCGATCGGAGAGTCGATATGAACTGGAAGGTGTTGCGCGCGTACGTCGACCACTTCCTGCCCCGCGAGGTTATCGGCCCGGTTGTCTCATTTTTTCCCTCGAGGGTATCGTGGATGGCCTGTTCAACCTGTACGTCCCGGACGGCTACGACACCGTCGGCTGGGCACTCGTCTTCCTCGTCTCGCTGACGGTCATCGCCTACTGGGGTGCGACCGATGAAGAGGCACGCGAGGAACTGGACGAGCGAATCGAGGAAATCCAGACGGAAGCGAACGCAGAAGAGTCGCCATAGAAGCTTTCAAGCGCGCCCTGGTCGAACCCCGGCACATGTACGACCGCATCAAGGGCTTCCGTGACTTCTACCCCGCAGAGATGCAGGCCCGGCGGCAGGTTATCGACACCGTCGAGGACACCGCCGCAGCCTACGGCTTCCGGGAAATCGGGACGCCCGCGCTCGAACCGACCGAGATGTACGTCGACAAGAGCGGCGAGGAGATCGTCGAAGAACTCTATTCCTTCGAGGACCGGGGCGGCCGCGACGTGGCGCTGACCCCCGAACTCACTCCGACCGTCGCGCGGATGTTCGTCGCCAAACAGCAGGAGCTCTCGAAACCCGTCAAGTGGGTCTCGACTCGACCCTTCTGGCGCTACGAAGAACCACAGCAGGGCCGCTTTCGCGAGTTCTACCAGACCAACGTCGACATCTTCGGTTCTGCCGACCCCGCTGCCGATGCCGAGATCCTGGCCGTCGCTGCCGACGCACTCGCCGGTCTCGGTCTCTCCGACGACGACTTCGACTTCCGCGTCTCCCACCGCGACATCCTCGGCGGTCTCCTGGAATCGTTCGACGCCGACGTAGCAACACAAGCGGCGATTCGGGCCGTCGACAAGCGCGCCAAAGTCGACGACGACGAGTACTTTGGCCTCCTCGCGGCGGCGGGCCTCTCTGATTCACAGGCCGCGGAGTTCGACGACCTGCTGGAGACGCCCGAAGACGACCTCGACGATCTCGTCGCATTCGCCGGCACTGACCGCGTCGAGGCTGCTGTCGAGAATCTCCAGAACGTCCTCGACGCTGCCGCGGACTTCGGCGTCCGGGAGAACTGCACGCTCTCGCTGACGACCGCGCGCGGCCTCGATTACTACACCGGCGTCGTCTTCGAATGCTTCGACTCCACCGGCGAGGTGTCGCGGTCGGTGTTCGGCGGCGGCCGCTACGACAACCTCATCGAAGGATTTGGCGGCCAGCCCACACCTGCGGTCGGCTTCGCGCCGGGGCACGCGACGCTCGGACTGCTCTGTCAGCGCGCCGGCGTCTGGCCCGACGAAGAACTCTCGACGGATTACTACGTCTTGCAGGTGGGCGACACCCGCGACGTGGCCGCGCGCATCGCTCGCGACCTGCGCGGTCTCGGCCACGTCGTCGAATCTGACGTGTCCGGGCGGAGCTTCGGTGCACAACTCGACTACGCTGACTCGATCAACGCCGAGACGGTCGTCATCGTCGGCGAGCAGGACCTGGAAAACGACGAAGTGACTGTCAAGGACATGGTGAGCGGCGACCAGACGACCGCGCCCGTCGACGGATTCCCCGGCGACCACGACCGACCGACGTTCGAGGACTTCGCCTGAGCAATACTGGTCGCTGAGCGACTGACGGTCGAACTCCGAAGCCGAACTCACCCTGTCCGGAAGGAGTAATCCAGCGTCGGTGCGGAGTGAGTTAGCGCTCCCATCGAGATGATGTCCACACCAGTTCGTGCGTAGTCCGGCACGTCAGCGACAGCGATACCGCCGCTGGCTTCGGCGACTGTCTCCGCAGGGAGCGCGTCAACGGCCTCGCTGACTTCTGCCGGTGTCATGTTGTCCAGTAGGACGATATCCGCGCCAGCCTCGGCCGCCCGCGGTGCGTCTGCGGGCGTCTCCACCTCAACCTCGATTTTTGTGGCGAAGGAGACCCGTTCGCGAACGTGCTCGATGGCTCCGTCCATCCCCATCTCGGCGACGTGGTTGTCCTTGACCATCACCATGTGGGAGAGGTCGAGCCGGTGGGTGTCACCACCGCCGGCGACGACGGCCCGCTTTTCGATGCCGCGCAGACCGGGCGTGGTCTTGCGGGTGCCGGCGATGCGAACGTCGTCGGCGACCGAATCAGCCTTCGCGACCGCTTTCTGGGTCTTCGTCGCGATACCGGAGGCGTGCCCAGCGACGTTGACCGCGACACGCTCGCCGCGGAGTACGTCACGGGCCGCGCCGCTGACGCTAAGAACGGTGTCGCCAGCGGCAATCGAATCGCCGTCTTCGATGGCTCCCTCGCAGTCGACACCGAGATAGTCGAAAACGGCACTGGCGGCGTTCAGACCCGCCGCGATGCCCGATTCCTTGGCGACGAGTCGACCCGTCGTCTCGCCGGGCACCTGGTTGGTCACGTCGTGGTGGCCCACGTCCTCGCGGAGCCACGCCTCGATTTGGGAATCCGTGAGCATCGTTAGTCGGCGTCGGCCGCCGGAGCGTCTGTTTCTTCGACGAGGTAGTGACAGCCCACGGATTCGTCGTTCTCGCTTGCCGCGCGGGCGACGAGTAGAGAGACGACTGCCGCCGAACGGAGTTCGTACAGCGACCGGGAGGTCCGGGTGCGCGCGTACGCGTCGACTTCACCTTTCAGCCGGCGGAGCACCGACTGCGCACGCTGCAGACCGTCGGTCGTGCGCTCGATGCCGACCCGTTCGTCCATCACGCGCCGGAGGCGGTGGAACTTCTCGCGGGCGAAGTTGTCCGGGAGCGCGGGGTCCCGGTCGAGCAGTTCCGGCGCCTCGATTTCCTGGGGTTCGAACCCAGACGCGGCTTCACCAGCGCGCCGTCCCCAGACCAGCCCTTCCAGCAGCGAGGTGCTGGCCAGTCGGTTCGCGCCGTGCACGCCGGTTCGGGCACACTCCCCGACGGCGTACAGTCGGTCGAGCGTCGTCTGTCCTCGGTCGTCAACGTTGATACCGCCACAAAGGAAGTGTTCGGCCGGTGCGACTGGAATCTCGGGGAGGGCGACGCCGTTGTCGGCGCACTTCTCGGCGAGGTCCGGGAACACACTCTCGAAGTCGATGCCGGACACGTCCAGTACGACTTCGCCCGTCTCCTCGCGTTCCGTTTTGACCGCGCGAGCGACCACGTCGCGCGGCGCGAGTTCGGCGTCGGCGTGGTAGTCCGGCATGAACCGCTCGCCTGTGCCGTTCCGGAGAATCGCGCCTTCGCCGCGGACGGCCTCGCTGATGAGAAACGTATCCTCACCATCGCCATCGTAGGCGGTCGGGTGGAACTGTACGTACTCCATGTCTGCAACGTCTGCGCCGGCGAGTGCGGCCATCGCGATGCCGTCGCCGGTGGCGTCATCGGGGTTGGTCGACCGCGGGTAGAGTGCGCCGATGCCGCCGGTCGCCAGTACCGTGGTCCCGGCGAAGGTCGGTGCCCACTCGCCGTCGTGTTCGAGCATCGCGCCGTACACTCGTCCCTCGTGGCGGATCAGTTCGAGTGCGGCGGTGTCTTCGCGAATCCTCACGTCCGTCTCGTCTGCGACGTAGTTCAGGAACGGGACGTGGACGTGCTTGCCCGTCGCCGCGTCGACGTGAAGGATACGCGGTTCGTCGTGAGCGGCTTCCTGGCCGTAATCGTACCCGTCGCCGTTGGTGTCGAACTCGACACCGAGCGTCTCGACGAGGATGTCGCGGACGGCGTCGTCTGCGTCGTCGACGAGCGCGTCCACTGCATCGGGGTCGGCGGTCCCCGCAGAGGCGTCGTGGATGTCGGCCGCGAACTGCTCGGGATCGTCGCGGGTGACGGCGATGCCGCCCTGTGCCCACCACGTCGAGGCTTCTTCGGGGCGTTCGGCTTTCGTCACGAGCGTCACGTCGGCACCCTGTCGGTCGGCTTCGAGCGCGGCCGCGAGGCCGGCGATGCCCGCACCGACGACGAGGGCGTCTGTGGTCTGCGTATCCATGGTCAGATTTCCAGCATCCGGTCGAGTGCGACCTGCGCGAGTTCCTTCTCCTCCGGCGCAACCTCGATGACGTTGCGCTCGCGGCCCTCGACGAGTTCCTCAAGGACCCACGTCAGGTAATTGGGGTCGATCTGTCGCATCGCGTTGCAGTCCATACACGCGTCGCCACAGAGCGGCAGGACGTTCACCTCGGGGTGCCACCGTGAGAGGTGGTTGGTGAGGTGGATTTCAGTGCCGATGGCCCACGTCTCGCCGGGGTCGGCGTTCGCGACGGTCTCACAGATAGTCGAGGTGGAGCCAACCACGTCGGCGGCCTCGACGACTTCGCGGCGACACTCCGGGTGGACGACGACGTTGGCGTCGGGGTGCTCGTCCCGGATTTGATCGATGTGGTCGGTCCGGAAGCGCTCGTGGACCTGGCAGTACCCCTCCCAGAGGATGATGTCGTTGCTGGTCGCCTCCTCGGCAGTGACGCCTTCGGGGTCCCAGGGGTCCCACTCGACGATCTCGTCTGCCATGTCAAGCCGGTGGGCCGTGTTCTCCCCGAGGTGCTTGTCCGGCAGGAAGAGCACCTTGTCGCCCTTCTCGAAGGCGTACTCGAAGGCCTTGTGGGCGTTCGAGGAGGTACAGACCAGCCCGCCCTGTTCGGCACAGAACGCCTTCAGGTCGGCGTAGCTGTTCATGTACGTAATCGGGATGATGTCCTCGCCGGTGGCCGCTGTGAGTTCGGCCCACGCCGAATCGACTTGGAGGGCTTCGGCCATCCCCGCCATCGGACAGGACGCTTCCATGCTGGGGAGAATGACCGACTGGCTGTCGTCGGTGATGATGTCCGCGGATTCGGCCATGAAGGTGACGCCGCCGAAGATGACGTAGTCGGCGTCGGCGTTGGCCGCCTCCTTCGAGAGCTGGTAGGAATCACCGATGAAGTCGGCGTGTTCGACGATTTCCCGGCGCTGATAGTTGTGGCCGAGGATGACAACGTCGTCGCCGAGTTCGGCCAGTGCTGCCTCGATTCGCTCCGTTCGCTCGTCTTCGTCCAACTCGCGATAGGACGGGGGGAGCTGCTCGAGGTTGTCGTACTTGAAAAGACTCAGGTCCGTTTCGAACTGCGCTGTTTCCATTTCGGGCACGGTGTTCCACCTGGTTGTGTACCTGTTCTACGGAGCCCTTCTTTGAAAAGATTTTGTATTCAATAGTGAATATCGATGGCAGATTCAAACTGTGTCGCTTGCCTTGGTGGTTTAGGGAGTGCACTAGCACACCGTGTTCGGTATTTATCGGTCAATGTAGCAATCGAAACCCAGTGCTACAGATATAGTAGCCACTGAAAGCCATTGCACACACGACCGCACGAGTGCCGTGCGGTCGATGTGTAAATCGTTTCAGTTGTTACTACAGAACAACCGTTCAACAGGACTTGTCAAAGCGTTCACCGCGTATGGTGGGCCGTCTCTTCAAAATGGGGTCGTCGGCTCCGTACTGGGGACTTTGACGGCCTTGCTCACTCGGTTTTGTCCCAGAGGATACCGATACAGCCGGGGTCGCCGTCGTACTGAATCGACCCTCCCTGTACTTCGATAGACAGTTTCGTTCCATCGGCTCGCTCGCCGGTAAACTCGTACTGGAACGTCTCGACTTCGTCGTGGTCGAGTTCGACGAGTTCCCGGAATCCGTCGTCGTCAGTTTCGCTGGCGATTTCGAGCGGATACTCCCCGACGAGTTCGCTCTGGGTGTATCCGAAGATGTCGGCGAGGCGTTCGTTGACGTAGACGAACTCCCCGTCCTGGATGATGAACACGCCGGTGAGGTCCTGTTCGACGAGTCGTCGATACCACGACAGCGAGTCCCAGAACTGCTGCTGTGTGCGATACCTGTCGACGGCGTTCTGGACGCGGTTTGCCAGCACCTCGTACTGATCGAGGCCGCCGCCCTTTTGCATGTAGTCGGTGACGCCCGCCGCAATCGCTTCGCTCGCGACTTCCTCGCTCCCTTTTCCGGTGAACAGAATGAACGGGAGGTCTGGATACTGCTCGCGGACGATCTCGAGGAACTCGATGCCGTTCGTGTTCGGCATGTCGTAGTCGCTGATGATACAGTCGATTTTTCCGTTGTTCAGATGATCGAGCGCCTGCACCACGTTCGTCTCCGTGGTGACGGTGATGTCTTCGTCGATGCGCTCCAGACACGTCTTTGCTAGCTCACCGAGGTCCGGGTCGTCGTCGACGTGCAGGACCCGAACGTCCTGCCCTTCCTCTCCGCTGGCCACCGGCAGCGGAATTTCGATGAGATCCGTTTCGAGCGACTGTGATGTCCCACCTCTGACGAGCGGTGGATTCTCCTGGAGGGCTCGCCTGCTGCCCCGTAGCGTTTGCCGCGAGAGTTCGACGACGTGTTCGCTGCCGTGTGTCGTCCCGTTTACACCCATCGAATCTCACCCGGGACTATTTTGCCATGCGGACATCCAGGCGGAATCGACCGATTCGACAGCAGTCCGTCTGTCTGCCGCGGAGATGCTGCGTGACGGCCACTGGACCGTCTCCCGCTTTCTTTTGTCATGTGCGCTTGTCTACTGCATACATTCTATCCCGATTCTCATAACCATTTTGCAGCTTGTCGCACACATTGTATATAAATTCGTCTCTTTCTGTCGCCTTATATTAACTTATTTTTTGTCCGAAAACATCAAATAATTTTAAATTACATCTCCTCAATTGATACAGTGTATCATGTCCGATACTGAAATCACGGAGTTCCTCCGGGAACATCCGCGGATGATGGGTGTACTGTTCACGATGATGCTGCTGCTCACGCAGGCGGGCTCTGTGGCAGCTGCGGGCGGAACCACGATTAGCTAGTCTGAGTGTCTGTTTCCTTGCTGATGGTTATAGAAGACGGCCAATAGTTGGGACCAGTCTTATAAATCGTCAACCGTGAGTAATGAACTCCACTGGAGAGCGTTCTCGGTCTTAATTGGAAAATTCTCTAGCTTTAGAAACTTCGAAAGCTCGTTTTCTGAGAGTTGGAACGTGGCAATCCTCCCCGAGCTAAGGTAATATTGGTCGTTACCGTCGATAAATGGCTGATATATACTTCCAATCCCTGCGTCGTCAGTTGCATACGTTTGGATGTCAACAATGAATCCATCGTCCCCTGACTCTATCTTAAGGAGCGTGGGCGTCCTGCTCGGCGACTGTGTCACGGTCATCCCGCCATCGCCGACGACGATGTACTGCCCGCCGAGGACGCTCTCCTCGCGGGCGACGGTTAGTGCCGCACGCAGCGGGAATCCGGCGTTCAGTAATCTGGCGATGGACTCGCCCATCTGGATGGCTCCGGTGTTGATGACGTCGCTCAGCGTGACGATTCCGCCGATAGCCCCGGCTTCGATGAGGTTGACTCCCTGCTGGTAGGAGTTACACGCATTCAGGAGGAACGAATCGACGCCGGTCTCGTCGAGTGTCGCCACGTCGAGTTTTCCGTCGGTACATTCGAATCCGTCCTGTTCCGTGTGTCCGATGTAGTGGAAGAAGTCACTCTCCGCTCGGAGTTGCTCGCGGAGTTGGGCGACCGTCAGGTCTCGATGGATCGTCACATCGAAGGGGAGGTTCTCCCGGTCACCGTACGCGCGGTCGACGAGGTCGCGCTCTTCTGCCATCCGGGCATCGTTCAGGACGATGGTGATCGAGATGTCCCCGTCGGTCGCCTCCCGGTCGAGGCGGTTCTGGAACGCCTCGGGCGTCAGCTTGCTCGCTCCGATCGGGATGCGGTCGCCGATCCAGGCCTGCTCCAGCGCCGTCGTCGATTCTGGCTCGACGTAGGAGGCGTCACCGGTGCTCCGCGATTCTGCCGCGCTACGAGTCAAGACACTGTCTCGCGTGAGCGCTTCCGTTGGGCCGGTGGCTGTCGGCGCGTCTCTCGTCCCGGGTGTCTCGACTGTCCGCACGATTGCGAGGTCGTCAACCACGAACGGGAGTTGCTCGACGGTGTCTGCCACCGGGTCGACGTGAACTGCCAGTCGCCATTCGGGGACGTGCTCTTCGACCAGCGCATACGGCACCTCCAGATACGTGGCGATCTGCTCGGCGAGCGGCTGCTCGTACAGCGCCGCCCAGTCGAGACTGACGTGTTCCTCGATGGCGCTCCGTTCGTGCAACGGCACGTCGTAGACACCCTCAGTCCGGGTGACACAGTCGAGGACGAACACCTGTTTGAGCGTCTGCTCGACACCCGTCTCCAGCCCGTTGGGCGTATCGAGTCGATGTTCGAAGCCCGTCTCGGTTACCAGCCGCGGCGTCGGTCCCGGGACGACGGTGGCACCCAGGTAGTACGCCAGCGGCGCTACGGTGTAGACCGCCTCGTACGTCGCCGGAATCTCGACCCGAAGGCCTGTCTCCGGTGGGTCGATTGCTTCCGGGATGTCGAGCGTGTCCCCGAGTTTGACCGCCGGCGGGTGCCCGCGGTTGGAGGGGTAGGACCGCTCGGGGTCCGTGGCTTTGAGCGCCGACCCGAACGCGCTGACCGCGGCCATCATGTCGACGGGGTCCTCTGTCGTCGTAATCGTCGCTGCCGGTCGGTCGTGCCAGGAGAGCGCCCCGATTCTGAGTTCCGTCGGCTCCTCGAACTCGATGCGCGTCTCGAAGAGGTCGGCCGCAATTCGGACCGGGCTCTCGACTTCGACGTACGTCTTGATTTGCGTGCTCAACTCGAGGATGTACGCTCCGTCGTCGAACGTTTCTTCCTCGAGGTGGCCGACCTCTGTCAGCATCTCCCCGGATCTGTCGCGCACGCACACGCTCACGACCGTCGGGAGCGTGAGTTCTTCGGCGGTCACACTGACGGCGTTTCCGACGGGAAACAGGAACGGCTCCGTCGCCGTCGGCGTCGGGGAAACGGTCGTTCCCGTCTGGAGCCTGTATCGGAGGCGCTCGACCCGGTCGACGATCTCGATTCCCGGCGGCTCGTCGAGCGTTTCGAACGCGAGTGTGGTGTTGTCGACCATCGGCGGTGTGGCGTTACTATCTCAATATTTAGATGTAGATATAAAAAATGCATTGCCCCTGCAACGACATTTTCGGCCGCCATCCTCGTGTTTCGCCATCGGTAGCTTGTCGCCGCTCGCGCTTCCGGGGCTCTCGCACCCCCTGCTCACGGGTCGCGTTGCTCCCCGTTCGCTTGTTGAGACACCTCGTTTCGCTCGGAGTCTCGCCGTTCGCAGTTCCGAGGAGCTTCCTTTCAGTCAGCTCCTCGCTTTCCCTATCCGTTGGGCTTAGGAGACCCCGCCACGACTGTCCTGGCATGACAGACCCTGCCGACCTCGCTGCGCGGGTCCGTGAGGGGGACCTGCGCCTCTACGAACTCGAAGACCACGCTGACGCCGAAACCGCGGCCGCTACTCGCCGTCATCTCGTCGAACAGGAAACGGGCGTCGACCTCGACGCAATCTCCGACTACACCTTCGACGCCGACGGCGTCGACGCCAACGTCGAGAATCTGCTCGGTGGTGCCCAGATTCCGATGGGCGTCGCCGGTCCGGTCTCCGTCGACGGCGGCGCGGCCGACGGCGAGTACTACCTCCCGATGGCGACGACAGAGGGTGCACTCGTCGCCAGCGTCAATCGCGGTCTCTCCGCGATTCGGGCTGCCGGCGGTGCGACCGCACGCGTGACCAGTTCGGGAATGACCCGCGCGCCGGTCTTCCGTGTCGACGGCATCGCAGACGCAGAGCGAGTCGTCGAGTGGGTCCGCGACAACGAGGAGGCGCTCCGCGAGGCCGCCGAGTCGACGACCAGCCACGGCGACCTCACCGCCGTCGACCCCTACGTCGTCGGGGATAGCGTCTTCCTCCGATTCGTCTACGACACCAAGGACGCGATGGGCATGAACATGGCGACCATCGCCACACGCGAGGCCAGCGAACTCGTCGAGGAAGAGACACCGGCCTCGCTGGTCGCGCTCTCGGGGAACCTCTGTTCGGACAAGAAACCCGCCGCTATCAACGCAATCGAGGGGCGCGGCCGCTCGGTCACGGCCGACGTGGTCCTCCCACGAGAGTACGTCGAAGAGACGTTGAAGACGACGCCCGAGGCGATGGTCGAAGGGAACACGCGCAAGAACCTGATCGGGAGTGCCAAGGCCGCCTCGCTGGGGTTCAACGCCCACGCCGCAAACACCGTCGCCGCCGTCTTCCTCGCGACCGGACAGGACCCCGCGCAGGTCGTGGAAGGTGCAAACGCCATCACGACGATGGAGGTCCGGGAGAGCGAGGACGAGCGTAGCGAGTCCTCGACAGACGTGAGCGGAGAGCGACCCGCGAACCGCGCCGAGAGCGATTCCGACGGCGGCGACCTCTACGCCAGCCTCTCCTTTGCCTCGCTGGAAGTCGGCACTGTCGGCGGCGGGACCAAACTCCCGACCCAGTCGGAAGCGCTCGACATCCTCGGGCACGCGGGCGGCGGCGAGCCGGCTGGTGCGAACGCAGACGCGCTCGCGGAACTCATCGCCGTCGGCGCGCTGGCGGGCGAACTCTCACTGGTTGCGGCTTTCACTTCCCGCCATCTCGCCAGCGCTCACGAAGAACTGGGTCGGTAATCACCGCCCGCGGCGGCTCATCTCCACGAACAGGAAGACGGCTCCGCCGACGATGACGGCAAGTCCGAGCAGCCAGAGCAGACTCTGTCCCAGGGCCGTCCCGACGACTAGCAGCGTCCATCCCAGGCCGGCGACGCCGTGTGCCATCGCTGCCGTGGCGTCGCCCTGCCAGTAAAACAGGACCGCACCGAGATCCAGGGCGACAGCCAGCGCGACGAACGAGAAGGCTGCGATCGGAACGTCGACGCCGCCGAGCCCAATCGGCGGGACGAACGGCTGTGCCAGAAAGAGCACGCCGGCGACCGCCATGAATGCGCCGACGACCAGCGGTGCCGGGTCGAGTTTGTGGATGTTCATAGGAGTCGGTACTGCCCACCGTTTTCTGTCGCTTCACCTGCGCGGACGAGTTTCTGGAGGGTCTTTCGGGTGTACTCAGCGGGGACGCCCTGTTCGCTCGCGTAGGCGACCACCGCCTCTTCGTCGGGACTCTCGAGCGCCCGGAGCGCCTGTATGACCGTTTCCTTGCGACTCTGCGTGCCGCCGGCGCCACGTTCTTTCCGCTCGGCGGCCGCGGCGACTTCGTCGGTGTCGATACCGGACTCCTGGAGGTACGTCTCGTCGTCGATGCCGGAGTCGTCGACGTAGCTGTCCATCTCCGCGAAGGAATCGAGACCGGCGAAGGCGTCGCCCATGTCCTGTCGGGTGGCCAGCATCGACGACCGCACTTCGCGAGCGTGGTTCTCGTCGTCGGTGGTGACGAACTCGCGGCGTTTCTTGTACTTCCGAGTCGTGCCACAGCGGGGACATTGACTTGTCTCGGGGCGCCCCTCGACAATCCAGAGGGCGGAACACTCGCCGCAACCAACGACGGCGTACATAGTCGTTCACTTGCGTACGTGCGAGCAAGAAAGCTCCGTTCCACACTGTATCGGCCCACGGTCGTCTGCCGGCCCAACGCTTAGGGTGGTTCCCGTTGGCTGTGTTGGTATGGAATCGATGGCACCCGCAGACGGCAAGACCGTCGAAGCGGTCGAGGGCGTCTACCTCACGCAGTTAGTCGCCGGCGAGCGAACGAGCGTCCAGCACTTCCACATCGAACCAGGGGCGCGCGTCCCCGAACACAGCCACGACCACGAACAGGCTGGCTACATCGCACACGGGACGTTCACGTTTCTTGTCGACGATGAGGAACACGTCCTCAGTCCCGGCGAATCCTACGTCATTCCCGGCGGCGAACCACACGCCGCAGAGAACCGCGCTGACATTCCCGTCTCCGGTGTCGATATCTTCAGTCCACCTCGGACCGATCCCGATTGGATGGACTGACCAGTTGCGGCGCTGCTGCTCGTGAACGGGATAGCCCGAAAAAACTCGTCTCAATCGAATCGGATTTTTGAGAGGCTGTGAAGCTCGTCTTACGCGAGCTTCTCGATATTGCTGACGACTTCCTCGGCGTACTCGCTCGTGGCGAGTTTCTCGCCGCCCTCGATCTGGCGTTCGAGGTCGTACGTGACTTTCTTCGAGGAGATGGTTTCCTCGACGGCGTCTTTGATGAGCTGTGCGGCGTCGTTCCAGCCCATGTACTCGAACATCAGGACGCCCGAGAGCATCATCGCTGTCGGGTTGACCTTGTCCTGGCCGGCGTACTTTGGCGCGGAGCCGTGGACCGGCTCGGCGAGACAGAGTCCGTCGCCGAAGTTCGCACCGGGTGCGATACCGAGACCACCAATCTGCGCTCCGCAGGCGTCGGAGAGATAATCGCCGTTGAGGTTCATCGTGGCGATGACGTCGTAGTTGTCGGTCCGGGTCAGAATCTGCTGGAGCATGTTGTCGGCGATGCGGTCGTTGACGACGACGGCCTCCTCGGGGGCTTCACCGTCGCGTTCCTCCCAGAGGGTGTCCTCGCTGATGACCTCGTCGCCGTACTCTTCTTCTGCGACCTCGTAGCCCCAGTCGCGGAACTGTCCCTCGGTGAACTTCATGATGTTCCCCTTGTGAACGAGGGTGACCGAGTCGCGGCCGTGTTCCAGTGCGTAGTCGATGGCCTGCCGGACGAGTCGCTTCGTTCCGTACTCCGTAATCGGCTTGACACCGATACCGACCGGGCCGTCGTGGATGACGTCGTCTGCGCCCATCTCGTCTTCGACGAACTCCTTGACCTGCTGGACTTCGTCGGTGCCGGCCTCCCACTCGATGCCGGCGTAGACGTCTTCGGTGTTCTCACGGAACGTGACCATGTCCATCGCGTCGGGATTTTTGACCGGTGACGGGACACCGTCGAGGTGGTAGGTCGGTCGGACGTTCGCGTAGGTGTCGAGCGTCTTCCGGAGTGCGACGTTCAGCGAGCGAAAGCCCGCACCGACGGGCGTCGTGAGCGGGCCCTTGATAGCGACGCGGAATTCTCGAATCGCGTTAACAGTGTCTTCGGGGAGATTCTCGTCGTACTTTTCGCGGGCCGTCTCGCCGGCGTAGACGCGCATCCAGCTGATGTCTCGGCCTGTTGCCTGTGCCGCTGCCTCCAGTACCTTCTGTGCTGCTGGCCCGACGTCTGTCCCGATTCCGTCACCGTAGAGAATAGGGATGATCGGCTTCTCGGGGACATCGAGTATGTCGTTTTCCTCGTCTACTACTTCGATGGGTTCGCCCTCGTCGGGCACCTCGATTTTATCGTACGTCATATATCAGCCTCTTTTTCGCCCTGGGCTAAAGTAATGCCGCTTCGAGTGAACCGTGATGATTGTTTTAGATGGATTCCACGGGATGTCTCAGACACATGTTTGCTCTCACGGCGCGGTTGTTCCCACTCTGTGAGTCACTCCCGGAATGCACCAATCATTACGCGAATTTTACCAGAATTGAGGCGAGAATTCCCCTTGGTTAAGGAGCGAGTATTGCGAGCGAGTAGGGAGGAAATGAATCGCCGTACGAGATACAAACCATTAACTTAATACATCGATAATCAACAGACAGCGATGGAGTACAGTCCCCGCTACCCCGTATATCCAACACAAGAGGTAGCGGCTGAACTAGAACATCACATCGATACTCATCGCCAAGCGTACAACTACACCCTGTACGAATACGAGAACGTGGATGCCGACGACATCGGTTCCGCGTACAAACACCACTACTGACTCCCCGACTGGAAAGACGAGTTCTCCGTCTTCTCGGAGGTCAACTCGAAGGCTTTGCAACGAACCGTCACGCGGTTCTACCAGAATCTCGCTGCCCTCTCCGAGCAGAAACAAAACGGACGCAAGGTCGGGAAACTCAACTGGAAGTCACCGAGGGAGTTTCAGAGTATGACATATTCGCAGTCCGGCTTCGAACTCAAAAACACGAGTGGCCGACACGCGACCCTCTGGCTCTCCAAAATCGGCGAGGTCAGCATCCGCTACCACCGCGAGATTTCCGACGATGCCGACATCAAAGAAGTCACAATCAAAAAGGAAACAACCGGTGAGTGGTTCGTCTCGTTTGGGTTAGAAACCGACGACGCCGACTTACCCGAGAAACCTGACGTGGACTCGTTGGACGCGAGCAACAGCATCGGTGTTGACCTCGGCATCCTGAACTACATCCACACCAGCGATGGCACGACCGTCGACTGGCTTGGCCTCGAAGACGAGTACGAGCGACTTCGACGTGAGCAACGCAAGTTGTCACGGAAGCAAGAAGGGTCGAACAACTACGAGAAACAACGGCGGAAGGTAGCCAAAGTCAAGCGTCACATCCGACGGAAGGTACTGGACTACCAGCACAAAATCACGACGTGGCTTGTCCGTGAGTACGACGCGGTGTTTGTTGAGGACTTGGACATGAAAGAGATGCTTGAGCAGCCACAGAACGCTCAGAACAAGCAGGACGCGGCATGGCGACAGTTCATCACATTCCTCGAATACAAGGCCGATCTATATGGCTGTCATGTCATGCAGGTGGATACCGCTGGAACAACCAAAGAGTGTGCATCGTGTGGTGTGGAGACAGCGAAACCCATCTGGGTACGTGAACACTCCTGTCCGAGTTGTGGGTTTGAGTGTGACCGTGACGCGAACGCGGTCGTCAGACTGCGTCTGACGGGCAGCAAAATCGCGTTCGATTTTGCGACGGCGATGAACGTCCTCAAGCGCGGCTTTTCTGAACTAGGGCTGGAATGGCCCGAATCCACGCCTGTGGAGACTGCGCTCCCTATGGACACCCATTCGGTGTCTGCAAAGTGCGTCATCGAAACAGGAAGCCCCACCCTCAACGAAGCCGCACTAGCGGGTGAGTAGGGTGGGGTAGTTCACTCGAGAGAGTCCGGTCGTAGACCGTCGGCATCGTCGGGCTGCCGTCCGTGCCGTCGATATAGCTTTTCGGCTTGCGCCCGAAATCGCGGCATGAACGTTCTCGTCCACGGCGGTGCTGGCAGCGTGTCGGATGACCCCGACGCCCGACAGGCAGTGCTCGACGAGGCGGCCGAGGCGGGCGGTGACTGCGACCGACCAGCGACTGCGGTCGTCTCGGCTGTCCGTCGACTCGAAGCCGACCCGCGTTTCAACGCCGGCGTCGGCAGCGCCGTCCAGAGCGACGGGGTGATCCGGACCGATGCGGGGCTGATGACCGGCGACAGCGAGGCGGGTGCGGCCGCCGCGATGCCCGGTGTGAAACACGCCATCGACGTTGCGCGAGCCGTCGCTCGGGAGACGCCTCACGTCCTCGTCGCTGGCGAGCGGGCCGTCGCGCTTGCAGAGTCATTTGGCGTTGCCACCGACTGCAATCTATGGACCGAGCGCACGCGCGAGCGCTGGCGGGCGGCCGATGTGCCCGAAAGCGACGGGACGCGCGACCGACTGGCGTGGGTCTGCGAGCAGTTTGGCACCGACCACGAGACTGATGCGAACACCGGCGCTCCTTCGCCAGACCACGACACCGTCGGTGCCGTCGCGACCGACGGCCAGCGACTCGCTGCGGCCACCTCGACAGGTGGGCGGTGGTTCGCACTCGCCGGCCGAGTCGGGGACGTACCACAGGTTGGTGCGGGCTTTTATGCTACCGAGCGAGCAGCGGTCAGTACGACCGGTGACGGCGAGGCGATCGCCCGCTTCGGGCTGGCACGACGCGTTGCCCACGCTATCGACGACGGGGACCCGCCACAGCACGCGGTCGACCGGCTGCTCCGTGGGTTCGAAACGGAGACGGGTGGCTCGGCCGGTATCATCGCACTCCGAGACGACGGGGCGGTCGGTCGCGCGTACAATACGGCGGCGATGCAGACCGCAAGCCAGTAACGGCAAACACTTTCTCCCCCACAGCCAAAGACGGAGTATGAGCGTCGATTTGACGAGCGAGCAGTACGAGAAACACCGCGAAGCGGGTGAGATTCTCGCCGAGGTCCGCGACGAGGCCGCAGAGATGGTCGAGGTCGGCGTGAGCCACCTCGAAGTCGCCGAGTGGGCCGAAGACCGCATCCGGGAACTGGGCGGAAAGCCGGCCTTCCCCGTAAATATCTCCATCGACGAGGAGGCCGCCCACGCCACGCCCAGCATCGACGACGACTCCACGTTCGGCGAGGACATGGTGAACCTGGACATCGGCGTCCACGTCGACGGCTGGCTCGCCGACACCGCCATCACGGTCGACCTCTCGGGCAACGAGGATCTGAAAGACGCCTCCGCGGAGGCACTCGACGCGGCACTCGATACTGTCGAGGCGGGCGTTCAGACCGGCGAAATCGGAGCCGCAATCGAAGAGGTCATCGAGGGGTACGGCTACAACCCCGTCGTGAACCTCACCGGGCACGGTCTGGGCCACTGGGAACAACACACCACGCCGAACATCCCAAATCGTGCCGTTTCGCAGGGCGTCGAACTCGCCGCCGGCGACGTGGTCGCTATCGAACCGTTCGCGACGGATGGCGGCGGCAAAGTCAGCGAGGGGAGCGAAGAGGAGATCTTCGCCCTCGAACGCGAGGCGTCGATTCGAAACCGACAGGCCCGGCAGGCGCTCGACCAGATTACCGAGGA
Organism: Salinibaculum salinum; assembly: GCF_037645885.1. NCBI lineage: Archaea > Methanobacteriati > Methanobacteriota > Halobacteria > Halobacteriales > Haloarculaceae > Salinibaculum > Salinibaculum salinum. The sequence continues at coordinate 54,345 of NZ_JBBENW010000015.1, read as the reverse complement.
GTTCCGGACGCTCCCCTTCGCGACGCGGTGGCTGGATACCTCCCGCGCCGAGATGGCGCTCCGGCGACTCAAGCGCAACGACATCGTCCACGGCTACCCGGTGCTGAAAGAGGACGACGGCTGTCTCGTCAGCCAGAAAGAACACACCGTCATCGTCACCGAAGACGGGTGTGAAGTGACGACGCGGTAGGAACCGGCGAGCGCGCCGGTGTCGCGTCTCGCTGTGGAACAGGACCGAGAATAAGGAGAGAGTGGGTCGATGGACGGTACGTCCGCGTTGGATGGCACTACGCGTTGTTCATCCGCGTCTTCTCGGTCGTGCCACAGACCGTACACTCGCTGACGCGATACGGTTCGCGCGAGAACTCGGCATTTTCGGGGTCGGGACTTTCGGTGAGAATCTGGACGGTAACTTCGTGGGGGGTTGTCCGCTTGCAACTCTCACACTCCTCTGTGATATCTGCGACAGCGTTCGGTTTTGTGGCCATCCTACTCTGACAGTGGCAGAGAAGTAGTATAAGAAGGGTCGACCGTTGACTCCGTTCTAACCGTTTTATCGCACGACTGCGACCGAATTTGGCGTAATACGGTATTAGAACTCTCGATACCGTTTACACACTGTACTCGTCCCTTCATTCACTGGGACTGCGCTGAACGGCCGGTATCTTTTTATATTATAATGGCACGCGTTGCGTCGGCCACTGGCAGGGGGTATTTGACGACGGCGACAGGATGTGAGAGTATGGAGCAGGTGTTTGCCCCCTGGCGCATCGACTGGGTCGAACGCGACGACAAGAACGAGGGTATCGAGGGGTGTGTTTTTTGCGAACTACCCGAGCAGGACGACGATCGGAACAATCTGTTGCTGGCACGCGACGACCACGCGTTCGTCATGCTGAACAACTACCCCTACAATCCGGGCCATGCGATGGTGATCCCGAACCAGCACACCGGCGAGTTCCGAGACCTCGACAGCGAGACGCTCCTCGCGAAGGAACGGCTGGTTCAGCGGACTATCGACGCGATGGACGAGGCGCTCTCGCCGGCGGGGTACAACGTCGGCTACAACCTCGGCGGCGGCGCTGCCGGTGGCTCCATCGACGATCACTTGCACGCTCATATCGTCCCGCGCTGGGAGGGCGACACGAACTTCATGCCCGTCATCGGCGAGACGAAAGTCATCGTCGAGGCAGTCACGGACTCCTACGACCGACTGCACGCCGCTTTCGGCGAGCAGGACGGCGTCCGCGTGGACGACGAAGAGAGCGCCGTCATGGTCGAGTCCTGACTGCGTGGCGGTGAGACCTGCCCGAGGTGGTCAGTGAGCGCCTCAACCGGGGCGCTGGTGTTCCTGCCGTTCGACGAACTTGCTTTTAGAAATCGGAGCTTTTCCCGCAAACAATTTAATAATTTCGTCGATTCTCCTGGCAAGAAACACTGCCCAGGTTCCTTTTATTCCGGGTCGTGGCACTCCGAACGCTGCCCTCCAATGTCAGACAAGTACCCTCCAGAGAGCGGACGGCGTCGGTTCGTCAAAGGCGTCGTCGGCTCGTCAGCACTGAGTGCAGTTGCCGCCAGCAGTGGTATGGTTTTGAACACAGCGACGTCGACTCAGGGCGTCGGCGGCGGGAGCGTCGAGTACGTCGGTATCCGGAACACCGACGGTCCGGCACCGCGTGGCTTGCCGATCGTTCCCTTGCGTACCACCGACGATGGCACTCTCGAAGGCGTGTGGCCCGAAGTCGAGACGAAGACGCGTCGTGACGGCACCGAAGTGAAGGTCGCCGAGACAGAAATCGGCGGGTTCCCCTACTCGTCGAAGTGGTTCCAGTACTGTGGTGTCCAGACGCTACCCGGCGCACAGCCGGGTGCCGACGCCGACAATACACTTCGCGTGAAAGGCGGTTACCAGTGGGCTCGCCCGCTCGAAACTGGATCTCCGGTGTCGGTCGACGACTTCGACAACTACGAAGAGTGGGGCAACGGTGTCGGTGACGACGGCATCGGTATGCCGCTGAACGTTACCTGGCGCAACGTCGAAGAGGGGCGAGCGCTCTCCGTCGAACTGTTGCGGAGTACCGAGGTCAGTAAAATGGTCGCCGGCGAGGGCGAGTATGGGAACCTCCCTGGCGACGTTCGTGAATTTCTCGACGCCGCGACCACCGAGGACTGTATCGCGTGGCTCGACAAGTGCACGCACTTCTGTTGTACGCCAGGATTCAAGAGTTCCGACTATCCCGGGGCGGAGAACGCCGTCTACTGCCAGTGTCACCAGTCGATTTACGACCCGTTCACTCCGGTCAAACAGCAGTTCGTCGCGCTCCCCCGCGTCGACTGACTCCGGCTGCCGATCGGGACGCTCGCCCGAGCGAAGCGATTTAACCCCGGGGGTGTGAAATCCCACCGAATGTCCCGACGGCGCACGCTCCGACGCGTTGGCCTGCTCGTGTTAGCGGCCAACCTCGCCCTCGTCGTCGGGAAGGGTGTCGTCTACTACTGGACCGGCAGTCTCGCCGTCGGCTCCGAAGCGGTCAACAGTCTCGCCGACAGCGCCTACAGCCTGGTCATCGTCGCCGGCCTCTACCTCACGACGCAGCCGCCCGATTTCGAGCATCCTCACGGCCACGAGCGCATCGAACCGTTCGTCTCGCTGTTCGTCGCACTCGGCATCTTCGCTGCCGGCGGTGCGGTGCTGTGGCAGGCGAGTTCCACGCTGCTCTCCGGCGACGTCTCGGTCGCGCGCGGCCCTGCTGCTGCGTCCATCCTCGTCGTCTCCGGGGTGGTCAAGTACCTGCTCTATCGATACTGCTTGCGCGTCGCCGACGACACCAACTCCCCGGCACTCGCCGCGACTGCACTGGACAACCGAAACGACATCCTGACTGCCAGCGCGGCACTCATCGGCGTCCTCGGCGCGATGGCCGGCTATCCGTTACTCGACCCGCTCGCGGCGGGGCTGGTCTCGTTCGGTATCCTCTACACCGGTGTCGAGGTCGTCCAGGACAACGTCGACTATCTCGTCGGCGCGGCCCCGCCTGAGGACCTGCGCCGGGAAATCATCCGCCGCGCGCTCGCCCATCCCGACGTGGAGGGTGCACACGACGTCATCGCCCACTACGTCGGTCCGGAAATCGACGTGAGTCTCCACATCGAGGTCCAGGGCGACCGGACGCTCATGGAGGCCCACCGCATCGAGACCGATGTCGTCCAGTCTATCAGTTCCCTCGCCGAGGTCGACGACGTGTTCGTCCACGTCGACCCCAGAGAGGCCGGCGAGTGGAAACCCGACGACGAGGTCGACCGCCTGGTCGGTGGGCGGATCCACGACCGCGAGGACGAACCCTGACTGGTCCGGGGCCTATTTGTGGATGGCACCGTAACTTTGGGGTAGTATGGCTGCAGTACCGGGCGACTCAACTCAGCTGATCTACATTCTCGCGTTCGGTGCTGCCACGGTGGCCTGTCTTGGAAGTCTACTCCGGGCTCGACAGGTCGAAGACACGGCGACGCGGTACGGACTTGTCGGGTTGCTCGTCGGGAGCGGCGGCTGGGCGGCGTCTCACACCGGCCTGTTCGTCATGCCGACGCCGGACCTGAAGATCGCGTCCTACTCCGTCGGGCTCGTTCTGGGCTTTTCGACCGTCTTCTCCTGGCTGTACTTCTGTTCGGCCTACTCCGGGCGGACGCTGCACCGCAACCAGACGCTCCGTCGGGCCGGTCTCGGGCTCTACCTGGCCGTCGTGGCGGTAAAACTCACGAACCCGCTTCACCACCAGTATTTCGTCGCCGAACTGGTCCAGACCAGCGGCGGCGTCTACGTCGACATCCAGCAACAGGCGTTTCACTGGGCGGCGACGGGACTAGCCTACGCACTGGCCGCCGTCGGCCTGTTTGTCCTGTTCGAACAGTTCGCCGATGCCGGCTACGACACCCGGCCGCTGGTCGTCCTCACGGGATTGACTGCACTGCCGGCGGTCTTCGACATCGTCGGATTTGCGAGCGAACTGATTCCGAACGTCATCTACGCACCGCTCGGGGTGGCCGTGTTCGCGCTCGGCGTTCTGTTCGTCTACGAGGAGCGGTTTCTGGCCGTCCAGCTCACTGGCGACGTCGACGGTGCGTTCGTCTTCCTCTCCGAAGACGGCCACGTCAGAGACTACAACGACGCTGCTCTGGCGCTGTTCCCTGACCTGCGCGGGGCCAATGACCGTCCCATCGAGACCGTCGACGGACTGGCGATGATTACCGACGACGAAGGGGATGTACTCGACGTGACTGTCGATGGCGACCCCCGTCACTATCTCGTTAGCTCGACAACGTTCTCTCTCGGCCAGGCTGACGTTGGCGAGGTATTGATGTTCTCGGACGTGACCGGAATCGAGCGCCAGCGCCGCGAACTCGAGCGGCACAACGAGCAACTCGAAGAGTTTGCGGAGGGTATCCGTCACGAACTCCGCAATTCGCTGCAGGTCATCCAGAGCCGCGTCCACGCTGCCGGTGCCGCACTCGAGAGCGGGAGTGTCGGCGCTGCCCAGGAGTCACTCGGTGCGGCGGCCGACCGGACCGGACGGATGTCACGGACGGTGTCTGACCTCGCGACGCTGGCACAGTACGGTCAGACGGTCGGTGACCTCTCGTCGGTCCCGTTCCGCGAGGCCGTCGAGGCCGCCTGGCGACAGACCGACACCGCCGACCTCGCGTTGACCGTCGAGGGCAACGGCGAAATCATCGCCGACAGTTCGCGTCTGCAGAGCCTCTTCCAGAGCGCTATTACGTTCGCCCGCCACAACGAGGCGACCGAACTCCTCGTCCGTCTCGACGAGGACGGTTTCACTATCACTGACGACGGGACCCGACCAGCCGACGAGAACCTCGACAAACTGTTCGATTACGGTCACGCTGTTCCCAACGCCGAGGCCGGGATGGCACTTCCCAACGTCCAGACGCTTGCACAGGTTCAGGGCTGGACGCTCGATATCGACGAGAACTATCGTGATGGGGTTCGCATCCACATCGGCGGTGTCGGCGTCGAGCAGGTAGACCAGGTTACTGGGTAAGGTGTCGCAGGGTGCAGACCCGCAGTCACCCTTATCAGACCAGTTCGCCGAGTGCGTAAACCGTATTGTGGCCCGTAATTTCTGCCTCGGCGATGTCGCCGAGGTCGGCCGCTGTTTCGGCACCGGGAATCGCAACCTGCCGATAGGCCGAATCGTAGCCAACCAGCGAGTCGTCGGTGCCGTCCTCGACCAGCAGCACCTCGCTTGTCTGGCCGACCATCGACTCGTAGGCCGCGCCGACCACGTCCATCTTCACTTCCGACATCTCCTTCGAGCGGTCCTTCTTCGTCTGGCCGCCCAGCCCCTTCATGTCGGCGGCGTCGGTGCCGGGACGCTTCGAGAAGCGCGTGACGTTGATTTTCTCGGGTCGGGTCTCGCGCAGGAGCGCGAGACTCTGCCTGTGGTCTGCCGGCTCTTCGGTCGGAAAGCCGACGATAAAGTCCGTCGAGAGCGTCCAGTAGTCCAGATACTCGTCGAACGTCTCGACCACGTCGACGTACTCTGAGACGGTGTGCTGGCGGCGCATGTCCGCGAGCATCTCGTCGCTGCCCGACTGGACGGGCGCGTGCAGGAAATTGTACAGTTCGTCGTGCTCGGCGAAGACAGCTGCGAGTTCCTCCCGGACGCCGTGGACGCCCTTCGGATTGGCCATCCCGACGCGCACCCGGAACTCGCCATCGATTTCGGTGCAGATGCGCTCCAACAGTTCGGGAAGCAGACTCTCGCCCTGGTTGCGGTCCCAGCCGTAGACGCCGGTGTCCTGCCCGGTAATCCGGAGTTCCTTCGTACCGGCGTGGACGAGCGCGCGCGCTTTCTCGACGTTCTCCTCGACGGTCGGCGACTCGATTCGACCCGTCGCGTGCTTGGTGATGCAGTAGGAGCAGTCGGACATGCACCCCCGAGCGATGGGGAGGATGCCCACGACGCCGTCGACGACCGGCTCGGTGTCAGGTGTGACAGTCGGACACTCGCCGTTACGGACGTGTTCGGGCACGTCGTCCCAGTGGAGCACGTCGGCGTCGATGTCGGCCTCGCGGAACTGCTCGCCCTGCGCGAGTGCCATACAGCCCGTGATGACGAGGTCTGCGGGCGTTTCGTCGTCGAGTTCCCGGGCGCGGGCCAGCATGTTGCGCTCGGTCTTCTCGACGACGGTGCAGGTGTTGAGGATGGCAACGTCGGCCGCCTCGGGGCCGTCGGCGGGGTGGTGACCGCCGTCGCGGAGCGCCCGCTCGATCTCGCGGCTCTCGCCCCGATTGGACGTACAGCCGTAGGTCTCGATGTGGTAGCGGGCCATTGACTACGACTACGGGCGCGTGGCAAAAAGCGCGACGTTCCGGACCGCACCGTCGACAGTTATCGTTATACTGTCGTAGCCGTTAGCCGGGCCTACTGTGTCATCGGTCCCCGAGCGCCTCGCAGGGCGCACACCGAACCGAATCGAAAGCGCCGTCTTCGTTTCTGGCGTGGCGAGTATGGGACTGGAAATCGTCGCCGGCCGTCAGATCGCCCCCGTCTACGGCTCTAGCGTCTTCACCTGGGGGTCGATTATCGGCGTCTTCCTCGCCGCCCTCGCGGTGGGCTACTGGCTGGCCGGCCGCAGCGCCCGCACGAGCGCCTCCCGGAACGCGCTCGCGCTCGTTTTCGTCGCCACCGCCGCCTACGTCGCCCTGATTGTCGTCGCTGGCGACCCGATACTACGAGCGACCGAGAACGTCGGCCTGCCGGCCCGCTTTGCGCCTGTCCTCCCCATCACGATTCTTTTCGGCCCACCGACAGTGCTGCTCGGGTTCGTCAGCCCCTACGGCGCGGAACTCATCGCCTCGGAGGGGCCGGGCGATGCCTCCGGACAGGTGTACGCGCTCGGCACCGGTGGCTCCATTCTGGGGGCCTTCGCAACGACGTTCGTCCTCATTCCGGAAGTCAAGGAGGGCGTCGTCGGCATCGAGTTCGGCTTCGGCGTCTTGCTCTTGCTGACGGCCGTTCTCGTCGCCCCGCGAGGACAGTCGGGGACTCGCGCGGCAATCGGTCTCGTCGGGGCACTTCTCGTATTATCTTTCGTCTTTGTCACGTTCGCACCGCTGGCGAGCGGCGACGTGGTCTACGAAACGCAGACGGCCTACCAGCAACTCGAAGTCGTCGACGACGACGGCGTGCGGACGCTGTATCTCGACGGCGTCCCTCACAGCGCGATGGACAAGAACCACCCCGACCGCTACGTCTTTTCCTACACTCGCTATTTCCACCTCTCGATGCTCGCGACCGACGACGTGGACAACGTCCTCTTTATCGGTGGCGGCGGCTTCTCCGGCCCGAAACGCTTCCAGAGTGAGTACAACGTCAGCATCGACGTCGTCGAAATCGACCCCGAGGTGGCTTCGACTGCAAAGCAATACTTCCGCGTCGAAGAGAGTGAAAACTTCCGTATCCACACTCGAGACGGTCGCGAGTATCTCGAAGAGACGAACAGAACCTACGACGTGGTCGTCCTTGACGCCTATCGTGCCGACAAGGCACCCATCCACCTCACCACCGAGGAGTTCATGACGCTCGTCTCCGACCGGATGGATGACGACGGCGTCGTGGTCGCGAACGTCATCTCCGCTCGGACCGGGCCGGAGTCGGCGTTCTATCGCGCCCAGTACCGCACGATGGACCAGGTGTTCCCGCAGGTGTACAGCTTCCCGACCAGCCAGTCGGGTGGACTCCAGAACATCGAACTGGTCGCCACGAACTCCGAGCGGAACCTCTCGCAGGCCGATTTCGAACGTCGGAACCAACAGCGGGATATCGGCATCGACCTCTCCCGAGAGATCAGCTTCTACCGCGGGCACGTCGACGTTGGCGATGCGCCGCTGTTGACGGACGGCTACGCACCCGTCGACAGCCTGCTCGCACGACAGGTCGACACCGAGTACGTCATCGAACGGACGAACGACACCCGGGCTGCCGGGTGAAGCCGACTCTCCGCTACACCGACTCAGAGTGAACCGTAACTGGTTCGCGGCTCCCGCTCGTAGGGCGACTATGACTAGCCAGTCCAATTCGTCGGGGGTGGGCCGATGAATCGCCGCCGCGCGGATCTGCTCGTGACGGCTCTCGTTGCAGTCGTTCTCCTCGGCGGTGGCGCACTCAGTTGGCAGGCCTATCAACGGCGTCGTGCCGTCGATCAGACGATGGGCTCGATGATGGGCACGTCGATGGGAACGATGCACGGGACCGACCCCCTGTGGTACGTCCTCGGCACACTCACCGTTGCGATTGTCGTCGGTGGGGGGTATCTCCTCGTTCGCGAGGAACTCCCGTCGACAGCGGCGGATGGACCTGTCGGCAGTGCAGACGGCGGGACCGAGCACGCTGCTCACGTCGACCCACCGGCACAATCTCCCGCCGAGCCGCCAGACCAGCAGTCACCGACTACCGAGTCGGAGACGCCCGAGGCGAACCCCCGCGAACGAGTGCTCGACCTGTTGCCTGACGACGAACGCCGCGTCCTCGAACCGGTTCTCGACTCGCCCGGCATTACTCAGATAGAACTCCGCGACCGGTCGGACTTCTCGAAGAGTAAGGTGAGCCAGACCGTGAGCGAACTCGAAGAGCGCGGCCTCCTGTACCGGGAGCGACAGGGGCGGACCTACCGAATTTTCCCGAGCGATGACCTCCAGGAATCGTCTGAACTGTAGCACATCTGACTATATTTCTCCGGACATTCGGATTCGGGAGCGATGAACGATTCTGTGGGAGCGAAACGGTTAGCATCGTTTATAGACGCTCTCGAACGTTCTCCTGCGTGAGTTTTCACCCAGGGGGATAACCACTCGGCCCTGCTACACGTAACTGAGGAGAGACCCAATGAACAGTACACTCGGCCGCTGGCTGCTCGTAACGCTCGCACTCGTCGGACTCGCACTCGCCGTTCCCGCGGTCGCCGCACACGGTGACGGACCGACGCAGGCCAACGAGACGACCCAGACGAACACGACGATGACTGCGGAGACGCCGGCTGTGAACACCACGGCTGACTGGCCGACCTGGATGGAAGACCACATGGCCACGCACATGGGGCCGGCTGCCACCGAGTGGATGGAGTCGCACATGGGCGTGAATCGTGACGACAGTGCACAGGCGGCGGCCGGCCACCACTGGAACGATGATACCCGCGACAGTCACTGGAACGATGATACTCGCGGCAGCCACTGGAACGACGACACCCACGTTCGCGGGACGCACGGCCAGGGACACGGGTGCTGACATCGGCCAGTAGCTCCACTCGAAACCACGAACACTGAGACCCTGACACACCAGGACCATGACCGGACACACCACCGCGTACGGACGCACAGTTCGCAGACTCGTGATACCCACGGCGACGCTGCTCGTCGCAGCGACCGGGACGGCTGCTGCGATGGGGAGCGGGAGCCATAGCGCCGGCACGATGGGTGGCGGCGGCTGGGGACTCTTCGGCGGCTCGATGGGGCTGTGGGGACTCCTCTGGATGGGACTCCTGATTGCAGTCCCCCTCGTCGTGGCCTACTCGATTCTCACGCGCGGGACGGATGCGGGTCAGAACCGATCGCGCCGGGAGGCGGAACGGCCGCTTTCGCTGTTGCGCGAGCGCTACGCTCGAGGCGACATCGACGAAGAAGAGTTTCGCCGCCGTCGAAATCAGCTCGAACGAACCGAGTGAACTGTCCTCGAACCGACGCTATCGGTCAGCATCCTCTGCATCCGGTTTTTCTATCGCTTCCCTGTACTCTGCGACGATAACGTCGCCGCTGGACGCACCGATGCGCTCGGCTCCGACGTCGAACATCGCTTTTGCCTCCGCCCAGGACCCGATGCCACCGCTCGCCTTGACCGGGAGATATTCGTTCATCACCTCGACGTCCTCGACTGTCGCACCCCCTTCCGAGAAGCCGGTGGCGGTCTTGACGAAGTCGGCGTCGGCGTCGACGGCCGTCTGACAGGCACGCCGGAGTTCCTCTTCGTCCAGTAGCGGCGCTTCGACGATGACCTTCACCGGAATCGGAACCGTAGCGACGACTTCTGCGATCTCCTGTTCGAGACGCTCGTCCTCCTCGCTGTGCAGATAGCCGATGTTAGCCACCATGTCGAGTTCGTTCGCGCCGTCTTCCCAGGCCTCGCGGGCCTCGTGACACTTCGCGGCCGTCGTGTGCTGGCCGTGTGGAAAGCCGACGACGGTCGCTATCTCGACGTTCGGGGCGTAATCAGCGGCCTCGGCGACGTAACAGGGCGGGAGACAGGCGCGCATCCCGTCTCGCAGGGCGATATCGAGGGCGGTTGTTACGTCTTCCCCGGTCGTTGTCGGGCCGAGAACCGTGTGCTCGATGCGTCCGGGAACGTCGTTCATACCCTGTTGGAAGCGACGGGAACACAAAACTCCCGGTGGCCGACCGGAAAGGCTTTTTAGTGTGGCTTGTGGCTGGACCGATATGCAGGTACCGTTCGAGGGGTTCGTGGTTCCGTCGGTGGAGTATACGGCGCTACTCGTGGTGGGGACGGCGGTCGTGCTCGCGCTGTTGTACGCCATCCAGCCGCCGGTCACACAGCGCACCGTCCTCGCGTTCGTCCCGTGGATGATAAGCGGCTCTGCACTACACGTCTTCTATCAAATCGGCGAACTCTACCAGGTCCAGATTTACCCCCCGGTCGTCGAACCGTTCTTTTCCGCACCGGCTGTCTATCTGACGACGTTCATTGCGATGGGCGCTGTCTGGGTCCTCTCCTCGATTGTCGGTATCCGCTCGCGGTCCAGCGTCAGCGGCGGCGACAAAGTCACCCAGTATCTCGGCGCACTGGGGCTCGGCGTGATGATTACGCTCGTCGGCCTGATGGTCTGGCAGGGGCTCGACCCCGCTGTCGGCCCGATGGAGCCGATTCTCCCGCTCGTGGGTATCATCGTGACGATGGTCGCGACTTTCGTCGTCTACATCCTCATCGGCACCTGGCGGACCCACATCATCGCGCAGGCGCGTCTCGTCGGCGCGCTCGTCCTCTTCGCGCATCTGCTTGACGGCATCACGACCGCAATCGGCGCTGACATCCTCGGTGTCGGCGAACGCTCTGTGCTCTCGGCGCGAATCATGGAGTTCGCCGCCGACTTGCCGACTGCGGAGTTCCTCGGGAGCGGGTGGCTGTTCGTCGTCGTAAAGATGCTACTGGCCGCACTCATCGTCATCGGATTCGCCGACTACGTTCGTGAGGAACCGACACGGGGCAACCTCTTTTTCGCGCTCATCGTCGCGCTCGGCATCGGACCGGCGATGAACAACGTCTTCCTGTTCCTGCTGGGCGTCTCGTAACGCCGCCCTTAGGCCGTTCGTGAACCACGCCGAGTTTTGACCCCTCGCGTCGAAGGCCCGCGTATGGGAAAGCAGCCACACTTGCTCGTCGAGGAGGGTGACCTCGCAGATATCGCGCTCGTTCCGGGTGACCCCGGACGGGTCGACCGTATCGCCAATCTCTGTGACGACGCGACGACTGTCGCCGAGAACCGCGAATACAAACTCGTCAACGCCACCTACGAGGGGACTGATCTCACTATCTGCTCGACCGGTATCGGCTCGCCGTCTGCGGCTATCGCTGCCGAGGAACTGTCCGCCGTCGGCGTCGACACGCTGATTCGCGTCGGGACGACCGGCGCGCTCCAGTCCGACATCGAAATCGGCGATATGGTCGTCGCGACCGGCGCAGCCAAAGATGAGGGTACCACCAAACGCTACGAGGATTCGACCGTTCCGGCGGTGCCCGACTACGACGTCCTCTCCGCGCTCGTCGACGGTGCTGTCGCTAACGACGAGGATGTTCACATTGGTCCCATCGCGACGGACGACGCCTTCTACGCCGAGACCGATGCCTACGTCGACGACTGGGAAGCGGCAGGCCTGTTGGCCGTCGAGATGGAGGCCGCCGCACTCTTCACGCTCGCTCGGCGGAAGGGGATGCGCGCCGGTGCCATCTGTACGGTCGACGGCAACCTCGTCGAAGGCACGCAAAAAGGCGAGACGGACGCCGAAGAACTGCCCGAGAAGGCGAAAAACAACGTCGAGCGTGCCATCCAGATTACGCTCGATGCCGTCACCACTCTCTAGAGCACGGACGGCGCGCAGGCCACGGGCTTTTGTGCGTCCAGCATAAGCTAGCGAACCATGCGGAGCCGCTGGCGCATCGTTCTCGACCGAATTCGTCAGTTCGAGCGGCGCGAACTCCAAGCCTTGCGCCACTGGCTTGCCGAGACGAACAACCTGGTTCACCTCTCGATTCTCTTGCTTGTGCCACTGGTCATCGGACTCGTGACGGCGCTGGCGAACGTCGTCGGGTCGCTCTCCTTTCTGTTGTATCCGCCGCTTGCCTCCGGCGCGTACACGCTCTTTGCCAATCCCGAAGGCAAGTACGCCTCGCCGCTCCGGTTCGTGGGTGGGCTAACCGTCGGTGCAGCGTGTGGCTGGGCCGCCGTCGTGGTGGCCTCAGCCCTGTTTTACGCACCCCAATCTGGGGAAATCCACGCTGTCGGTGCGGCGCTGAGCATCTTCCTTACCGGTGTGGTGACGTGGGGACTGGACATTGAGGAACCTGCGGCGTTTTCGACTGCACTGCTGACGCTGTTTGTCTACTCACAGATTGATAATCCGGAGCTATACGTCATGAGTATCGCCGCGAGCAGCGGTCTCGTCGCCCTTGCGTTCGCGGGATGGCGGCGACTGATTTACGAACAGCGCGCCCGCTATCTCTACGAGTCGACGCGAGGTGACGACCACGTCCTCGTCCCGATGCGCGGCGACACGGCAGCCGAAACGGCGATGCTGGGTGCCCGTCTCGCCGCTGCTCACCGCGCGGGGAAAGTCGTCCTGCTCGATATTGTCGATGACGAACAGGTCGCCAGAGCCGAACGCTCGCTGTTGCGCGACCACGGCGAGACGCGGCTCGTTAGCACCGAAACGACGGGTGAACTCCTCGACAGCGAGGGACGGGACCCGCTGGATTCGCTTGGCGGTGGCGAGGTCGTCTCCGGTGCCGTCAGCACGCTCGAAGCGCGGGCAAACCGCATCGAGACGCAAGTGGGCGTTCCCTGTGAGGTCGTCGTCGCCACCGAGAGTGGGGACGCTGCCCAGACAGTCGTCCAGACCGCCCACGAGGCAAACTGTGACCTCGTCGCGACGCCGTACGAGACCCATCGCGGAACGGTCACGCAGTTCATCCGGGACCTCTTTGGCAGTGATATCGACGTGCTTGCCCATCGGTCGAGGGACGGACGGACGCGCTGGCGGCGCATTCTCGTCCCGGTCCGGGGGCCGGGTGGCGTCGCCACCAGCATGGTCGATTTCGCGACCAGACTCGCCGGTAAGACCGGCCAGGTCAGCGTTGGCACTTGCATCAGCAACAGTCGGGAGCGCCGTGCCGCCGAGGAGCGACTGGCGAACCTCGTCGAAACCTTCGACGGGAACATCGAGACACGCGTCTCACAGACGCAAATCGAGACATTTCTCACCCGTCACGACCACGAGTACGACCTCATCCTGTTAGGTGCCAGCCAGGACCGCAGCGCTGCCTCCCGGTTCATTTCACCACCGACGTTCGAGCGTATCGACAACGACGCTATCGACACTGACGTGGCAATCGTCGACCGAAACTAACCCCCAGACCACGGCGGGTCACGCGACTCGACGCACGGTCCCTGCAGTTCCATGATGGCGACGTACTGGTTGACCGCGAGTTCCTGCTCGTCGCCGTACTGGTCGCTGTGGGGATGAATCCCCAGCGGAATCAGATCCGCCAGCGACCCCGGTGTCGGGCGCTCGGGGACGAAATTCTCCGGGCGCGGTCCGAATTCGGCGACGATTTCGTAGTTGTACTCGCCGTCGAGCAGCGCGCGGATGTACGCCGCCCGCTCCGTGACGTTGGTGTCCACGTCGGCCGAGAGCTGGTCCTCGGGGATATCCTGCAGATAGAGCAGTTCTTTGTACCCGACCTGGATGTACTGGGGACAGGGTTCGATGGCGCTGCTGTTCTCGTCCGCCCAGAGTGGGTTGATGGTCATCCAGTGGGGGATGGCGTTCTCGATGAAGCCGTGGTAGTACGTCTCCATCGTCGCGTCCCGGTCGGCGTTCTCGTTGAGCCAGTCGACGGCGTCGTCGCGGGGCATCGAAGCGTAGCCCGCCGTCCCGACGCCGGCGTAGATGGCCGTCGTGACGAGGACGACCGCCAGTGCAACCCGCGTGACCGTCGGTCGGTAGTCGGCAAAGCGAGTGAACGCCCACGCAGAGAGAAGCATGATGAGCGGTATCGTCGGCAGGATGTGGTGGACGCGCCAGTCGTGAAACGTCGACAGTAGTCCGACGAACAGCCCGAGTATCACCACGACGACGGCTATCGCGTCGAACTGCGGGGCACGTGCCCGCAGACTACCGAGTCGCCGCACACGCTTGATCAAAAAGTAACCAGCGCCAGCCAGCCCGGCTATCGCACCCAGGAGGAGCGGCAGGCCGAAGGCGCTGATGTAGGTGCGGAGGAACCACCACCACGTCGGCGCGGTCGGTCCCATCGCTTTCGTCGGTCGACTTCCCGGCGTGAGAAACAGCCGCGAAGCGACGTGGCGGTAGTCGCCGACGAGCAACGACGGAAACCCAAGCACCATGACGGCGAGTCCGATGCCTGCGCCAGTCGCGAGCAGGCGCGGTCGCCAGAACGCACCCAGCCAGGACCCCTCATCGGAGCGGGTTTTCAGCAGGTGTGCCAGCCCGATAGCGAAGACGATTGGCGCGGCGGTGAGTTTGAACACGAGCGCGACGCCACCGGCGGCGCTCGCCTCGTACAGTCGGCGGTCTGTGCCGGAGTTGACGTATCGGACGAGGAAGTACACCGACAGCAGGACGAAAAACGTCGCTGGCATGTCTTCGCCGCCCTCCTTGGCAAGTTTGAGAAAGCCAAACGTCAGCATCAACATGACCGCGGCCAGCCGACCTGTCGACCGGTTCCAGATCTCTGTCCCTGTCCGGTAGGTGAGATACACCGCCCCGACGGCGAAAATGACGTTCGTCAGGCGGACGAAGACGAGGCTCCACGTCCACACCCAGCGGGGCGTCTCGGCCCAGACCTCGTAGTGGGCGTAGGTGTACTCCGGAAAGCCGATACCGGCGATAGCGTCGATGCTGCCCGTCACTACCGCTCCAACCACGACCGGCAACACTGCCAGCGCGTAGAGATAGAAGGTCCCGCCCCACGGCTCGCGCCCCCACGTGATACCCTCCCGGAGTCCCTCCAGACTGGGATTGTTGATAACGGAACTGTACGCGACCAGCGGGTCGAGCACCCGGTCGTGTTCGTCCCACGTCGTGAAAATCGGGATTCGGTGCCAGAACCAGAACCCTGCGAGTATCAGCGTCGCAACCAGCACGTAACCGAGATACGGATCCTCACGGATATCCGACCGAAATTGCCCTTTCGCCCGACTGACCCACCCGGGCCGGAGTCCCATCGGGTCTGCATGCGGGGAGCGACTACAAAAGGATTATTTTCTAGCTCTGCTGAAACGACGAGACTTGCAAACTGACTTAAGTGACCGAGGAAAACGTGCCGCTGTGAAATGAGGGTCGCGACCGACCTGCCGTTCGATTCTTCCCGGGACCTCCACGACTGGATTTCGGACAACTGGTGGCCGCTCCTCGTCGTCGGTGCCGTCGCCATCGTTGGGCTCGCGACGGCGATTCAGTTTGCCCTCGACCCCTTCTATGTCAACAGGGATTCCGCGCTCTTCCAGCACGGCGGCTGGTACATCGGACAGGGAGCGACGCTGTACGTCGACATCTGGGACCTCAAACCGCCGCTCATCTTCTGGTTGTCGGGTGTCCTCGCCTTCCTTTCCTTTGGTAACATGGCTTTGCTCCACGTCTACGGCGTGCTCGCGGCCGTCGCAGCCGTTGTCGGTGGACTCGTCTTTGTCGGACTGACAACCCATCGACTGACCGGCGACGGCTTCGCCAGCGTCACCGCTGCCGCGTCGATGCTCGTGCTCACCTCCGTCTACACCTTTCCGTACGCCGGTATCCGGCCGAAGTACTTCGCCTTTCTCTGCGGCGCGGCGGCGCTCTACTTCGCCGTCGAGGACCGTTACCTTCTCAGCGGCGTCGTCGCCGCCCTCGCGACCGGATTCTGGCATCTCGCCGGACTGCTCGCCTTCCTCGTCGTGGGGATGGCACTCCAGCGTGCGGGTGTCCGGGCTGCCGCTCGCACCGTCGCCGGCGGTGTCGCTGTCGCCGCGCTGACCGTTCTTCCGTTCGTCTTGAACGGTACCGCAATCCCGCTGTTCGTCGAGGTCGTTCTCGCCCCCATCTACGGCGTCGAGCGATACACGCTCGTGAGTCGCTCTCTCACGACGCTCGTCGAACTGGGGCCCGGTGTTTTGCTGGTCCCCGTCGCCGCCGTCGGTTGGGTCTGGGCCGTCCGCGAGAACTGGCGCGAGTACTGGTGGGTCGCCGCTGGCGGAACACTCTACTTTTTCCAGGTGTTTCTGGAGTTTCAGGGCGCTATCGAACTCGTCTTACTCTTTCTGTTCGTTGCACTCGGCGTCGGCCTCCTCGTTGCTGAACTCTCGGTACCCTCCCGTCGGTCGCTCGTCGCCGGCTGTCTCGTCGCGCTCGTGGTGACGACGATGTACTGGAATCAGGGTCCAGTCACGCCGGTCAAAGACGAGGTCGAAGACCTCAAAGACGAGCACAATATTCCCAACTACGAGGCGCTCCCGCCGGACCCGCCCGCCTCGCCGTCGATGCAGACAATCTACTGGGAGAAACTGAAACCGGAGCTTTGCCACTACCGCCTCGGCCACAAACAGAAGTACTTCGAGATGACGACCGGCGGCACGCTGTACAAATCGGAATGCGGGCAGTGGCCCTACGAACAGGATCCGTTCCCGTGGCTCGTCGATTCGCTGCTGCCGTTCGCAGCGCCGCCGACTGGGATCTGAGCGCCGTACACCGGAACGCTCCGGTGTTCGGTGGAAATTCATGCCGCATGAGTGGGCCGAAACGGCTGACCGATCCGACGGGAACTCGAACTACCCGGGACTCAGTATCTGTTGCCAGAACTCCTGCCACGCCCGGATACTTTTCTCCCAGGTCCGCCAGAACTCTGGTGTCGTCTGGTTCCTATCCGTGATGGGTTCTGTCGGTCGGGCCGTAATTTCTGTTCCACACTCCGGACAGCAGTAGTGGAGCGTTCCGGCGGTCTCGATGCGGACCCAGTCTCCGTCGTGCCGGCTCTGGTGTCCACACTCCGAACAGAACAGCATCGATTTGGGCACCCCACTGATTGCTGCTGTTGGTTCTGAACGCGTCATTTTCAGCTATCCATCCGTATGAAACTGCTGTGTGCGCTCCCGGTAGCACCGCATTGTTTCTTGTTGGTCTCGTCGTCTCACGACGCTGCATGCACTCGCTCCTGTCACGGACTGGCTCGTGACTCCTGGCTCTCGTCACGGACCGGGATACCGCGCGACCGCAACTCTGACTCCATCTTTGCCGGCGAGACGTTGCTTCTGTCTGCTGCCTGTTCGAGCGTGATTGTTCGACTCCGATACAGCGTCATGGCCGTCATGAGGGACCTGAATGACATTGTGGTCTCACATCTCTAAACTTCCTGTATGTATTTAAACTTTCTGCGGGATACAGTACCAATCTATCAGTAGAAATCCGCACTAAATCTCTTTAATATGGTGTAAAACTCTGAATAATGTGGATAATGTTCACTCCACCAATCGATGAATTGCGATGCGAACGGCTGGCGCTGTTGCGTTCCCGGACGAAACGAGACTGCCATCCAAAACGACCGTCTGAAACCCGCTACTCTTTCATGATCCGTTCGGCGATATCCTCCACGTCGGACTCACCAAGAGCCGACCGAACCAGCAACCGCCCGCCGATGAGGGCCGGACTGAGGACGGTATCGGCACCGGCCCGCCGGAGTTTCTCGACGTTGTCCCGGTTCGTCGCGGCAGCGACGATACGAGCGCCGGGGTTGAGTTCCCGCGCGGTCAGGATCGCGAAGGCGTCCTCGGCGTCGTCGTTCGTCGCCGCGATGATCGCGCGGGCGTGTCCGACTCCGGCAGCCTCCAGCGGTTCCTCGTCGCTCGGGTCGCCGACGAGTACGTCGAAATCCTGGTCGCGGAGCGTCGCAGCGCGGCTGCTGTCCGGCGTGACGATGACGAACTCGGTGTTGCCGTCGTGGAGTTCTTCGACGAGCGGTTCTGTCAGGTCGCCGTAACCGAGAACGACGACGTGGTTCTCGTAGAGGTCGTACTGTGTCGTGGTCATAGTTCCGAGTGCACGCGAAAAGCGGGCCTGAATCGCCGGACCGAGCACCGACCCGAGTGCCAGCGCGAAGCTGGCTGTTCCGAGGACGATGAGCGAGATTCCGAACAGGCGGGCCTGTGCCGACTGTGGGGCAGCGTCGCCGTACCCGACGGTGCTGGCGGTGGCGACGGTGTAGTAGAGCGCGTCGGTCAGCGACTCGACGCCGACAAACTCTTCCCGGAGGGCGTACGCGCCCGCCGTCCCGTAGACGAGCGTGCCAACCAGCGAGACGGTCGCTGCGAGCTGGCCCGTCGAGAACGACGTCTTCCGGTCGAAGCGCCGGTAGTTCACCAGCAGCGCCGGCAGCGAGAGCACCGACAGCACGACCAGCGGGAGCGAGAAGACGCTCCCCTGGACGAGTCCCTGGACGGCGGTAATCGGCAGCAATGCGACCGTCGCGTACCAGCCGACGCGGTAGCCCCGCCGGAGCTCGTACGCGCTGGTCAACAGGAGAAAGCCGGTCAGCGTGCCGGTAAATCCGGCCGCCTGCTGGACTGCTGGTGGGATGTAGGACGAGAGCGGACCGGTGGTCTGCTGGACGGCGATGTTGGCGATGCCCGTCGCCAGCGAGAGCACGGCCGCGGCAGTGGCCAGTAGGACGGCTGTCCGGGTTCCCAGCACCTGTCTGCGGGTCGGTCCCTCCTCGGCCATGTACTCGTGCTCACGGCTGGCCGGCTAAAGTGTGCTGCCATCTGGGTAAGCGGCGGGCGTCAGACGGTGCGACAGTCCTTTACTGTGGGGCTGCGTGTGCCAACGTATGGCGTCGCTGCCCGTGGAGATACTGCTCGGTATCTATCTTGGATTGCTGGTCGGGATGGTTCCCGCGCTCATCTCCTGGGCACTTGGTTTCATTTTCAAGTACGTCACAAACGTGACGCTTCCCGGATTCGGTGTCGCCGCGCTCGCGATTGCGCTCGCCGGCGTCAACGGCGGGTTGCTCGCACTTGCGGACCGCTCGATTACGAGTTCGCCCAATGCACCCCGCGTCATCACCGCTATCGTCGTCGTCAGCATGATTTCGATGTACGCCCACAATCGCGGCGACAATCTCGGCGCGACACTCCCCAAGCGACTCTCACTCTCTGATTTTCGACCCCGGACGCTCTCGAAGGATTTCGCCGACCTCATCGGCAGCGGCGACGAGGTGCGGATTCGCGTCGTCGGCGAGGTCGCGGACATGGAGGGGTATCCGCCACTCCCGGAAGAGCTTCGCGCGGACCTGCGCAACGCCGAGTTTACGTTCCCCGTCGACTTGCGCATCGACGAACTCGAAGAGCGGATGGCCGACCGCCTCACCACGGAATACGACCTCGGTGACGTGTCGGTCGCTATCGACGAACGCGGTCGGGCGACGCTGGTCGCCGCCCCGCCGTTCTCCGGACTCTCGAAACGAATCAGCGACAACCGCCACGCAGTCTCCGTCTCCGGGCTCGTCCCGACTGGACTGGCACGTGGCGACGAGGTGACTGTCATCACGCCGAACGCGCAGGTCCGTGGCACCGTCGTCAGTGCGAACACTGGCGACAGCGAGCGGACGACCGGCGACAGCGTCGCTGGCGACCCTGAACCATCGATTCCGGACGAGACAGACGGCGAGGAGGTTCCGAAACCAGTCCGTGCGCCGACGACCGAGGGCGGCGAGGGTCGGGTGACCGTTGCTGTCACGCGGACCGACGTGCAACCGCTGCTTCGGGCTGACCGGGCGAAAGTAGTCGTCGAATCCCGCGGGACGCGCCGCGAGTACGAGGTCATCTCGCTGTTGCGCCGCGCGGACAAGCGCTTCCGTCGGTTCACGGTCCGTGCCGGAAGCGCTCTCGTGGGACAAACGCTCGGCTCTGCTGGCCTCCGGGACGCCTACGGCGTCGCCGTCTTCGCGGTCAGGACCGCCGAGGGGTGGATCGTGGCTCCGCGCGGTGACACCGCGCTCGAAGAGGGCGACGAACTGTTCGCCGTGGGAACCCGAGACGAACTGGAGACGTTTTCGGGCGCGGTCAGCACTACCGACCGCGTTCCGGGAGGTGACGACTGATGGTGACCGTCTCGCAGGTGAGCGAACTCATCGCACAGCTGAGTGGGCTGGCGATTTTCGCCGGGACGCTCGCGGCGATTGCCGCCTTCGTCTATCGCTGGTACGTCCGCGAAGAGATTCCGCGCGGTCTCGCTCTGCTCGTCGGTTTGAGTGGCGTTGCAGTCTACCTGAACACGACGACGGCTCTCGGGCAGGTCATCGGTGGGAGCAGTGCACCGACTGAAATCGAAGTCGCGCTGTTCAACATCGTCGCGTTCCTCGCGGGCGCTGGCGGTGCGACGCTCGGCCACCGGGCCGGCGACTGGTTCGGAACGGAACTGTTTCTCGACGAGGGGCTCGACGACAGGGAGAGCGACGTTGGCCGTCTGGTCCAGTCGGTCGGGCGCGCCATCTCAGTCGAACTCCCGGCTGACATCGACGACGTGGTCGGCTACGACCCTATTCCGGCCGAGACAAAGGAGACGCTCGCGGGCAAGACGTTCATGTTCCCGCGGCGGCTCACCGTCGACGAACTCCGCGACCGTCTGGTCACGCGACTCAAAACAGACTACGGCGTCGGCCACGTCGACATCGAACTCGCCGCCGACGGGACTGTCGAGTATCTCGCGCTCGGGAGTCGCGCGGCCGGTATCGGACCGACGCTCCCACCGGCGACCAACGCTGTCGCCATCCGCGCCGACCCGGCGTTCGCCGCGAGCGCGGGCGACCTGGTCCAGGTCTGGGAGACCGACCCGATGCGCCGCGTGCTGACGGCGGAACTGCGCGGCGTCGCAGAGGACACCGTCACCATCGCTATCGACGCCGCCGACACGCAGAAAATTGACCCGACAACGGAGTATCGGCTGGTGACCCTGCCCGTCGAGGACCGCCCGGACCGGGAGTTTGCCTCGCTGCTCCGTGCGGCCGACGAGACGTTCAGTTCCGTGACTGTCGAGGCGGGAAGTCCACTCCACGGGCTGCCGATCGGCGCACTCGACCTTCTGGTCGTCGCGGTCAAACCCGACGCGGAGAAGCCGCGGGCGCTGGCCGACCCCTCGACCGTCCTCGCACCCGGTGACGTGGTCTTCGCCATCGCTCGCCCCGACGCACTCCGGCGGCTGGAAGTCGCTGCGAACCCGCTCGACCCCGCGCTGGTGAGTGGTCCGTCGACGCCGACGCAGTCACACCACTCACGCCAGCCCGACGACGGTGCAGCCACAGCGGCCCCGCCCGCAGAGGACCCATCTACCACGGACCAGTCTGCCCGGCCAGACGCTGACGGTGAGTCCGAGACCACGAGAGCGGCGGACGAAGCGGCGACGACTGCCGATGAACCGGAGACCGATTCCGAGCAGACAGACGAATCGCCCGACACGGACGACGAACCCGAGACTGCTGATTTCGACCCGCCGGCTGCCGCGGCGTCCGACGAGAGCGACGGGAGCGACGACACCACCGCCGGGAAGGCAGGCGGGTCGTCGTTCCAGCAACTCAAAGACGAGTTCGAATCCGGCGACGCTGACTGGGCCGAGGGTGAATCGGCGAACGGTGACCAGTCGCCGGAACGCGAGGACGCCGCCAGTTCTGATGCGCCAGCCGAGACTGGTGACAGCACTACCGACGAATCGGGGTTCGGTGAGGGTAGTCTGGACGACGCACTCGCCGAGGCGGGTGCGGACCTTGCTGAATCGGACAGTAGCGACGGTGCCGGTGACGACAGCGACGAACTCGATGTCGAGGAGGCGGACGACGATCTGGACGGACTGAGCTTCGGTGACGAAGGCGACGACGATACCCTCGATTTCGAGGAAGCGGACGGCGGGTCTGGTTCGGACGACCTCGACAGCCTGAGTTTCGACGACGATGCGGACGACGACCTGGCGAGTTTGAGTTTCGACGAGGGCGAAGACGAGGGCCTGTCACTCGACGATGAAGGAGACGACGAAGACGAGGAGGCCGACGACGAGGACGGTGACAATGAGGAAGAAGATAGCGAAGAGGATGGAGACGACGATGACGATGGGGGTGGAGGCGGCGGTGCGTCGTCGTTCCAGCAGCTGAAGGAGGAGTTCGAGTCGGGTGATGCCGACTGGGAGGACGACATCTCTGACAGTCCGGGTGGGGATATGCGGCTTGACGAGTAGCGAGACGCCGACCAACGGGAGGGGTCTCGGACAGCGAGCGGCGAGGACAGGAGCCGCGAGCAGCGAGACGCCGCCTGACAGGCGATATCTTGAATAATGAGTTGCGATCTCCGGAGTGCGAACGCTCTTTGTCTCGGCGACCAGTAGGTGTGGTATGGAGTGGCGACTCTTCGCGACGTTATCAGAGACTGCGGGCGAGGACAGAGTAGCCCTCGACATCGAGGGCGAAGCGACGCTGCGCGAGGCCTTCGACGCCCTGCTAGAGGCCCATCCCGACTTGACTGCGGAGGTTCTCGACGACGACGAGTTGCTGTACGACCACGTTCGACTGCTCGTCGATGGTGGCGACCCGTTTGCCGAGGCCGACGGCTGGGAGACGACCGTCGACGGTGAAACCGAACTGGCGCTCTTCCCACCTGTCAGCGGCGGGTAACTCACCCTTCGCGACCGGTGAGGTCGGCCGCGAACACGTAGTCCGTGGTATCGCCGAGCTCACAGCGTGTCGTCGCAGCGTCGGAAATAAATTGGGGCGTGTCGGGGACGAGGACGCGTGCCACGTCCGCACCGCACGTGCCGGCATCGGCCTGAATCGCTTTCAGCAACTCGACAGCGGCGGCCGCGTCTACCCACGCACCGACGACGTACTCGGCGACCGTCTCGCCGTCGCGTTCGCGTGTGCCAGCCCGGGCAGTCATCGCCTGCGTGCCGGCGTCGGCGAGTGCGAACGCGCGGCCATCGGCGGCCAGCGTTTCGAGTCGACTGCGGTCCAGTTCCGAGAGCGCCCACGCCTCGTCGGTGGCGCGCGCCAACCCCGACAGCGCGCCGCGGGCGTCACTGTGCGTCCAGAACCGCCAGGCGGTCGCCGGGTCGTCGACGACTGATGCGTCGGGAGTCGCGCTCTCATCTGGCGGAAGCTGGACCCACCGGCAGGCAGTGACGGGGTCGAAGCCGGCCGCACGGGACTGTCCCATGCCAGCGCCGTTCCACCCGAAGACGAGGTTGCGGGCGACGGTCGCGCCGCGCTTGCGACACCACGAGCGGAGGGCCGTCACCATCGCTTCGCCGTGGTCCGCGCCGCGGTAGTCGGGGTGGACGCGCATCCCCTGGAGCCAGGCCTCGTCGTCGTTCAGCAACAGCGCCTGACAGAGGCCGACGGGTTCGTCGTCGACGGTGGCGACGACGGTCCGCTGGTCGGGGCCGTCGCTCGCGACCCACTCGGGAAACACGTCGGGAATGTAGTCGCCAACGTCGCGGTCGCTCCAGGTGCTCTCAGTAAACGCAGCAACGGCGTCGTGGTCGTCGGCGCGGGCCTGCCGAACGTCGCCCATCGTCACTCCCAGGGGACCGAACGGTCGGTGATTTCGCCGGCCAGTGACCGTCTCATCGTGTCGGCCACGTCGTCGGTGTTGGCAAGCGCCCACATCAGTTTCACCTTCGCGGTACCGGGGAGGATGTCCTCGCCCTCGACGATGCCGGCGTCGAGCAGGTCCCGGCCGGTGTCGTAGACGCGGTCACAGACCCGCCCGTCGAGACACTGGCTGGTCATCACGACGTGGGTGCCGGCGTCGGTCAGGTCGTCGACGACCGAAATCCAGTCGGTGTTGACGTGGCCCAACCCCGTGCCCTCGATGACGATTCCCGCTGCGTCGGCGACAGCGTCGAGTCGGCTGGCGTCGGTTCCGGGCGTGAACTTGACGAGTTCCACGTCGGTTTCGAGGTCGCCGTGGAGCGCGAGGTCCCTCTCGCCGCGCTCTGCGTACTCCCGGCGGAAGGTTATCTCGGGCGTCTCGCCGGTTTCGTAGTCGGCTTCGCCGAGCGGCTTTGCGCCGACGGTTTCGAAGGCATCCCGGCGGGAGGTGTGGTTCTTTCGGGTGCGGGTGCCACGGTGGAGCGCACACCGGTCGTCGGACTGGTCGGCGTGCATACAGACGAGCACTTCCGCACAGTCGCTTTTCGCGGCCTCGACGGCACAGACGGCGTTCATCACGTTGTCCGAGGAGGGGCGGTCCGCCGAGCGCTGGCTCCCAGTGAAGACGATGGGGACGGGCGTATCGAGCATGAACGCCATCGCGCTCGCGGAGAACTGCATCGTGTCGGTACCGTGCATGACGACGATGCCGTCCGCGCCGGCCTCGATTTCCTCGTGGATGGCGGTGGCAAGTTCCTGCCACACGTCGGGGGTCATGTTCTCCGAGAGGATGTTCGCGACGACGCGGCCCCGGTAGTTGGCAAGTCCCGCGAGGTCCGGCACCGCTCGGAGCACGTCCTCGGCGTCGAACTGAGCGGTCACCGCCCCGGTCCGGTAGTCGATCGTCGAGGCGATGGTTCCGCCCGTCGAGATGAGCGAAATCGTCGGGAGGTCGTCGTCGAACTCGATGGTCGACGTGCCTTCGGTCTGTGCGTCCTCGATGTCGTACACGTCGGATTCGAGTCGGTCGATGTCGGCGTCGGTGCGGTCGACGCCGACGTTGTAACCGGAGTCGAGTTTCACGACGAGAGTGTCGGGCGTCGAGGAGGGCAGCATCACGCCCTCGAACGTCTGTCCCGCGCGGTCGACGCGGACGCGGTCGCCTGGGTTCATGCGCTCGGATACCGCCTGGCCGGACTTGAAACCATCCGTTCGGCTGTCTCGACCGCCGACCAAAGACCAATGTCTGTGGCCGCCGTACACACGGACATGGCAGAGGGGGAGCGCCAACTCGACCGCGACGCCGAACTCGATGAGGAAATCGACCTCGACGAGGAGTTCGACCTCGATATCGACGCAGTCACGTCGCTCGACGACGCGCCTGCAGAGACGGAATCGGCCGGGGTCGCCACTCGACTCCGGTCGCGGGCGGGAGATGTCGTCTCCAGTCGCGCACTCGTCGTCTCGGTCGTCCTCACGCTCGTCGGTGCACTGGCAGTCGGTGGCGTGCTCCCATTCGGTATCGTCGGTAATCTCGTGGGCATCTTCGTCGCGGCCTTCGCGTACGGAACGGCCACGTCGACCCGCCGGTACGTCGAACTCGGGCTCAGTGGCGGCATCATCGGTGGTGGGATGGCACTACTGGGGAATCTTGCGCTCTCACTGGTGGGCCCCGGCCTCCCGCTGGTCGCAGTCGGCTTCGCCGCAGGCGCCCTCGCTGGCGGACTGGGTCATTACTTCGGTCGAGACCTCCGGGATGGATTGACCCGCGACCTATAAATCGCCGAGGTGCCAGCCCCCGCTCTCACGGGTGACGACGCCTTCCGATTCGAGCTTTGCGAGCACGTCTTCGATGACGTCGGTTGGTGCCTCGACCCGCTTGCTCAATGCCTCGGTTTCGAGGTCGTCCTCGGCGAGCGCGGCGAGCAGTTCAGTCACGAGTCGCGGGTTCGTATCGGCGATGGCGTCGGCGATCCGTTCCCGGATTGCTGCGAGTCGCCCCTGGACGAACCGCTGGGCCAGCGACAGTTCGTTCTCCAACTGCTCGAGTTCCTGAAGCGTCTCGGCCAACTCCGGCAGGTCCGTGGCATCGTCGTCGCCGTTCTCCGGGACGGTGCCATTGACTTCGATACTGAGGTACCGACACGAGGTCATGTCGACGGCCGAACTGGCAGGGTAGGCGCTTTTCGTGCCGAACTCGTAGGGCGAGACGTTGACTTCCAACCGGAGGTTTTCGGCGATAGAAAAGTACTTCCGCCGTCTGTCGTCGGTCCGACTCTCGACTAATCCTGCTTCCTCGAGCTTCCGCAGGTGGTCGATAACGGCCTTCGGGCTGACGCCCAGGAACTCACTAATCTCCGTCACGTAGCAGGGCTTCTGGGCGAGCAGACGCAGAATCCGCCGGCGATTCGCGTTCCCGAGCAAATCGAGTAACTCGGCGGAGTCCATTTACATAACGTTAGCGGTCACCGTATAAAAATATTTCCCTCCGGTACATCGGCAGTCGGCCCGGAAATCAGAGCAGCGGCTGGCACCTGTCGCAGCGAACAGAAACTGATAGCTTCCAGAACAGAACTCAGTCGTCGGCAGCGGGCTGGACTCTGCTTTCGGCGGCGAACCCGCCCGTCGGTGGCGACACCGAACTGAGTCCGTAGTCGTGGACGTGTTCGCCGCAATCCGGACAGTGCAGGTGAGACACGCCCGATGTCGAGTCCGTCCGCACGTCCCATCCGTGGATTGCGTGTCCTTCGTGGCCGCACGAGGGACAGAACAGGGTTGCTTTCGGACGGGGAGTGGACTGGCTACCGTCGGGGGTCATGGCAATTCAGGGTACGTCCTGCGTAAATAAAGTCTCGCGCCCTCACACGTTTGGTCTCCGTTCCGGCCACTCGCTCGCACCACTCTGCAGAGCGACTCCGCGAGACGAGGTTACTGGGTGATTGCCCGGAGCGGAAAGGGTCAAGCGACTCGAACCAGTATCTCAGGTGTGACGCAATCGCTGCTCATCTACGACGGCAGTAACAGCGTGTTCCGGTCTGCAGCGGACGCAGTGAGCCGACGCCTTTCCGGTGTAAAACTCATTCCGTGGCAGTCAGATGCAGTCCAGCGGTTTCTGGACGCGCAGTTCGACGACCGGCCGTTCGCTTTCATCCTCGTCGATGGCGACTCGGTCTACGTCGGTGCCGACACCGTCGAACAGGTTCTCGAACGGCAGCAGGTGAACCAGGCGGTCGTCGACTTCGTCACGCGAACGTATCCGAGTGCTGCGGGGCCGTTCGGTCGGGTCGTCCACGGTGACGCACCCGCTGACATCCACGATACGTTCGCGCTGACGGCCGCAGCGCGAGAACACCTCGACCCACTTCGGCAGAGCTACGACATTCCAGTCGAGACAGAATGAGAGAGACTCGCTGAATGCGGTGCTAACGATAGTTTTGTGCTCACACAAGTTTTTGCAGAAGAGTTACCAGGAGACTGCTCCGAACGTCGTGTCCGTGACGTCGGTTGACGAGTTGGACTTCGCTTCTGACCCCTGTTTTTCGTCTGAATCGCTACCAGGGCCGTTGTCACGCGGGTCCGTCTCGCCGTCTGGTCTGTTATCGGGTCCCGCTGTCTGGTTCCCGGCCGGGGTTCTGTTTGGTCTGTCGTCCGGACCGACACCAGTTTGATTCTGGCCGTCAGCCCGGTTCGGCGGTTCCTGGTGACCAGCTGGCGGCCCAGTCTCGTTTCCCGGGTCAGTCACTCCCCGTGGGGTCCCGTCTCGGGAGGGCAGTCTGTCAGTAGCGTTGTCGTCGGTCGGCGGTCCGGTCGTGTCGTTCGGCGGTCCCGTCTCACCCGGCGGACCACCGGGAACGCCAGCGGGTGGGCCACGCGGTGCGTCGGTGATGTTTCGGGCGACTGCGGACACTTCCGGACCGCTCATGTTTGCGGTCTGGGTCCGGAGTCGGTCGAGTGCAGACGCGTTGACACCGACCCGCTGGGCGGTCCGTTCCGTTCCATTGATTCGCTCCTGGAGGCTCCGTATCCGTTCGCGGAGCGAACTCGCCTGGGCCGTGTAGGCGACCCTCGGAAGCCGGTCGCGTTTCTCCCGGAGTTGCGTCGCTTTCCGCGCCAGTTGCTGCCGTTCCCGTTCGAGTTGGGCTGTTCGGTTGGTCACGTCCCGTTCGGGTGCGGCGCTGGCGTTGACGCCGGCGTTCCACATCCCGGTTTCGACGGTCGTGTTGGCGTCGACCGCACTCGTTTGCATGAACGCCGAGAGCTGCTCACCGAACGAGCTGTTTTCCTCGCTCGTCGTGTTGTTCTCGACCTGTGCGGCCTGACTGCCATCCACCCCGCTCCCGACGACCGGCATCGCGAACAGCAGCGCCACTGCTATCGCGAGTGCGAGTACCAGGGAAATCTGGCGACCCTCCATGCTCTGTACTCTGTCAATGGCCCTCTTTGGCATAAAAACGAACTTTCGTTCGCACTGTTTATTCCGTACTGAGAACTGGCTATACTGTCTAAGAGCGTTTATTATGCCTGCACGTCAAGTCTCGGCAGTGACCGGGCAGCCAGGACGACTGCACCGACGGAGACGAGGACTGTCCCGGCAACGAGCGCGATGGTGGGGTCGTACCGCAGTGGTGGGTGGAGACCGAGCCCGTAGTCCAGCACGTCGTTGGCCAGCGCGAGAACGAGCGCGAAACCGAGTGCACCGCGGGTCGTCCGGCCGTAGTGTGGAATCAGGAAGGCTTCGCCGACGAAGGCCAGGTGCGTGAGGATGATGCCGAAGAAATCCCACGGTGCGGGATAGTACTGGTCAAACCCCAGACCGAGTGCGAGCGCGGTCCACAACCCCATCTTGACCAGCCAGACGAACGCGATTGTGTGCAGGTAGGCCAGTGGCAGGTTGACTGGGACCGAGTCGAGGCCACCGCCGACCGCGGGCAACAGCGTCGCAAGCGAGAGCATCGCGAGCGCGAGCGCGACGGGCGAATCCAGAAAGAACGGCCACAGCGCCGTCGAGACGGTGACCATCTCCGCGACGTAGAAGCGAATCCCGACCAGGACCGCGACGGCGTTGACTGCGAGCAACGCCACGAGATTCGACGCCTCCGAGAGGTAGAGACGCGCCCACCGCCGCGGGACGGGCGAGATGCGGTTCATACCCCGTGGCAGGGCGCCGCTAACTAAGGGGTTTCCGTCGACCCGTAGGTAGCGGCTAGTATGTTTGGTACTGGATTGTTATGTTAGTGTCTCGTAACTCTGTCCGATGGTATCCACTGGCGACACCGCACCGACGTTTACCGCAAAGTTCGGCACCAGCGACCACGAACCGTTCGACCTCGAAGATCACATCGGCGACGGCCCCGTCGTCCTCGCCTTCTTCCCCGGCGCATTCACACCACCGTGTTCCAACGAGATGGTAGCACTGCAGGAACACCTCGGCGATTTCGAGTCGGCAGGCGCGACACTGCTCGGTATCAGCGCCGACTCGCCATTCTCCCAGGGCGCGTTTCGCGAGGAACACGGCCTCGACTTCGACCTCGTCAGCGACATGGCCGGCGACGCGATTCGCGCTTACGACCTGGAGATGGACATCGCGGATCTGGGACTGTACGGCATTGCGAATCGCGCCGTCTTCGTCATCGACGACGAAGGGGAAATCACCTATAACTGGGTGGCCGACGACCCGACCAACGAACCCGATTACGAGGCTATCCTCGACGCCGCCGAAGCGGCCTGAGATCCGCGGGCCGCAAGCGTTGCGGCAGACACTGCACTCGAATTGCTCGACGTAATAAGTCTGCCGGGCAGGACTTATCTGTTATCGTGGGTAACGTTGACACGCACCGCATGTTCGAACAGTTCTCCCGCGGCTACTACCTCGGTCGGCTGTACGTCGAGCCGTCACCAGACGAGACGGCGAAGATGTGCAGCGCACAGCACGAACGCGTCAACAGACAGCTCTACACGGACGGCGAGGGCGTCGAGCGGACAGACCACCCGCTCGTCATGAAGGTGGGCCAGACCCATCTCGCGGTCCACGGCGACGAGCAGGTGCCCGCCGACACGCTCGCTGTCCCCGAAGAGATCCTCACGGAGGCGGTTCGGAATCCGCCGACACTCACGGAGGTGCTGTTAGCGAAGGCCGACCGGGCCGCACAACTGCTCGAATTTGCCGACGGCCAGACGGGGGTCTGACGCGCCGCTCGCGGCCGTCGGCGGCTGGATTTAAGGCCGTCCCGCTCGCCCGTCCGGGTATGCTCGACGACCTCCTCGGTCGCACCGAACTGAAAGCGCGTATCGAGGAGCTAGAGGAGGAAAACCACCACCTCCAGCAGCAACTCGACGCCGAACAGGAGCGGCGCGCCGACGCCGTTACCGAGCGCCAGCGCGCAGAGGAGCGGGTCAACCGCCTCGAAGACCGCGTGACAGAACTCGAAGACCGCGTCGAACGACTCCAGTCCGGTGAGGCAGATATCCCGTTCCGGAGCGAGCGCCGCTTCCGCGGCGAGCGTCTCGACGAACTCCTTTCACGACTGGAGGCGGTCGAAACGGAACCCGAAGGCGTGCTTACCGCCTACGTCACGGACGGTCACGACCTGCCCGATGCCGTCCGGGAGGCGTTCGGCGACCGCGCACCGCTCGTCTCGCGTGCCGCGCCCTGTCTCGCCGTCACCGACGATTTCGGGCTCTTCGGTGCCTGCCTCTCGGTGCCCCGCGCTCCCGACCCATTCATCCAGTGGGGCGGGGACGTTCGGCTGGACCGCACGTGGCTTCAGCCAACCGGCGAGTACACGCTCGCGCTCGTGCGTTCGGACCTCTTCGCGATGGGCGTCTACGACGGCCGCGAACGCACTGCCTTCCACGGATTCGACAGCGACCTCAAGAGCCA
Source organism: Salinibaculum salinum (assembly GCF_037645885.1). NCBI lineage: Archaea > Methanobacteriati > Methanobacteriota > Halobacteria > Halobacteriales > Haloarculaceae > Salinibaculum > Salinibaculum salinum. The sequence continues at coordinate 23,484 of NZ_JBBENW010000015.1, read as the reverse complement.
ACACTCGAAAGGCGGGTTCTCCCAGTCCCGGTTCGAGCGCCTGCGCGACGAGCAGATTGCCAACCACCTCGACCGGTGTCAGGCAGCACTGGAGGAACGGCCCACCGGGCGACTCGTCGTCGTCGGCGAGCGAACAGTGCTAGATGCGTTCGAGGAGGCGGCCGACGTGACTGCCGCGGTGAGTGCGAGCGGCGACCCGGAGGACGCGCTCGATGCGGCGTTCGACTCGTTCTGGACTGTCCGGTTCCAGTCGGTGTGAGCGACCGCGAAAGCCCAGCCTACTCTCGCCCGCTGGGGGCGGCCGTGTCCTGCTGTCTGTCGGTTGGTCCCGCTTGCGTCATCGGCAGGCACGGCCTGCATCTGGACGAACGGTACTCTTAACCACGCTCACGGTGGATTGCCGGTATGCGGGTCGCTATTCTCGCCCACGAGCAGTTCCCCGACCGCGCGAAGACTGCCACCGGTATCCTCCGCTACGGCGACCACGACGTCGTCGCAGTCCTCGACCGCACGCACGCTGGCGAGCACGTGCGTGACCACTTCGACGACGTCCAGGACGCGCCCATCGTCGAATCGATGGCCGACGCCCCCGACTGTGACGCGCTCGTCATCGGGATCGCTCCTATCGGCGGTGACTTCGACGACTCCTGGCGGCCCGACGTGCGGACCGCGCTCCAGCGTGGCTGTGACCTCGTTGCCGGCCTCCACTACTTTCTGGCCGACGACGAGGAGTTCGCCAGCCTCGCGGACGAACACGGCTGCTCGATTCGGGACGTGCGCCGCCCGCCCGAGGACCTCACTGTCGCAGAGGGCACCGCCGGGGACGTCGACGCGACGGTGGTACTGACTGCCGGGACAGACTGCTCGACCGGCAAGATGACTGCCTCCTATGAACTCCGGGACGCCGCCCGCGAACGCGGACTCGACGCCGCCGTCGTACCGACCGGCCAGACCGGTATCATGATCTCCGACTGGGGAATCGCCATTGACCGCGTGGTCGCTGATTTCGCCGCCGGCGCAGTCGAACGCCTCGTCCAGCAGGAAGGCGACCGCGACGTACTCTTCGTCGAGGGACAGGGGGCACTCGCTCACCCCGCCTACTCGGGAGTCACCCTCTCGATTCTCCACGGTGCACAGCCGGATTCGCTCGTCATGACCCACATTGCTGGCCGCGAGGTCGTTCGCGAGTACGAGGACTACCCACTCCTGCCGGTTGACAAATACGCCGCCCTCTACGAAGACGTCGCCCAGCCAGTCCGTGAGACGAGCGTCGACGCCGGGATGCTCAACACACAGGAATTGTCCGATGACGCCGCACACGAGGCTATCGACGCCTACGGCGAGACGCTCGGTGTCCCCGCGACGGACCCTGTCCGGTTCGACGTTGACGAGGTACTTGACGCGGTGTTGTAACGCAGTCGCTCGGTGGTTTGCGTCGGCAGAAACGTCCGGACAGCGTCCAGCACGAGTGTAACGAGTGCTGGGCTTGTCGGACGTGAACGAAGAGAACGTCCGGACAGCGATTTGAACTCACTCACTTCGCTTCGCTCGTTCGCTGCTCAAATCGCCGTTGTCGTTCTCCTGCAGCAATGACCGCTCGCTACGCTCGCGGTAATTTGCTGCAGAGAGAACGTCCGGACAGCGATTTGAACGCTGGTCCCTGGCTCCGCAAGCCAAGAGGATAGTCCACTACCCTACCCGGACTCACTAACGGGTAACGGGGTACTGACTAAAGGGGTTACGATTCGCGTACCCAGGGAGTGAGATAGTGGCAATCAGCATTCTTATAGGGGCGCATACCCAGGTGCAACTATGGCAGAGCGGGCCGAGTCGGGGGATACGGGCGGACCTGACCTCTCAGAGTTGGATGGGGCTGCTAACACGCTCCTCTTAGCGCCATCGCTCGGTAGCCGCGGTCGAAACGCTGGCATGGAACTGCTCGCTCGAACGCCGCCCGAGCAGACGAACGTCCTGGCAGTTACGTACACCGAGTCCCCCTCGGAGTTCGTCGACCGCTGGAACGAACGGGTCGGGACCGACCCCTCCCGCGGCGGCATCGTCGCAGTCGGACAGTCGGAATCGCGTATCGACAACTCGTCGTGGGCCGTCCGGAACGTCGAGAACCCCTCCGATCTGACCGGTGTGGGTATCGAACTCAGCGAACTCCTCTCGGGGATGGCCAACGCGTCCGGCGACGACGAACACATCGCCGTTTCCTTCCACTCGATCACGTCCCTGCTCCAGTACGCCGACGTACAGCGAGCGTTCCGGTTTCTCCACGTCGTCACGGGACGCGTCAAAACCGTCGGCGGTGTCGGTCACTACCACATCGACCCCGAGGCTCACGACAGAAAGACGCTCGCGACGCTCAAGGGCCTGTTCAACGCTGTCGCCGAAATCGACGAGGACGGCAACTGGGATATCCAGCGGTAGGACTCAAACGCTCGTTTGACTCTCCGCTGCTGATTTTTAAATAGGGGTGCATCTCTCGGATATGGACCGCCGAAAGTTCCTCCGCCGGTCGAGCGCACTCGGTGCGATTACGCTCGCGGGCTGTATGGCAGACGCAAACGACAACGCGAACACGGGAAACGGCACGCCGACGCCGGACGAATCGGAATCGGACGACATTTCGATTGTCGACTCCTCGGTCGAACGGACAGACAGCGGCTGTTCGTCCGGCGAGGACCCGACTGCGACCGTCTCGATAGACCCCGAATCGAACGCCGTCACCTTCTCCGGTCACGTCGTGACGGGAACACCGTGCCACGACATCGCAATCTCTCGGGTCAAATATAATCACGACGACGGCCGGCTCACTGTCGACCTCGGCACGGAGCGAGCAGACAAAACGTGTGTCGACTGCGTCGGGCGCATCGATTTCGACGGGGCTGTCGACCTCGATGGGGGTGTCCCGTCGCGCGTCGTCGTTTCCCACGACGACTCGGTGCTGGCCGACACCGGGGACGAAGACGGCATGACGGGTCCCAGCATCGTCGACTCCACGATTGAGCTAGTCGACAGCGGCTGTTCGTCCGGTGAGGACCAGACCGCCAGCGTCTCGATGGACGAGGCCGAGACGACGGTCTCGTTTTCCGGTCTCGTGACGACGAGTGACCCCTGTCACGAACCCACGCTCGAACGGACCGAGTACGACTCTGCGACGGACCGGCTCGCTATCGTGGTCGGCACCGAGTCGACTGCCGATGCGTGTGACGACTGCATCGGCAGCATCGAGTTCGCAGGCACCGTCGAATTCGAGGGCGGACTGCCCAGTGAGGCCTACGTCGGACACGGCGACACCATCCTGTCCGGCGGTGACGACGGCGGTGAGTCGACACCAGACGACCGACCGGAACTTCAGGCCAGTTCTTTCTCCGTGACCAGGGCAGAATCCGGTGAACCGAGACAGACGGCCGACGCGTCGTTCGAGACGGACGCCGAGACCGTTACCGTGACTGGCACAATCGTCGGCAACGACGGCTGTACGACGGCCGAACTGGGAACAGTCGAGTACGACGCCGAAAACAGCCAGCTGGCTGTCGACGTGGTGACGATCGAACGCGGCGATACAGGTGACAACGCCTGCACCCAGCAGATGATCGGTATCGACTACGAGGCGACGTTCTCCTTCGACGGCGGCATCCCATCACGTGTCGCGGTCAGCCACGACGGCGACGGCATCATGGCCGCTGGTCACGGAAGTTCCTCCGCGTCTGCTCCCGAATCAGATACCTGAGCGGACCACCGCTGTGACTGTCCCGACTTTTTTGTAGGGTGGCGCAACCATTCTCTCGTGATGAGAGTTCGCCGATGTCACCGCGACCGGAAACGCCACGAAACCGCGAGACTGCGCGGTGTCGTTGACGCAACGACAACGCTTAAACAGCCGCCAGCCCTGCGTGTGAGACAGTAATGGGAGCGATTGAGGACATCTACGCGGACCTCGATACCGACGTCGACGAGTCGGAGTTTCGGGAGGCCGTCGAGCAGAAAGTCGAGCAGATGGACGGGCTCGCCGACGAGGAGACGGCGGCGATGCTTATCGCGCACGAACTCGAGGACCACGAAGTGGGTACCATCTCCGACATCGAGCCCGGGATGGACGAGGTGAAGTTCCTCGCCAAGGTCGTCTCCGTTGGGGAACTTCGCACGTTCGAGCGCGACGGCGAAGACGAGGACGGCCGCGTCATCAACGTCGAGGCCGCCGACGAAACCGGAACTGTCCGATTAGCGTTCTGGGACCAGCAGGCGGCGTCTATCGCCGACGGACAACTGGATTCGGGAGAAGTCCTCCGCGTGAAGGGACGGCCGAAAGAGGGGTACAACGGTCTCGAAGTGAGTGTCGACAAGGCCGAACCCGACGCCGATGCCGATATCGATGTCGACCTCGATGGGCCCGCGACGGTTGACTCGCTATCGATGGGACAGTCGGACGTGAATCTCCGCGGCCTCGTGCTCGACACCGACGACGTGCGGACGTTCGACCGCGACGACGGCAGCGAGGGGCGCGTCTCGAATCTCACGCTCGGCGACGAGACGGGGCGGATTCGGGTGACGCTGTGGGACGAGATGGCTGACCGGGCGACCGAACTCGATTCAGGAACTGCCGTGGAAGTCGTCGATGGCTACGTCCGCGAGCGCGAGGGGAGTCTCGAACTCCACGTCGGTGACCGTGGCGCAGTCGAGGTAGTCGAGGACGACGTCGACTACGACCCCGACGCGACGGCAATCGACGACGTCGAAATCGGCGAGACGGTCGACATCGCGGGCGTGGTGCGCTCTGCAGACCCGAAGCGGACGTTCGACCGTGACGACGGGTCGGAGGGACAGGTGCGGAACATCCGCGTGCAGGACGACACCGGAGACATCCGCGTCGCGCTGTGGGGACCGAAGGCCGACAAGGAAATTGCGCCGGGTGACGAGGTGCTGGCCGCCGACGTAGAAATCGACGATGGCTGGCAGGACGATCTCGAAGCGTCTGCGGGCTGGCAGTCGTCGGTGGTCGTGCTGGACGACGCAGCGACAAGCGTTGGTGCCGGCGCGGGCGATAGCAGCGCGACGAGCGGTGACAGCGAGAGCGCGGGGCTGGACGCGTTCGCGGACGACTCAGCGAGCGGTGCTGCCGAGAGCGCGACCGCGAGTGACGGCGGTGCGGTTCAGACGGCGGCTGCGAACACCGACGAACCGCACGAAGGCGACCAGATAGAGTTCACCGGGACCGTGGTCCAGACGGGCGACCCGGTCGTTCTGGACGACGGGACGGAGACGATGGCCGTCGACACCGGTTCGCACGTCCAGTTGGGCGAGGAAGTGACCGTTCGTGGACAGATGGACGGTGACCGCCTGGACGCTGAGGAATTGTTCTGAGGGGAATCAGGCCGTCCCACCGCGGTAAGACGGCGTTACCCGGCCAGCAATGGGGGTCGCTGAACGCTTCGGAAACCCTTAAGGCGGTTTCCGCCCCGTTTTGGCGTATGAGCGTCGAGTTACCGTTCGCCCCGGTGGACGAAATCATCCGGCGCAACGCCGGTGACCTCCGGGTGAGCGCGGAGGCTGCCGAGGAACTGGCCCGTCGGATTCAACACCGAGGGGCGTCAATCGCAACGGGGGCCGCCGAGCAGGCGACGGCAGACGGACGAAAGACGTTGATGGCTGCCGATTTCGGCGTCAACGGGACGCCGGACAAGGACGCGCTCGAACTCCCGATCGCGCCGGTCGACCGCATCGCTCGGCTGGATATCGACGACACCTACCGGGTGGCGATGGACGCCCGCGTCGCACTGGCAACCATCCTCGAAGCGTACGCCGACTCCGTCGCGGCCGCGGCGGCAACGCTCGCGCGCCATGCCGAGAGGCGAACAATCAAAGCCGAGGATGTCGAAATGTATTACGAACTCGAGCAGTACTTCGAATGAAATTCGGCTACCGCGAGACATGCCTCGAACACAAGACTGGCCCGCGCCACCCGGAGAGTCCCGACCGTCTTCGAGCGATTCGGCGCGCCCTCGCCGACCGACACGGTGTCGAATACATCACTGCTGACTTGGCGGACAGGGAACGCATCCTCGCAGTCCACGACGGCGACTACGTCGAGGAGTTCGAGGAGTTCTGCGCTGACGGTGGCGGCGACTGGGACGCGGACACTGTCGCTATCGAGGCAACGTGGGACGCAGCGCTGGCCAGTGCTGGCCTCGCGGAGTGGGCTGCCGAGGCGGCACTCGACGGGACGGACGGCCGACAGACCCCGTTCTCGCTGGGCCGACCGCCCGGTCACCACGCCGTCGTCGACGACGCGATGGGATTTTGCTTTTTCAACAACGCCGCTGTCGCTGCCCAGTCGGTCATCGATCAGGGTAAGGCGGACAACGTCGCTATCTTCGACTGGGACGTCCATCACGGCAACGGGACACAGGACATCTTCTACGAGGACGGCGACGTGTACTACGCCTCTTTCCACGAGGACGGTCTGTACCCCGGCACCGGTCACATCGCGGAGACCGGCAGCGGCGATGGCGAGGGAGCGACGCTGAACGTTCCGCTTCCATCCGGTGCGGGCGATGCGGGGTATCTGGCTGCACTGACGGAACTCCTCCAACCCGAACTGGTCGACTTCGACCCCGACCTGCTTCTGGTGAGTGCGGGCTTCGACGCACACAAACACGACCCGATTTCACGGATGCGCGTCTCGACGGAAGGGTACGGCCTCCTCACTCAGCAGGTCCGCGAGATTGCCGATGAGACCGACGCCGCGCTCGGATTCGTGCTCGAAGGTGGCTACGGTCTCGACACGCTTTCGGAGAGCATCCGAATGGTTCACGAGGTGTTCGACGGCTACCAGCCCCCGACCGACGACGGCGATATCCGGGACGCTGCCCGCGAGACGATTGACGACGTGAAAGCCGAGCTCGGTCGGGACTAGCTGGAATCGAGGATCAGGGTCGCGGGTCGAAGTACGTTCTGAGCTGTGTTCCGAACTCGTCTGCCAGTGACGCGATTTCGTCACCGGCCAGCAGGTCGTAACCGCTCGTCAGCGCTGACTCGACGTGCGCGCCGAGTGCAGTCTCGAAGAGTGCGTCGCTGGCGAGTAGTTCGGTTGCGCTCGTAAATTCTCGTTCGCGCTCGACGACGTAGCGGTCGCCGTCGATGTACGGGCCGTACGGTGGCCCGCCTGTCGGGGCTGTGCGCTCGCCGTCGTACTTCTCGAAGAAGCCGGTCGCGTGCTCGCGCACGCGGACCGGCGGCCCGTCGTGACGTTCGACCGCCGGGCGCTCGGCGACGGCGAGTTCGAACAGAAGCACTGCCGTCTCGCTGGTTGCGAACGCGTCCGACCGGAACACGTCGAATCCTCGTCGGTCGAGTTCGCTGGCGATACCCGTTCGGGACTTCTCGAGTTGCGGCCAGAGCTGGTCGTCGACGAGGTCCGGCGTGTCGAAGCGGACGGCGACCGGTGTCGTGCCGCGGTCGGTAACGGCTGTCCGGACCGCATCGGCATCCAGTGGTTCCGATTCCATCCGTTCGAACAGCTCTTCGCGGGGGGTCGCGAGCAGTTCGCGGGCGTAGTGCTGGAGTCGGGCGACGTTTTCCGCTGCGAGCACAGCCGCGACGTTGCGCTCGGGGTCGGTCGGGTCGATGACTACCAGCGGGTCGGTGAAAGACTCTTTTCCGTGGTTTTCCGGGTCGAACTCGACGGGTGGGTGCCAGTCCGCTGCCGCCTCGATGAGCTCGCGGAAGCCTCCGTATTCGAGGACGAGCAGTTCGGTCAGAAATCCCGAGAATCCCCGCGTTCGGAGGTCGCTCCCGTAGACGCCAATGCCCTTGAAGAACTGCTTGCAGACGCGCACGTCGTCGGCGAGGTCGGCAGTCAGGTGCTCGTCGAGATAGCGCGTGTGGAAGGGCGTGCGGTCGACGGCCGACTGGATTTGCGTCGCGTCGTCGACGGCGTAGCAGGGGACGCAGTCGACTTCGTAGCCGTCGTACTCGCCGACGACGTAGGGGTGTTCGGCGTACTCCTCGTGGCCGTCGGGGAGGACGGCGTGGCCGACTTCGAGGCCGTACTCCTCTAACTGCTCGCGGTCGAGATCTGGCGGAAAGGAGACGAAGAGGTCGATGTCGCGGTCGCCGGCAATCCACGTTTTTCGGGCTGTCGAGCCGACTTGCACGATGTCGGCGTCGACAGGGAGGTCCGCGACGGCGGCTGCGGCGCGCTCGGTGAGTTCCGCGGCGACGGCCTGCAACTGCTCGCGCTCGTCGGGTGTGGGCGTGACGCGCTCGCGGACGCGCTCGACCACGGCATCGAACTCGTCTGTCATGTGCCCGTGTTGCCGGCAAGTGCGTGAAAGCGTGTCGATGCGGGACGGAAAGCGAAACGCCTATTTGATTAATCGCATTACTCGGAGTTGCGTGCCGCCGTAGCTCAGTTGGTAGAGCACCACGCTGTTACGGTGCGTAGTACGTCTGCGTGCCGCAGATACGTGGTTGTCCCAGGTTCGAGCCCTGGCGGTGGCGTCTATACTTTTCAGCGAGGCGTTTCATCGCTGAGCGACCGCTCTATCGGTTTGACGCGACGATTCAGGACTCGAGCACAGAAGTCGCAGCGGACGAACGAAGTGAGTCCGACCGTCTTGCATCGGTTCGAGCCCTGTCGGTGTAATCACCGCTGTTCTTTCCGACGTTGTGTGCACCCAGAAAGCCCCCAGTCGCTGGAGTCGGTGCGGTCGCTGCGGTCCTCACTCTGTTGCGGTCCTTGCGTCCCGCGCCTTCCCCCAGCGACTGGCCCCTTTCAATCCCGAAAAACGCACTTTGCGCGTTTTTCGACCTTCGCAAACGCGAAGCGTTTGCTCAGTCCCACCCAACCGCAACCACACACCTCCCCAACCGACTCACTCTCTCACTTCGTTCGGTCGTTCGTCCCTCGCACGCTTGCTGTCGATGCGCCCTCGCTCTGCTCGGGACGCACGACAGCGCGCGCCTGACTGCACTATCGGCTCCCACTCTCGCTTAATCTTGCTTGTTATTCCCAATCACTGAGATTTTTGCCGTAACTGTTGGTTATAGATAGCTAGAGATATATGAGTGTGAAACATGAATGAAGAGCAGACGGACTCTCTGGGATTCGGGACACGCTGTGTCCACGCCGGGCAGGAGCAGCCAGACCCGGCGACAGGGGCGCGCGCCCCGCCAATCTATCAGACGTCATCGTACGTGTTCGACGACGCGGGGACGGCGGCGGACCGCTACGCACTCGACGACGACGGGAACGTCTACTCCCGTTTCGACAACCCCACCGTCTCGATGCTCGAACGCCGTCTCGCCAGTCTGGAAAATGGTACTGCGGCAGTCGCGACGGGTTCTGGGATGGCCGCACTCGACGCCGCCACCTCTATTCTCGCCAGCAACGGTGACAACATCGTCTCGGCGGCGTCCATCTACGGCGGCACCCACTCGTATTTCTCCAATATGGCGACCCGACGCGGCGTCGAACCGCGCTACGTCGACACGCTCGACCCCGACGCCTACGCCGAGGCAATCGACGACAACACCGCCTACGTCCACATCGAGTCAATCGCCAATCCCTCGCTGGTCGTCCCCGACTTCGAGGCCGTCGCCGAGGTGGCCCACGACCACGGTGTCCCCCTCTTCGTCGACAACACCTTCGGGACGCCGGCGCTTTGCAATCCGCTCGACCACGGTGCCGACATCATCTGGGAGTCGACGACCAAGTGGATTCACGGCTCGGGCACCACCGTCGGCGGCGTCCTCGTCGACGGCGGTTCGTTCCCGTGGGACGAGTATCCCGAGAAGTTCCCCGAAATCGGTACCGAGAGTGTTGCCTTTGATGGAACGAACTTCGCAGCAGACTTCGGTGACCAGGCGTTCGCCGTCGCCGCGCGCCAGCGCGCCATCCGCAGTCTCGGCGACGGGCAGAAGCCCTTCGACGCGTGGGTGACGATGCAGGGCGCCGAAACTCTCGCGCTGCGGATGGAGCGCCACTGCGAGAACGCGATGACCGTTGCCGAGTTCCTCCGCGACCACGACGACGTGGCGTGGGTCAACTATCCGGGGCTCGACGACCACGAGGGCCACGACATCGCCAGCACGTACCTCGATGGGGGATACGGCGGGATCGTCACTTTCGGTCTCGCCGGAGGGTATGAGGCGAGCAAGCGCGTCTGCGAGGAGACTGACCTCGCGCAGTTCCTCGCCAACATCGGCGACGCGAAGACGCTCATCATCCACCCCGCGAGCACCACTCACGCTCAGCTCTCCGAGGAAGAACAGCGCGCCTCCGGCGTGACGCCGAACCTGCTGCGTCTCTCGGTCGGCATCGAGGACCCAGACGACATCGTCGCCGACCTTGAGCAGGCAATCAACTCTGCGGAGGAAGCATGAATACGGACCACAACACCGTCTCGATTGGGGAGTTCACCTTCGAGTGTGGCGAGTCCATCCCGGAACTGGAAATCGCCTACGAGGCCTACGGCGAGTTCGAGGGCGATAACGCTGTCCTCGTTTGCCACGCGCTCACCGGGAGCGCTCACGTCGCCGGACCACGGGATGGAAACGGCACTGCCGGCCAGGCCCGCGCGTGGTGGGACGACATCGTCGGCCCGGGCAAGGCCATTGATACCAACGAGTACTACGTCGTCTGTGCGAACGTCCCCGGGTCGTGTTACGGGACGACCGGGCCGGCCAGCGAGCATCCCGAGACGGGCGAACCCTACGGAACGGATTTCCCGGCGGTGACGGTCACTGACTGGACCGAGGCCCAGCGTCGCCTGCTGGACGAACTCGGCATCCCACACCTCCACGCGGTCGTCGGCGGCAGCGTCGGCGGCATGAACGTCCTGGAGTGGGCCAAACAACACCCCGACCACGTCGAGCAGATTATTCCAATCGCTGCTGCCGCGCGACTCGATCCGCAGTGTCTCGCGCTCGACGCCATCGCGCGCCGCGCTATCACCACCGACCCCGACTGGAACGGCGGCGACTACTACGGGACTGACAGCGAACCGACCGACGGGCTGGCGCTCGCCCGCCAGATCGGTCACGTGATGTACCTATCGAAAGCTTCGATGGACCAAAAGTTCGGCCGCCGCGCCGCGGGTCGGGACGCCGTTCGCTCTTTCCCCGCCGACCGTGCCGCGAGTTTCTTCCCCTACCGGGACGTGGAGTCGTATCTCGACTACCAGGCCGAGCAGTTCGTCAAGCGATTCGACGCCAACTCGTATCTGTATCTGACCCGGGCGATGGACAACTACGACCTCTCGGCCGGATTCGAATCCGACACCAACGCCCTGGCCGCCTTCGACGGCGAAGCGCTCGTCATGTCCTTCACCGCCGACTGGCACTTCACCACGACGCAGGCCGAAGCGCTGGCCGACGCGATGCGGGAGGCAGCGGTCGACGTGGCCCACCACGTCGTCGACTCGGACCACGGCCACGATGCCTTCCTCGTCGAACCCGAGAACGTCGGTCCGCCGCTCTCGGACTTCCTCGCGGAGGGACTCGGCGGTAGCGCAATCTCCGACACTGTCGACGAGGAGACTGACACCGGCAGCGACTTCGCACCGGTCCACACCAGTCTCTTTTCAGATTGATGGGTTCATGTGTCGTGGTAGCACATACCTTTTATGCTACTGGGAACCCTCGCTTCGACTGCAATGAGCGACTCAGACCAGACGCGAGTCACCTTCGGAACGACCGTCTACCACGAGGACGGCTCGGAACTCGGCCGCGTGCGCGCCTTCGACGAGCACGGGTTTTACATCACACTCGACGAGGGAATCGAGGCGCTCTCTGGCGAACACATCACGGCTGGAAATCCCGGTGAAGCCGAACTGATGTGGCGCTGCTGGGAGTGTGGCGAGATGGGTGAAATCGAGGATATCCCCGATGAGTGTCCCTCCTGCGGTGCGCCGAAAGAAGACATCTATTACTGGCAGGAAGACTGACGACTGCTCGATGGATATCCTCGTCGTCGGTGCAGGTAGTCTCGGCAGCCTCGTCGGCGGGTTGCTCGCCCGCGCCCACGACGTGACACTCGTCGGGCGGGATCCCCACGTAAGCGCGGTCCGCGAGTCCGGACTCCGGATTTCGGGTGCAGTCGAAACGACGGTCTGGCCCGGCGCGATGACGACTCCTCCCGCCAGCGCCGACCTCGCCGTTGTGACAGTCAAAGCTGGTGACACCGCGAGCGCAGCCGACACACTCGCCGATACCGCTCTCGACGCCGCCCTTTCGCTGCAGAACGGGATGGGTAACGAAACAGTTCTCGCCGAGAGACTCTCCTGTCCGGTTCTCGCAGGCACCTGTACGTACGGCGCACGCCTGACAGGCCCCGGCCACGTCGAGTGCACCGGCATCGGTGAGATCGTTCTCGGCGCGCGAGACGGTGGGTCCTCAAAGCTGGCTGACCGCGTCGGTGCGGCCTTTTCGGATGCCGACGTGCAGACGACTGTCGCGGCAGATATGCCCCGCCGCCTCTGGGAGAAGCTGGCGGTCAACGCGGGTATCAACGCCACGACCGCTCTCGCACGGGTCGAGAACGGCGCGCTCGTCGACGGTCCCGCGGGCGAAACGGCACGCGCCGCCGCCCGCGAAGTCGCTCGTGTTGCACGGAACGAGGGAGTCGCTCTCTCCGAATCTGTCGCTGCAGAGGCGGTCGCCGACGTGGCCGAGACGACGGCCGCGAACACGTCGTCGATGCACCAGGATGTCCTCGCGGGCGAACCGACCGAAATCGACGCTATCAACGGCTACGTGGTCGACCGCGCCGACTGTCAGGTCCCGGTCAACGAGACGCTCACCGATTTGATTCGCGCGTGGGAAGCAAGTGGGGGGTTGCGGTAGTCACGTCGTCTCCTCACCCACGTCGTGCGCTTCGAGACCGGGTGGGAGGCCAGCGTGGCGCAGGCCCGACCACTCCTCGATTTCGAACTGGTAGACGAGAATATCTTCGAGCTCGAACGCCCGCTCGAAGAGGTCCGGGTGCCAGGCGTTGTCGGCCATCGCCTCGTCGTGGTTGTCCCACTCTTCGCGCGGGACTTCGCTGACCGTTCCCTGGCAGACGACGCTGCGCCAGCTGAAGGGGGATTCGGCCGTATAGACGAGATAGCTTGCCTCGCCACCCTCGCTGGTCAGTTCGGCTTTTTGGCTGCTGTCGCTGGTGACGAACGTAAAGTAGAGGCGCTTCTTGCCGTCGTACCCGAAGGATAGCGGGAAGATGTAGGGCGCGCCGTCGGTCGGGAGTGCGAGGATGCCAACGCCCTGGCTCTTGAGAAAGTTCTCGATATTTTCCTCGGACATGTGCTCGATTCCCAACTTTTCGAGGCTCTCGACTGTCATGTCCGCTACGACGGCGAGGAGCAGTAAATGGGGCGGGCCGGAACGGTCCGGTCTAGTTCCGGAACACGACCCATATCGCTGCCACGCCGCCAGCCAGGAGCCCGAACACGTAGCTCTCGACACGATAGAGCAGCGCTGCCGCCAGCGCCGGAGCCTGTGCCAGTCCGCCGAGACCGACGAGCAAGACGAGCAGGGCCGTTTCGACGCCCCCGAGTCCGCCGGGCGAGGGGACGAGTCCCGCCAGCGTACTCGCCGGAACGATGAAAAAGACGAGCAAGAGCGGGAGTTCGGCGTCGATTGCCAGTCCTGCGAAGTACAGCGGGAGCGCGAAGAATATCCACCCGACGTAGGCGTAGACGAGCGCGTGAGCGAGCGCCCACGGATCGTCAGCGATGCGCTCGAAGGCGGTATTCAAATCCCGCATACGCTCGCGCAGACCCGCAAGCGAGACGAAGCGCACGCGGCGGGTGATGGGTGCGGTGAGCCGGAGCACAGTGTTACCGAGTCTGAATCGGAATCGCCAGGCGACGATAGCGAACACGGGCACGCCGACGGCCATCGCTCCCAGCCCGACCGCGAGCGGCCGGACCTGCGTCGGGAGTGACGCGCTGTAGAGCAGCGCCGCAAAGCCGATGCCCGCAAACGAAAAGAACGGGAAGAGGTTCAGCAGGTCCGCGGTGACGACGCTGGCGAGGCTATCCTCGTAGCTGGCCTCCGTATCGCGCGAGAGGACGTACGCGATGAACGGTTCACCGCCGGCCTGTCCGAGCGGCGTGACGTAGTTGGCGAACGTCGCAGCGTAAAAGGTCACCACGAGCTTTCGAAAGCCAACGTCGAAGCCCACTACTCCGAGAACGATCTGCCAGACGCGCGCCCACGCAACGAGACAGAGTGCCGTCGAGAGACACCCGGCAGCCACCCAGCGGAGTTCTGCTCGCGCGAGGACTCCCCTGAGACGGTCGAGTCCGACGCCGACCGCGAGCAAGTAGATGAGTGCCAGCGCGATGAGGAAACCGGCAGCCGCCTGCACCGCTCGCTTTCGAGTGAACAGGTCACCGAAGCCCTCCTGGCTCACGGTTACTCGACGTAGCCCAGGTCGCGCAGTCGGTCTTTGGCCTCATCGCCCATGTCTGCCAGCGGGTCGGACTCGCCGACCTCGTCCCACTCGCCGCCGACCCGCTCTTCGAAGGCCGACAGCGCCGCCTCTGTAGCCGCTATCGCCTCGTCGTCGTCGTCGACAACGTCGTCGGCTTCACCGGGGTCGCTATCGAGCCTGTAGGCTTCGTCGGCGATGCGCTCGTTGCGGATGTACTTCGCGTCGGGACGACGTGCTGCGCGCATCCGCGAGTAAAATCTGGAGTCGGCGTCGAGCGTGATGCCGGCCTCGCTGGCTTTCGACTCGAGCTGGTTGAGTTCGACCACCGGTCGGTGGTACTCGACGAAGGCGTGGTCACCGAGGTCGATGTCGCGATAGGCGTCGGCCAGCAGCGACCGGTTGGGGTCGAGTGGCTGGCCCTGCCCCTCGACGCCAGTCGCATCGAGAAGGGTGTGATAGAGGTCGAGCAGTTCGACACAGTCCTCGTCGCGGCCCGGCGCTATCTCGGGATGTTTGACCAGCAGCGGGACGTTCACGAGTGGGTCGTAGATGTTGAACTCGTGGCCGTAGAGGTCGTGTTCCCCGTGGAGTTCGCCGTGGTCAGCACAGACGACGACCATCGTCTCTTCCCACAATTCCTCCGCTTTGAGCCAGTCGAACAGCCGGCCCAGTTGGTCGTCCATGTGCCGAATTTCGGCGTCGTACAGCCCCTGGATGTCCTCCCACTCTTCGTCGTCGATGTCGCGTGCGCCGCAGTTGTACGCCTTCGAGTTCTGGCACACCTCGGTCGAGTCGACGCCCGGCGCGAACTGCTCGACGTACTCCTCGGGTGGATGGTACGGCAGGTGGGCGTCCATGAGGTTGAGAAACGAAAAGAAGGGGCCGTCGGCGTCGTCGATGAACGACTGTGTCTGGTCGATGACGGCGGGTGTCTTCGAGTCCTCGCCGCCGCCGGCCGCGAGGCGTTCGTGCACCGAGTTGCCCAGTTCCACGAGGCGGTCAGCCAGCGACCGGAGGCGGTCGTTGTCGTTCATCGTCTTCCAGATGCGCGCCAGCGGTCTGGACAGCGTGTCGCCGGGCATCACCTTGAAGAAGTTGTCCTGGTCGTCGAAGCCGTCAGTCAGGTGCGTGTAGGGCGTAATCCAGGCGTTCGAGGAGTAACAGGAGGTTGCGTAGCCTGCCGCCGACAGCGATTCGGCCAGCGTCGTCGAATCTTCCAGGTAGGGCGTCTCCTGGGTCGCGTTGTGTTCGCTCGGATAGAGGCCGGTAAAGAGCGAGGCGTGGACAGGAAGGGTCCACGGCGCGGGCGCGACTGCGTGCTCGTAGACGCGGGCCTCCTCTGCAAAGGTTTCGAGAGTCGGCGTCGTCGGCCGGTCGTAGCCGTAGACGGAGAGTCGGTCTTTCCGGACCGTGTCGAGGACCACGAAGAGGACGTTCGGTCCGTTGCTCGTCGCCATACTACGCTGACGGCCAGCCACGGGGTTAAATATCCTGCTTTTGTCCCACAGCGTGCTCTCAGGACGGACAAAAGACGAGAGAACTCGCGAGCGTGAGCGCTGTTAGAAGGGCGCTTCTGGGCCTTCGTCGTCGTCACTTCCGCCGGATTCGCCGGGGAAGGAGGGACTCATGCCGGCGTCGCCGCTGGCCATTCCCTCGTTGCCGCCCATACCCGTGTCGGCGTGGACAGTGTCGATTTCGGGAATTTCTTTGGTCATGCGGGTCTTGATGGCCTGGATGGTCATCGGGGAGATGCCACAGCCGGAACAGGCACCGCCCAGCTGGATGGTGACCGACCCTTCTTCGCGGTCGAGGTTCTGGATTGCTGCGCTGCCGCCGTGCATCTGAATCTGCGGGAAGTTCCGGCGCAGGAAGTTCGTGATTCGCTCGCGGAGTTCGTCGTCGGAGCTCTCGGTTTCCGTGCTCATGGTAGCTACGTATACACTGCCGGCGTGCTTAGTCCTTTGGTCTCACACCATCGGGTCGCCGTTCAGAGTTCGTCGGCGAAACCGAAGACGGCCTGCAACTCTGCCTCCAGTTCGTCGAGATACCGGTCCAGTACCGTCTCGGCCTTCTCTTCGTCGACGATGACGCCGCCGAGTTTCTCGACGGGATTCTCGGGAAGTTCGACGCGAAACGCGCCGTCTCCTTCGTAGAAGGGTTCGCTTTCGGCCAGAATCGCCTGGTCGATGGCGTGGACCAGCTCCGAATCGTAGGTGTTGTTCATCGTCTCGAAGGCCTGTTTGTAGGCGCGCTGGAGTTCCGGGAAGTAGTGCTCGTACTTGTCCTCGAACTTTTCGGGGTCGAAGTCGGCCATTGTCGGGACGACGACGCGCACACAAAAGTTCCTGCCGGAATCGGTGTCTCGGTGTGGCTACGTGGACTCGGCCGAGTCCGGTCTGATCCGGGAGAGTCGCATCGCGTTGCCGGTGACGGCGGTGGTCATCCCGGCGTCGCCCGCGAGGACGGCCAGCCAGATGGGGACGTACCCGAACGGAACTGCGAGCGCCAGACCGGCCTTGACCGCGAGGCTGGCGACGATGTTCTGTCGGATGACGCCGTTAGCGTCGTCTGCCAGCTCGTACAGGTAGGGCAACTTCGAGAGGTCGTCCGACAGCAGCGCGATGTCTGCGGTTTCGAGAGCGGTGTCGGTGCCGGCCGCACCCATCGCCACACCGACCGTTGCGGTCGCGAGTGCGGGCGCGTCGTTGATGCCGTCACCGACCATCGCCACTTCCCGGTCGCTTTCGACGAGTTCCTCGATAGCTGCCACCTTCTCGTCAGGGAGTAGTTCGGCGCGATACTCATCGACGCCGACTCGCTCGGCGATAGCGCTGGCCGTCCGCTCGTTGTCGCCAGTGAGCATCACCGTTCGCTCGACGCCGAGCGCTTTCAGCCGCTGGACGGCCCACGCCGCTTCCGGTCGGATCTCGTCGGCGACGGCGATAACGCCCTCCAACTCGTCTTCAGTGCCGACGAGGACGACGGTTTTCCCCTCTGCCTGCAGTCGTGGGACAGTCTCGTCGAGCAGATCAAGACAGTTGTGGCGGTCGCAAATCTGTCTGGCAGTCTCGGTGACGACCCCGCCGTCCGTGGTCGCGTGGACGTGCGAGAGGTCGAAGCCCAGTTCCTCGAACAGCCCCGGCTTGCCGGCGAAGTGAGGCGTCCCATCGAGATTGGCGCGAACGCCTTTCCCAGTGATACTCTCGAACGCCGCGATGTCCCGCTCGCCGACACCGGCAGCCCCTGCCTCCGCGACGATCGCTTCGCCGATGGGATGTTCGCTGCGCCGTTCGAGACCGCGGGCACACTGCAGTACGTCTTCTTCGGTGTTGCCGTGCAGCGGGACCACGTCGGTGACGGTGAGTTCGCCTTTCGTGAGCGTTCCCGTCTTGTCGAAGGCGACCACGTCGACGGCGCCCATCGCTTCGAGGTGGTTGCCGCCCTTGACGAGGACGCCGTTTTTGGCCGCGCTCGTGATGCCCGAGACGACAGAAACGGGCGTCGAGATGACGAATGCACACGGACAGGCGAGGACGAGCAGCGTCAACCCGTAGACGACAGCCGTCGGCCAGGCGACGCCGAAGACGGCGGGGGTGGCCAGCGTCGTGAGGACGGCGAAGGCGACGACGGCCGGCGTGTAGTAGGCCGCAAAGCGCTCGACGAACTGCTCGCGCTCGGTCTGGTTCGACTGGGCGTTCTCCACCATCTCGACGATGCGCGAGAGCGTGTTGTCGTCGGCCGTGGCCGTCACCTCGATTTCGAGATAGCCGCCCTCGTTGATGGTGCCGGCGTACACCTCTTCGCCCTCGGTCTTGTCGACGGGGACGCTCTCGCCGGTAATCGGTGCCTGGTTGACCGCGCTCTCGCCGTCGACGACAGTCCCGTCCATCGGAATCTTCTCGCCGGGCTTGACGACGACGACATCGCCGATAGCAACCTCGCCGACAGGAACCGTGACGGTCTCACTCCCGCGCCTGACCGTCGCTTCGTCGGGTGAGAGGTCCATCAGCTCTTCGAGCGAGTCGCGGGCGCGGTCCATCGAGTAGCGTTCCAGCAGCTCGGCGACGCTAAAGAGGAATGCGAGCGTCGCGGCCTCGAAGTAGAGGCGCTCGCCGAAGACGAGACTGGCAACTAGCGCGCCGAAGATGGCGACCGACATCAGGAAGTCGATGTCGAGGTTGGTGTTGCGCGCCGAATAGTAGCCGTTGCGGACGATTTCCTGGCCGCCCAGCGCGACGGCGACAAGGAAGGCCACGTCTGCAAGCAGCAGGTCGCTTCCGAGGACGGTCGCCACCGGAATTTCGCCGGCGATGGCAAATTCCAGACCCAATCCCAGCGCGACGAAGACGCCGCTGGCCCACGTTTTACGTGCGCGGCTACTCGTCCAGACGCTTTCCTCCTCTGGGGTGCTGGCTGCGTCCGTCTCCGTCGACTCGGTCACGTCGTAGCCTGCACCCTCGATTGCGGCGGCGATGTCTGTTCCGCTGGTCGTCTGTTCGTCGTAGGTGACCGACACTCGGCCGGTCGTCGGTTGGGTCTCGTATGCAGAAACACCGTCGACGCGTCCCAGCGCTGACTCGACTTTTCCTGCACAGGACGCACAGTCCATGTCGGGGACGGTGAACTGGGCTGTCTCCTGCTCGATGGTGTACCCTGCCGCTTCGACGCTCGCTGCAACCTCGGCGGCACTCGTTCGCGTCTCGTCGAACGCAACGGTTAGCCTCCCGGTCGTCACGTTCGGGTCGATGGCTTCGACGCCGTCGACGGACTCGACGCTCGCTTCGACTTTCCCCACGCAGGACGCACAGTCCATCTCGGGCACCGAGAACTGCGCGACAGCCTCTTCCTCCGCTGTTACCCGGTCCTCGTCGCTCCCGGCATCTCGTCCCATTAGCAGCGCTACGAACCCCACATTTATTAACTCAGCTGTTATAATGGGCTGTTTTGGTAGGTGAATTTAATAAAATAGCTCAGATAATTTAACAACTCGCTGTGCGAGACACTTCCGCTGTTGCAGTGGTGAACGATTTTGAACCGGTATTCCGGGGTTCTGTCACACTCAGCTATATCGGGCAGCGCTCGCGGAGACGGTCGATCCCGTGACTAAGACGGGACGATAGCCGCTGGGTGGCATTTCGTGTGGCCCGCACGCGCCGAGCGAGCGCGAACTGGACGCCGTCATACGTGTTCCCGAGCAGGTTCCCAAAGTAGATCGCACGGATGAACGCCTGAATGTCGGCGGCCGCCTCTTCTCCGTAGGTGCGTTGCAACTCTGTCATTGCTTCTCGACCGGGATTTTCGTTCGCCTCGGCGTATTGCTGGGCGAACAGCAGTGCAGGGAGTTCGTCGTCGTCGACAGCTGATTCGACGTCGTTCTCGAGGATACTGGTAATTGTCTCTCGGTCGACGCCTGTCTCCTGTGCGAGGTTGGTGTGATACCGGGTGCAGTACTGGCACTCGTTGACCGCCGTGACCGCCAGCATAATCTTCTCGGCCAACTGGTCGCTAACTCTGTCGGCGCGCCTGGCACGAATCAGTGGGGGTAAGTTCTGCACGAATCGGACAATTCCGACTGCCAATGACCGCGACGTAAATGTCTTTTTCCGGAACTCTCCACCATCGGCCTTTCCGGCTTCCATATCGTCTTTCCGTTCCATCTCTGTTTGTAAATTAATTGTGGTTGCTAGTTACAACCGCTCCAGTGTATTCTGTAGAATTGCTTATTATTGACAATATTGGGTTCATTTTCAGTCGCTCGCACTCCGCTACTACCCCGAATTGGTAGCACGCTGTTCAGTCTACGCCCATGGTCGTTGATTCGTCGAGATTCACATTCAATGTATACGACGACTGCACAGGGTTGACCAGATACGGGATGACAATTCCAATTTCGTATCGTCATATATAGTTTATCAGTTGCGCATGCGTCGGTACTGCCGCTCACGAGCCACACCGAGAGAGAACGAGTCGTTTGTCGAGTTGTTGTCCGTGGCGTTCGTCAGCGGGCGAGGTTTGTACTCTGTTTCTGTGGGAGGTAGATGAAGAGATACCCCAGAAAGCAGATGGCGAGCATGCCGGCGAAGACGAGATAGAAGATGAGATCGAGACCGAGGAGCACGTCGACGACAGTCTGTGCTCTGGCCGACGAAAACGAGGGGCCGATCAGGTGAAGATAGAGAATGGTCCCCAGAATCGCGAGCAAGATTCCATCGAAGACGTCTCGTGGTTGCATGCCGCTAGAATCACGTCGGTGGCGGGATTGTATTAGTCTTTCTTGCGGTGGGACATCTCTCCCTGCTCCAGATTGTTTGTTGACGCCAGCTTATAACTATAGTAACAACTGAAACAGTTTACACACCGACCGCACCGCAGTCGTGCGGTCGTATGTGCAATGGCTTTCAGTGGCTACTATAAACAGGCAGTTTTCAGAATGAGGCGGTATCGACCTCTCGCTCTCGGTGGCCCCTCTCCTCGACGAATTCGCTGTTTTCATTCGTTTCACGCTTCTTTACGGTTCTCTGGCTGCCTCCGATAATAAACCAATCAGCGCTATACGGAATCGTGGTGGTGGAGTTGCGAATACCATCAATGCTATGCACGGGTCGGCGGCTGAACGCGCCGTGACTGGCTGATCGAGACCCGAGTGACCTGCGCTCAGCGGCCACTCACCGGGGTGAGTGGCCAGTTGGTCTCGGTTCGAGCCGGAATTTCATCTGTCTGGACAGCGATGCCTCTCGGGAAGGGCGAGCACGGAACGGATTCTATATCAATGTGACCAGCCTCCGGCGAAGGAAGCCACGAAACCGCGGGGCGATCACCCGCGGTTTCGTGCGGAACTCGACGATACCGAGCGACCGCTGAACGAGGAGATCGACCAGCAGCCACATGTCGTACAGCAGCATCGCGAACCCGAAGTGGAACAACCGCACCGCGTACTCTCGGGAGGTAGTCCATGGGGCGAACTGCTTGATCCCACCGTAGGCGTTCTCTATTCCGCCACGGCGGGTGTAGCGTTTGATCCGGCGGCGTGTCGACCGTCGGTCCAGACGAATCTCGTCGTTCACGTCGAGATTCGTCAGGAACACCTGGGTCTGGTCACGATCCTCATCTGGTGGGAGGCCGACAAGCGTCGTTTCGGCTCGCTTTCTGACGCCACCGCTGTCTTTGACTGGTCCGTAAATCCCGTACTCGTCTTGGACTGTCACCTGCTTCTGACCGTCTACGTCCTCGTTCATGCGCGCGATGAACCGCTTGATGCGGTCATCGCGCGCCGCTGGGATCACGTAGAACAGACCCCGTTCTTCGAGTGCGGCAACAACGTCTGCGGCGTGAAACTCTCTATCGGCGAACACCCGACGGATACGCAGGGTCGTCCGCGCTTCGACGATATCGACGAGTCGGCGGACGACGCCGCCGACTCGGTAAGATTTCTCCTCGCCAGCGTACGCGTCTGGGTCGTGATCGTCGGCATCACCGATCGGTAGCATCGCCGCCGTGAACAGGATGTTGTCGCCGACGATGCTCGCTGTCGCGACCTTGTGACACCAGTCGTAGGACTTGTCTTCGGGCGCTCCCTGTACCCGCACGAGTTCCTCCCGCTCGCCGTAATAGGCGATATAGGTCATGTCAATCGCGACCATCGCCGGCTGTTCGAACTCGATGGTTGGCTTGGCCCGCGTCACGACGCGGG
The DNA here is from genome assembly GCF_037645885.1 of Salinibaculum salinum. Lineage (NCBI taxonomy): Archaea > Methanobacteriati > Methanobacteriota > Halobacteria > Halobacteriales > Haloarculaceae > Salinibaculum > Salinibaculum salinum. The sequence continues at coordinate 1,351 of NZ_JBBENW010000015.1, read as the reverse complement.
CCGCGCCCCGATTGACCATCTCCGTGATTGTCTCAATTTCCAGGTCCTTGATCGCCTCTAGGAGTGTTTCACCGGTCGGACCGTCCGCGAAAAACGGATCGTCGACATTCGGCTCGGGATTGACGTGATCGCCGTAGGTCTCGGCACCGCCGTTGGCGGCGGTGCCTGTGGCCCCAAGCAACGATTCCAACAGCAACAGTTCCTCATCGTCGTAGATTGCCTCGTCTGAGCGGTCAAAGTCGAACGCCGGGAACACGACCGTGGTGAGTTCGTCCAGCACTTCGCGGGTCTTGCCACGGATCAGCCGGTTGACCGTGCGCTTCGAGGAGCCAGTTGGCTCCGTCGAAGCGCTGTCCTGGTTGGGCGCTCCAATCGGACTGCCGCGACGAGCAGCAAGCGTCCGAATCTGGCGACAACTCACCTCGATGGTCCGTTCCAACTCCGCGAATCGGTTGTTTCGCGCTCGCGAGAGAGTACTTTGGTCTGGAACATCTTCTGGGTCAAACCCAAGTAATGCGGCCGTGTCTGGATCCGCTTCGAGCGTCCGATGCACGGCGGCATCGGACGCGTCGGTGAGTTCGGCCAATAATATTGCCCGAAGCATCGGTTCGAACGGTTTTGCATCGTGCCACTCTGGGTAGGGGTCGTCTCTTGCATACGTCGTGAGGTCGAGGTGGCCGACCACCTCGACCGCCGTCGTTGTCTCATCGAGAATTTCATCCGCTTGCTGTGTCAGTATCCCCCATCCACCGGACAGGGGATCAACATCTGCAAGTCTGTCATCCGTCTGTGGGTCGGCGCTGCCCTTGGCAGCCCCGACCCCAGTTGAGTCGTCGTGGACCATCTCTGTGGACAGATCGTCTCACAGAGCGGGAAGATTAAGCGAAGACGAGCAGAAGTACAGGTATGGAAGACGACCCCCCAGTCATGGAGTCACTCCCGAAGCAACCGCTCACGGAAGCCAACATCAAAGAAATCGGTGAGAGCGATGCAGTGGTCGGTGCAATGTCGTTCCCGGGTGAACAGGAAGTCCGTGGCTTCGTCCTCGTGTTCGATCATCGAACAGAAACCTGGCGCAAGCTGAATCAGTACGACAAGGACGAGATCTCTCTGCAAACAGCCATCCAATGGGCCGTCGACGACCGCACAGAGTGGTTTGCGGACACTGGCCGCCTTTCCGAGCTGTATGGTTCCTGATCAGATCTTCTTATTGTATCGCGAGTCGGGGTCGCTGACCCCGACGCGCTCACGTGGCTTTCGCGAGTGGTTCTCTGGGAACGGACTCGATCCAATCCCGTGCATAGATTCTGTCGTTCGCAACTCCAGGTGGTGTTGATTGAGGTACTTGGCT
>NZ_JBBENW010000014.1:0-8170 GCF_037645885.1 Salinibaculum salinum | reverse complement strand
CGCCATCCAAATCCGGTTGTTCCGTCCGTAGAGAGCTGTTCATCTCGGCCTCAGTCTGTCAGAGTCGGTAATAGCATTTGTGGGTAAGAGACAGGACTGTATCCTTCAAGCGGCTTGGAGACCCGGTTCCGTTCGACGAGTTTCTTGATCGGCACCTCTCCGGCGTGAAGCTGCTCGATTGCGTCTTGGAGTAACGCGAGGACCGCCTCTGGCGACTTGGTCGCATCGAGATGCTCGAGACAGTCTCGTTGGACATCTTCGATAAACGCTGGGGTCGACCGTTGGCGAGCCTCGATACCTCTAATTTTGAACTCGTCTTCGCCAGCCACTTTCCCGAAGTACTTCGTCAACGCGCCGGCGTCACTCTCGCGCTGCGGAACGAACGCCACCCAGTCGTAGTGAGCTTCGTGTTCGAGTCGAATTTCGACATCGTCAGAAATCCCTTGAGCGAGGTCAGCAAGTGTCTCTCGATTATCGTCGGCGACGTCAGGGTCTGGGGTCACCCAGATTGAATCGACGATGCCGTGAACGACGCGCCAGCCGCCAGCTTCCAGCCGCTGTTTTGCCGTCAGCAGAATTTCGCGAGCGAATGCGTTGATCGCTTCGTGACACTCGATGCGTCCAAACTTTGCGTTGCTGAACCCCTGATATCCGAAACAGGCCACGAGAATCCATTTCAGTGCCCCCGACCGCCCCTCGAGTTCCGCCAGTCGGTCCTCGTCGGGATTTTCTTGTTCCTTCTCGCGACGGATGGCCGCCTTGATCTCGTCGCGAGCGTCGATGATGGGTTGCAGCACGTCGACGAGGTATCCGCGGTCGTCGCAGATGGTGTATCCGAGCCCGGGGACGTCCTCGCGGTCGCTGTGACAATCACACCGAATGACGTCCGGTGAGACGTTCCGAGTGCAGATGATGTTCGGGTAGAGGCTCGAAAAGTCGAGTTCGTGGACGTTCTCGTGGAGGCTGACCTCGGGTGCGAAGATGAAGCCGCCGCGGTCGGCGTCGTGGAGCGTCCCCATCGGCTTGTAGAACTCGTGGCGCCAAGAGTTCCACGGCACGAGGACGCCAAGGTTGTGTGCCTCACAGATCTGGATTGCCGTGAGGACGTTCCCGATTGACGCCCACGCAAGCTCTTGGATGGGTTTTTTCGAGCGCGACACGAGGTTGAGGACGCCGTCGAGGTTCGTCTCCCCGTAGAAGAACGTGTTCGACTCATCGATGATCGCCCGACCGGGGACATTGTACCGCGCCGGCGAGTGGCCGACACGACCGTAGCTCGAGTACGTTGACCGGTTCGCAAGCTGCTGGTAGTCGACGTCCGGCCACCGACTCAGCGAGAAGTCGGCGACGCCGGCGTCCGTTGCCATCTTGTGGAGGGTCGGGACGATTTCGCTCGTTGAGCAGACCAAGATGTCCGGATTGTGTGCTTCGAGCGCTGCTTGGACGGCGGTCAGGATATCCGTCGGCGAGCCGGTGACGGTATCGCCGTCGACGGACAGCTCCCCATAGACGTCGTTGCTCGTTTCGGTCATCGGGACGCTGAGCCGGAGCGTCGACAGCTCGCTCGCCGGCGTCGGATCGACGCCGGTCTCCAGACAGTACCTGAACTCTCGCGAGAAGTCGACGTTGAAACAGGCGAGATCCCCGATTGGATATTCCGACAACTGGCGTGCCTGCCGGGCGAGTGGAGTGACGCGGTCGATGTGGGTGACGTCGACCGCGAGGACTGGTTCCTCGTCCCGTCGAAAGCCCGGTCGTCGCGCAACCATTCCGGTCGCGACGACGTCCGGGTGCCGGTCGTACACGGACTGAAGTGCCGTGAGGTCGATGTCGGCGTCAGGGTCACGAGGACCCACGTAGAAGCGTGGGCTGTAGTCATCGCGCTCGGTCGCGACGGCTCCGTTGGCGGTGGCGTCCCACTCGAGGACGCGACCGTCGTTCAGGAAATCGATGGTGAACGGCATCTGTTAGTCAACAATCTCTATGACATCCGAATATCTGATAAGCCACGGCGTGTCGCTTCCGAGTTTCAGCAGATGGGTTCGAAAAGCGTTCTCGACGCCATATTCTGGGTTATTATTCGTCGTCGTCGGCTTCCGGAACGATTTCCGGAAACCGTGAGCCGATGTTAACCAACACACTCCGAGATACGCACCGAATGTTGGTTAATACGTAGCAATATAACGGCTGCCGCGGATCTGCTGTGAAAGCCGCTTTTCCTTGACGAACCCCTTTGGTTCACTCTTAGCGACACACCCGCCACAATTTGACCACATACTGCGAGTCCCTGTCGTTAGCGCTATCAGATGATTCAGACGAACTCGAGGCGTTCCATTCAGCAACCTCGTCGTCGTAGAAGGTGTCATCGCTCGGGAGGTTGTCCTTGAGTTTGGGTATGGCGAATGTCTGGTCAATCGACGCTCGGGGGAGCTTCAACGAGAGACTTCGGAGCGTCGAACTCGACCCGGGTTTTTCTCTCCGGTCATTGCTCTGCGTGATGGGGCTACGCGCTCACCGATGCTTCATCCCCATCGATATCGTTGATGAGCGGGTAGTCGATGTGCATCTCGATCCGGTCGAACGGGACGATGGGTTGCATTGCCCCGCCGGGGCCGCCTTCTTTCAGTTCAAGAACACCCAGCGTTTCCAAGTGCTTCAGATCCGAATGGACGTCGGACACATCACGGTCGACGAGGCGTGCAGCCTCTCGCATACTTTTGGGTGCGTGTTCGGCGATCGCCTGAATGAGTTCTAAACGGAGCGGGGTGAGGCTGTCGACGAGGTCGTCGTAGGTTCCGAACTGGAGTGTCGCCGTTCCGTCCTGGTCGTCGAGCGTGTCCGTCTCGGCGGCTTGGACGAACTGGAGTGCGTCCTCACGGAGCTGTTCTCGGTCGCCAACGGTGATGTGGAGCGTGGTCATATTTGGAGTCTAGTGGTTGCGGGTGGTGTATGGTCAGTACGGCCGCGGCGGATCGCCCCCGACGGCCTCCCAGTACTCGTCTGCGCTCGCCCAGAATTCGACGAGTAGTTCCTCCATCCCGGGGAACGTAACGCCGTCGACGTCGCCAGCGGCGGTGTGGTGTTCGTGCCCCTTTGTATCTTCGTGGGCGTTATCGAACCGGACGAGCGTGAGGTCTTCGAGGGTGCCTAGATGGAGCGTGTACTTCCAGCCCGAAGGGTAGGTCTCGGTCGACTCAGTCGGCCGGAGTACGACGTTCTCGACGAGACCAGCTTCGACGTGTGTGTACTGGAAGACCGGCTCTTGGGACATCCCTTACGTGTTGGGAGGGCGCCCAACACCATAAGACCAGCGGAGGTTCGTCGATACGCTACCGACCTATAGAACGGCGACTACTGTGCTTCCGTTACAGAACTCTGGCCCCGAAAGAGTACTCCGCTCACACCACTGGATCGAGCGACTTCATCGAGAAGTCAGATTTAGAGCAGTATTGCTCTGCTAGCCGCATCAGTGCCCGTGTTCGCCGGATATCCGCGACGTTGTGGAGGACGAGCGGCTCGAAGTCCTCCACTTCCCACGCTTCAACCGCTTCTTTGCTGTTCCCGAACGGATCGAGCCTGGTTAACCCACCCCCGATGAGCTCCTCGTAGACGCCAGTCAGTGTCTCTCCCGACGTGTTGAACCGTGTCTCGAAAACATCCATCGCGTCGATGTACGGCAGTCCAGTGAACGGCCAGTCGATCTCGTGGTAACAGAGCCGTGTGCGGAGGAACGGGAGATCGAACCCGCCGTTCCATCGTTCGCCATTATATGCGACTAGTTTTGCATCGCGATTCGTGAGTGTCGACTCGACGAATGTACCCATCTCGCCCAGCAAGGCCCGTTCAGTCTGCTGGACCGATATCGAGACTGAGGTCGCCAATTCTTCGTTGACCCGTGCTTCGAGATTTGACGGCGGTGCTCGCCCGTCTGTATTGAGAAAGATACGGGAGCCAATATCCGTGTCGAACCCGACGACAGTCAGTTGGTCGTTGACGTCAAAGCCGGTTGTCTCGATATCGAACGCAACGGTGTCGAGTTCCGTCATTCAGTGGCTCCATCTTGGTGGTGTTCCCGCTCGTGGCTCGCTTCCCGTTGTTCGAGTGCCCGTTCGAGTTTTTCGAGACGTTCCTCGTGTTCGTCGAGACGCGTCTCCTGTTCGAGATTGATGCTGAGTAGCGTCGGCAGCAGCGGACTCTGGTGGTTCAACAGCCCGCTTGCGTCGGCGTGCTCACGGGCGTACTCGAACAGCCGGTCGAAGCGCGGCTGGTCGCGCCGCCGCAGTGCTCGGCGGAACTCCGCCCAGCGCTCTTCGATGGCTCGGAGTGCATCCCGGTACGTCGGGTTCGTGCGCCCCATCGCTATTGGCCTCCTGTCTCGGTCGCCGTCCACGCATCGAGCAAGGGGTCCGCGGTGGCCGACACCGTCTCACCGTCAGCTGTGACGCCCGTCCCGACACCCTCCGGGGTCGGCGTCGACGCCGCCGGCGTCGTCGATTCCACGCCGACCTGCGTGGCGCGTGCCGCGAGCAGCTGCCGCCAGTACGCGAACGTCGTCTGGTAGTATGCGCCGTCGTCGACGGGATAGACGAGCGTCTCGAAGTCCTCGCCGACGACCCGTGGGCCCATCCGCGTCTGCTCGCACTCAAGGTGGTGGTCGGCGGCCGTCGCGACCGGCTCGGTGAATTCGTTTCGTTCGTTTCGCGTAACGAGCACCGGGATGTCGTACCCATCGGCGTAGGTCGCCAACCGGGCGAGAGTTCGAGCCTGAAGGGTTTTCGCGTGGGTCTCGCCGAGGGTATCGTCGGCGCGGTACTGGGTGTCGACCGCCGGCACGACGATGAGGGCGGGTGTGTGGGGCGACGTGTCCTCGTCACGACTTGGTTCCCCTCGACCGGCCGCCCCGGCGTCGGTGGTGGACATCTGGATCGACTTGTTCACTGCCGTCGGGAGATCACAGACGGCGCCGTAGTGCTGGTAGGCGGTAAATCCGCGTGCCACGTGGATTCGGTTGAGCAACCGTTGACTGGGCGCGATCTGAGCGAGTGTCGTCGTCGTCGCGTGACCATTTGCGTCGACCCAGAAGGCGGGCCCGTCGTGCAAGAGGAGATGGTCGAGTACGAGCGACTGCAGGATCGGGACGCCGCGGCCCCCCTCGACGTCGAGCAGCGTGATGCCGTCGTCGAGTGACGGCAACAGCATCTCGTCCGTAGCCGGATCGGGCTGGTCAACAAGGGACCGATTGCAGTCTGCGCCCCGAGTTGACTGGTCCACCGCCAATCGATTCGACGTTGAGTGTTCTTCCATACTTGACTAGAGGTCCACTTTTCCGATAAGCCGCGGCGTGTCGCTTCCGAGTTTCAGGGAAAGCACCAGACCGATTATGATCCACCCTGTGTCGTCGAGTTTTTGCGGGTGTTCGACTGTTTCCGAGAACGTTTCCATAACTAAACTTGGCCGTACTGATGTGCTTAACCAACTCTGATAGTGTGGTGGGACAGAATGTTGGTTAATGCTAAGTATCGGCTTTGATGCTGCTTCCGTATGGTTCCGTTTTGTGCTGATCGAGTTGTCTAGTGTTGGCAGTTCCAATCGATGGAGAAGATAGTCAAGTAGTAGTCTTAGTGTGGCTGAGGCCACAAACTCAAAACGCACCGCACAGCGTCGGCACCGCCGACGCGAAATGTCCCCTTCCGGGAAAAGTTGTTTATCTATACAATATCTGATATAGGGTATGTCCGGCCAGGATGATGATTGTGGAAAAACAGTGTCAAAGTCTGACTCAGATACTGACAGCACTGAGGCTGACACTGAAACGTCTTCAGAACTTGCTACCGATCCTTTTTCGAGCTTTTCGTCTCTCTCAGCACTTGGAGGTGTCGCTGCTACTGACTCACTATCGGAGTCAGTCTCAGCCTCTTCGATGCTGGCAGGTGTCACGGCCGCAGAGGCGGTATCGGACAAAATCTCAGTTTCTTCGATGTTGACAGGGATTACGGCCACTGAAGCGGTATCGGACCACCTCTCGACTTCTTCAATGCTCGCGGGAGTTAGAGCCGTAGATGCGATGCCTGACCCAGTTCCAGTTTCTTCGATTTTGGCAGGGACTACTGAATTTGATTATCCGCAAAGCGCCACCACATTCACTGGACTGACGAACGGTACTGTTGAGGGCAGACACTTTTCGAGAAGTACGAATCGTGAACAGTCTCGTACAGTTGAGTCGGATATTGGGCGGGACATTGAAGAATCTCTCGTTGAATTCCGGTTTCAATTTGCCTATAAACGGACGTATAAGTCGCTCAAATCTGCGTCTACCAAGATAGATGGTGGCGTATTGGCGATGTTATCTTCCCAATTATTCGGTCTTGGTTCATATCTTATGGGTGGCGTTCCCGGATTAGCAGCCTATCTTCTGGGCTCAGGAACAGCGATGTATGCCTATATGAACTCGGATAGCGAGACAGACAACGCAGAAGAATAATCATCCTTCCCCCAAGCGGTTGCACGTCGGCAGAGCGATCTTAGCGAATATGAACACGAAATGCCGTATTCCGTGTTCACAACTTCTTTCTAGTGGATGAGTGGATAGGGCTACGATTCTGTCTGGTTTTTGGTCATATCTTCTCCTAAGTAATACTAGTGTCCATTCTATTGTGAACATAAGCGGTGAAATTAATCAGAGATGGCAACGGGTTGCTGCCTACAGTTTAACCAACACATCAGTCGTTAATCCGGGTTGTGTTGGTTAATAGAATTAATCTCTCTACCATCCGTCTTTAGTTAGGAGAGGAACCGCGTGACAGCAGCGGCTAATCGAGACTACTTTTCGGAAGGAGTGAGGAGGAGAAGTCTGTGCACGACTCTCCGTCCTCACCTCGAATTATGCGTCGGCTCACTACGCTTTTTCCATCTGAGTTCCTCGAAGAGCACGCCGAGGAACTCGGCGTGGTCGAACGCGACAGAAAGGCGCAGATACCCGCCCTCGTGTGGTCATTCGTGTTCGGCTTCGCCGCAGGCGAGAGCCGAACACTCGCTGGCTTTCGGCGCAGCTACAACGCTACTGCCGATGAGACACTCTCACCCGGTGGATTTCATCAGCGGTTGACCCCGAAGTTCGCAGAGTATCTCTGCGACCTCGTCGAGCGCGGCATCGACGAGGTCGCTGTTCCTGACACTGTGGACGTCGATGTTGACCGATTCCGTGACGTAATGGTCGCCGACGGCACGGTGTTGCGGTTGCATCGACTTCTCTCAGAAGAGTTCGAACCGCGTCGAGGGGAGCAAGGTGGAGCGCGACTCCACCTGCTCCACAACGTCACCGAGCAGACGATCGATCGGTTCAGCGTCACCGACGAGAAAGCACACGACAGCACCGAGTTTTCCACGGGATCGTGGCTCGAAGACCGGTTGGTACTGTTCGATCAAGCGTACTTCAAGTATCGCCGTTTTGCGCTGATTGACGAGAACGAGGGCTACTTCGTGAGTCGGCTGAAACCGAACGCAAATCCGGAGATAACGGCGGAATTACGGGAATGGCGTGGCGACGCCATTCCCTTGGAAGGCGAAAAAATCCAGGACGTCGTGGACGATCTCCACCGGGAGTACATCGATGTGGAGGTCGAAGCGACCTTTCAGCGACGCGAGTACGCGGGCACGCAGTCATGGGATAGCAAGCGGTTCCGTGTCGTCGGCGTCCGCCACGAGGACGCCGACGACTACCATCTGTACATCACGAATCTACCGAGAGAAGAGTTCCTGCCAGCGGATCTCGCAACGATCTATCGATGTCGGTGGGAGGTAGAACTGCTGTTTCGTGAGCTGAAGACGCAGTACAACCTGGATGAGTTCGACACGAGTAAGAAGCATATCGTGGAAATTCTGCTGTATGCGGCGTTGTTATCGTTGTTAGTGAGCCGTGATCTGTTGGATCTGGTCACCGAGCAAGCTAATGACGAGATCGTGTTTCCGCCAGAGCGTTGGGCGGCGACCTTCCGGTCGCACGCCCAACTCATCCTCTCTGAACTCGGTGCATTCCTCGGCTACTCGCCGCCACCGTTGTTAGAACGGCTGATCGAGGACGCACAGAAAATCCATCAGCAACGACCGATACTGCAAGAGACGCTCGCTACCGCTACGCAACCGAGGTGTGAGGTCTAACTAAAGACGGATG
>NZ_JBBENW010000013.1:0-140964 GCF_037645885.1 Salinibaculum salinum | reverse complement strand
TACCGGTTCCACGCAAGTCTCTCCAGAGACGAGTGCGGGCGGAATTAAATTCGCCACCGGTCGTTTCGCTGGCTCCACGCCAGAGACCACGGCGAAGCCACGGGCCACCGTGCCCGTGGTACTTCACGTCGTCTATCGCATCTGTCACCTCTTCGCGTGCCGTGTCGCTCATCTCCTCGGCTTCGTCCGCTGCTTTTTCGAACGTCTCTCGGACGCGCTGGAGCGCTTCGCTGGTCTTGTCAGAGCCGCTCAGACTCCGTCATGACGTACATCCTCCCGGATTGGTAAACCTGAGGGCCGCCTCATCTTTCATCCGCCACGACAACTGCTCTCTCCGTCGGGAGATTCAAGCCCCGCACGGTCCAAGAGCGGGCAATGGGAAACGCGGATTTGCGCTCACTTGCGGCAATCGAGGAGGTGTCGTTCGCCGAACTATCGGGCGCTGTCGTCGCCGTCGACGCGCACAACTGGCTCTACCGCTATCTGACGACGACGGTCAAGTGGACCAGCGACGACGTGTATACGACCAGCGACGGTACCGAAGTGGCGAATCTCGTCGGTGTCGTTCAAGGGCTCCCGAAGTTCTTCGAACACGATTTGACACCCGTGTTCGTTTTCGACGGTGCGGTCACGGAACTGAAAGACGACGAGGTCCAGAGTCGTCGCGAGCAACGCGAGAAGTACGAAGACCAACTCGAAGACGCCCGAGCGGAGGGCGATGCTGTCGCGGTTGCCCGGCTCGAATCCCGGACGCAGCGGCTGACCGACACCATCGTCGAGACGACCCGCGAACTACTCGAACTGCTCGACGTACCCGTCATCGACGCACCCGCCGAGGGCGAGGCACAGGCCGCCGTGATGGCACGGAAGGGACAGGTCGACTACGCGGGCACCGAGGACTACGACGCACTGCTGTTCGGGTCTCCCCTGACCCTGCGCCAGCTTACCAGCAAGGGCAATCCGGAACTGATGGACCTAGACGAGACGCTGGCCCGACACGACCTGACGTGGGAACAGTTGGTCGACGTGGCGATCCTCTGTGGGACAGACTTCAACGAGGGGATTTCCGGTGTCGGTCCGAAGACGGGCGTCTCGCTCGTCCACGAACACGGCGACCTCTGGGCCGTCTTCGAGGCAGAGGGGTATCACGTCGAGAACGCCGACCGGATCCGGCAACTGTTTCTCGATCCCGCTGTCGTCGACGCCCCGGAGTTCGACACCGACCTGAACCCCGATGTTGACGCTGCCCGCGCGTTCGTCACCGACGAGTGGGAGGTCGACGAGGAGGAGGTGGCACGGGGGTTCGAGCGCATCGAGGAGTCACTGGTCCAGACCGGACTCGACGACTGGGCCTGACGGTCCTGTCGAATCGCGCCGCTATTCATCGGAGAAAAAACGAAGAATGCTGTCGACTTACTCGTCGGAGACCTGCGAGCGGAGGTCTGCCATCTGGTCCTGGATACGTTCGATCTGTTCCTGAACCTGCTCGTTGGCTTCCTCCTGCATCGCTTCGAGTCTCTCCTCGGTGTCGTCGAGGAACTCCTGGGTCTGTGCTTCCATGTCCTCGTGAGCCTCGTGAAGCATCTCCATCTGCTCGCCGAGTGCGTCGAGGTACTGCTCGGAGAGATTTTCGTACTCCTCGAGTCCTTCCTGTGCCATCTCCTGTGCCTCTGCCTGGCCCTCCTCGACGGCACTGAACTGCTCCTCCATCGCCTCTCGAATCTGGGCGACACCGTCTTCCGAACCCGGAACGTTGGACTCGATAGCGTCGAGATAGCTCTCCATTGCTGACTGCATCACCTCGACGCTACGCTGCTGGGCTCCGGACTGCCCTTCCATCCCGCTGGTGATGGCCTCGTTGAGACGCTTCTGGAACTCGATGGACTGTTCGAGTGCCTGCTGGCTCTGCTGGAGTGTTCGTCGCTGTAGTTTGAAGACCGTGTTGATGGGGTTGTCCTGACTCATAGGTATCACTTCTCCAGGCTAACATTTATTTTCTGAGCATATCAAACCACCCGGAATCTTCGTTCGGTAAACTTTGCTTGCGTGACTCCTTCGACGGTATCGGTGGCTTTTACGCACCCGACAGTAGATATCCACACGTATGAGCGACGAGTTCCGAACCGAACAGGACAGTCTCGGAGAGATGCAGGTGCCCGCCGACGCCTACTGGGGGGCACAGACACAGCGCGCCATCCAGAATTTCCCGATCAGCGATGCGACCTTCGGCCGCCGATTCGTTCGCGCCCTCGGCGTCGTCAAGAAGGGTGCGGCCCAGGCCAACAAGGAACTCGGCCTGGTCGAAGACGAGAAGGCCGATTGTATCATCGAGGCCGCAGACGAGGTCATCGCCGGTGAGCACGACGACCAGTTCCCGGTCGACGTGTTCCAGACTGGCTCTGGTACGTCCTCGAACATGAACGCAAACGAGGTCATCTCCAATCGTGCGACCGAACTCTACGGCGGCGAAATCGGGACCCGCGAGATTCACCCGAACGACCACGTCAACTACGGGCAGTCCAGCAACGACGTGATTCCGACGGCGATGCACGTCGCCAGCGCCGAAGCAGTCCAGAAGGACCTCCTTCCCGCACTGGAGACGCTCGCCGACTCCCTCGATGCCAAAGCCGAGGAGTACGACGACGTGGTCAAGACCGGCCGGACCCATCTTCAGGACGCGACACCGATCATGCTCGGCCAGGAGTTCTCGGGCTACCGAACGCAGGTCGAGAAGGGACTCCAGCGCGCCGAGAACGCCCTGCCCCACCTGCAGGAGCTCGCGCTCGGCGGGACCGCTGTCGGGACTGGACTGAACACCCATCCAGAGTTCCCCGCCAAAGCGGCAGCGTACATGAGCGAGGAGACGGGTGTCGACTTCCGCGAAGCGGACAACCACTTCGAGGCTCAGGCCGCCCACGACGCGATGAGCGAAGCCCACGGGGCGCTCCGGACCATCGCCGGGTCGCTGAACAAGATTGCAAACGACCTCCGACTGCTCGCGTCGGGACCGCGCAACGGCCTCGGTGAAATCGACCAGCCCGAGAACCAGCCGGGTTCCTCGATTATGCCCGGCAAAATCAACCCCGTCGTCGCCGAAGCGGTCAACCAGGTCCACAAGCAAGTCGTCGGCAACGACGCCGCCGTCTCAGCCGGTGCCGCCGAGGGCCAGATTGACCTGAACCTCTACAAGCCGGTGCTCGCGTACAACTTCCTCCAGTCCGCGAAACTGCTGGCAAACAGCAGCGAGGTGTTCGCCGAACGGTTCGTGGACAAACTCGAAGCCGACCGCGAACACTGTGCCGAGCGCGTCGAGCAGTCGATGGCACTTGCCACGGCACTCAATCCCGCTATCGGCTACGACAAGGCCAGCAAAGTCGCAAAGAAGGCGCTCAAAGAAGGCAAGACGGTCAAGGAAGTCGTCATCGACGAGGGCTACCTCACTGAAGATGAGGCAGAAGAGGTCCTCGACCCGGCGAAGATGACCGAGCGCGTAATTCTCGGAGACGACTAGGCCCTACCACCGCGTTTCGTTCTATCGCACGAGATACGATTCGTCACCGGCGAGAAAGCGACCCAGGTCGGAAGTCTGCCGATAGTCCCGCTCTTTGAGGGCAGCGAGACCGTCGACCAACCGCTCGGCGTCGTCTCCGTCCCACTCACTGGGGTCTTTTATTGGAAAGACAAGCCATCCGGACCCCCGAATCTCTGTGGCATGTACTGCATCCATGTCGATATCGGTGGCCGGACGGGCGGTGTAGGTATCGAGAACGTGTGTGGTCGCGCGAGCGCCCACGGGCAAGAGGACGTGTGCCGTAATCGCCCGTAGTTCGGCGTCGAAAAACGGCTCCAGCGCGTCGTAGTCGGCGTCTGTCAGCACTTTCTCGCCGGGGTCGCACATGTGCAGATACGAGAGGAAGGTCTGCCCGGGGTCCAGCACGCCAGCGGCGAGGTCGACGTGTTCGATTAGTCCACCCCGAACGAGTGCGTCGAAGAACTCGGGCGACCACGGACGGTCAGTAAAGGGGATGTCGGTGTCGAGTCCACCGTGGACTGCGGGGTTGTCTCCCACGAGGTGAAAGTGCGCGCCAGTATCACCGTATCCGGGGACGAACCGGTCACACGGGGGAGTCATACCGAATGGGTTCCTGTCGTTGTCGGCGATGTAATCCACAGTTTCGTCCGTTCGTTCGGCGCTGGTGGGCAATAGCTTTCGGGTCCTCTCCGCTCGTGGTCAGGTTTCTGACACGCACAACCACCGAATACACCCACTTTCGGTACACCTGGCTCTTCTCCTACCGGAATGTCCGTTCTGTCGCTGTCATCGGTCGACGCGGTTCTTTCCGCCTGAGCGACGTATTTATCGATGCAGTTCCTTCGAGAGGCAATGGAAACGCCGACGCATACCGAACAGTCACAATCGACCGCACCAGTTGACGGTCCCGCGCTGGTCGACCCACGAGCGCCCCGGTTTGGACAGTCGCTGACCGCGCTCACGCTCGTCGCCGCTATCGCGCTCCAGCTTCCGGTGTTCGTCTACGCACTCGCCGTCCTCCTCTCGGCGGCCGTCATCTCTGGTTGGCGAATCGACGCCTACGCGCTCCTCTGGCGACACGGGGCGTTGCGTCTGCTCGACCCGCCGACAGCGCGCGAACCGGCCGCACCACACCGCTTTGCCCGTGTCATTGGTGCCGTATTCACCACTGGAGCGAGTGTCGCGCTCCTCGCTGGTCTCCCAGTCGTGGGGTACGCGCTGGCCGGACTCGTCGCCGCTCTGGCTGGACTCGCGGCGACAACCGGGTTCTGTCTGGGCTGTCGGATGTACCGACAGGTTCAGTTCTTTCAGCGACTCGGTATCGTCTGAGCAGCTACCCATCGACTTGAGATAGCAGCTACTTCCCTGCGGCTTTGTCCCACTGACCACGCTAATTTTCTATTTTGCGACCCAACAGCTCCCAGATGCCCAGTACCTTCGACTCTCGGTTCGACATCGAGTACGACGGGGAGATTCCGGATAGCGTCGACGATGCAGCACTCAGACGGATGGAAACGGTGGCGGCCGTCTTCGACGAGAGTGTTCGAATTCCGGGAATTGGGTATCGTATCGGTATCGACCCGATTCTGGGCGCTCTGCCCGTCGCTGGCGACGCGGTGAGCGCGCTCTTCTCGCTGTACATCGTCGCCGAATCGGCGTATCTGGGCGTCTCGTACTCAACGTTACTAAAGATGCTCGCAAACGTGACAATCGACTTCGTCGGTGGGTCACTCCCCTACGCTGGCACCGTTTTCGACGCAGTCTGGAAAGCTAACAAGCGCAATGTCGAACTCGCGCTCGAAGACCTCGCCAGAGCGGTCGACGAGCAGTGAGGCGACGTCATGGGCCCCCAGAGACGATCCGGCTCTGGTTCGGGAATCGTCTCGGGGCAAACATCTCGATTTCTGAACGTCGTTACTCGGGTGACGGAGCGACGAAATTGCCGTTGTCGTCGAATTCGACTGGTTCGGGTTCGCTGATCACGCGGAGATCGTCACGGTCGTGTGCGGCATCGACGAGTGGTGCGGAAGCGTAGCACTGCTGGAGTTGCATCGTGTCTGTAACACGGAGAACACGAGCGTCGGGGCCGGCGATGGGACCGATGGTTCCGAGCGTCGCCAGTAGACCGGCGCGGTCGGTGTCGACGACGGGTGGGAGTCTGACGCCCCGAACCGTGCTGGCGGTGATGGCGTTGATGAGCGTCTTCGACCATTCGAGGTTGGCAGCCAGGTTCCGGTGGGCGACATCCGCGGCACCCATTCCCATCGCGTTTCCTTTCGTCGAGTCGGTGAGCCCGCGTGCGAATATGCGTTTGATGTCGGGCGTTTCGGGCTCGGGCTCGTTGATGGTGAAGTGGCGACGACCGGTGACGTTCGTGTCCATTCCCTGACCGCTCACGTTTTTCCCGAGTTCGTCGACGACGAGCACGTCCAACTCGTCGAACGGGAGTTTCGGCATCCGTTCCCACGCAGTCTCCAGGAGTTCTGCCTCCCTGTCCAGGAAATCCGCCGGCGGGACACCCTCGATGCGGGTCGTGTCGTCGTGTTCGTCCTCCACAACGGCCACACCGCCCACCACGGGGAGTTCCTCGAGCAGGCGGTCGGCGATCTCCGGGAGCATGTTCCGAAGGCTCCAGTCGACGGCCCAGTCGTGGGCCATCTTCGCGCCGCGCTGTTTTCCCATGCCGATGACGAGCATCTTCGAGAGCCCGCTCTCGACCTCGCCGCTGAAGTCCGTGTGGGGCTTGATGCGGTTGACCGGAACGATGGCGTCGGCCTCGGCAGCGTACGCGTCGACGTACACCGGCACGTCGCGCTCGGGCGTCCGCCCAACCTCAACGACGTCCATCGTCGCTCGAATCTCACAGCCGATTGCGTCCTCTGTGACGCCGAGCGTGTTCAGTTTGTCCCGCTGTCCGTCTGCAGTCGCACCGCCGTGGCTCCCCATCGCCGGGAAGATGAACGGTTCGTACCCCTCCTCACTGATTCCGCGGACGACGCCGCTGACGATTGCCGGGAGGTTCGCGATTCCACGACTGCCCGCGCCGACGGCGACTTCGCCACCGTCCGGGACGCTATCCCAGTCGAGTGCTCTCGCGGCTGCAGCGGCTTCGTCTTCGACAGCGTCGACCGGAATCGGGTCCACGTCCCACACCTGTTCGATGACACCGAACTCGGGCATATCGAGCTCGCCAACCGCTCTCCTGACATCCGCCTCCGGAACTGAGAACTGGTCCATGATACCTACGAAATAGACGGTTGGCCGGATAAGCGCGTTGTTGAGCCGACTTGCCACGATGTGGATTCGTGCAGTGTCCGCCCCGCTACACGTGTTCGTCGAGGAAATCGACGACGCGGCTGTACGCCTCGATACGATTGTCTAGCTTTGAGATCCCGTGACCCTCGTCCTCGAAAATCAGTTTCTCGACCGGGACGCCCTGCTCGCTGGCCCGCTCGACAATCTGTTCTGCTTCGTCGACGGGGACACGGGGGTCGTTCTCACCGTGAAGCACGAACAGCGGCGCGTCGATGCGCTCGATGTTGGTAATCGGACTGATGGATTCCAGGAATTCGCGGTCGCCGTCGAGTGAGCCGTACTCGGCTTCACGCAATTCGCGTCGCCACTCGCCGGTGTTTTCGAGGAAGGTGACGAAGTTGGCGATGCCGACGCTGTCGACACCCGCTGCCCAGCGGTCGGGAAACTCCGTCAGCGCTGCCAAGACCATGAACCCGCCGTAGGAGCCGCCCTTGGCGACGATGCGGTCGGGGTCGACCACCGACTGGGTTTCCAGCCAGTCGAGGGCCGCTTCGATGTCTTTCACCGAATCCATCCGCTTTCTCCCGTCGTCGAGATGGGTGTAGGCCTTCCCGTAGCCAGTCGACCCGCGGACGTTCGGCTCGAAGACGGCGTAGCCACGCGAGAGGAAGTACTGGACGAGGCCGCTAAACGAGGGGCGGCGCTGACTCTCCGGCCCGCCGTGGATGTCGACGACGACTGGGAGGCCGGCGTCTCCGGCCGCCGCAGACCGCGGCGGTGAAGCCGCCGCGCGTATCTCGCCGTCACTTGCGTCATTCGGGACCGAGAAGAACGCGGGAATCTCGCGGCCGTCGAACGTCTCGTAGTGGACGAGTTCCGGTTCGACGAACGTCTCCGGTGGGATACCGGCGGTACTGGCATGGGTCCACCGCTCGATTGCGTCTGGCGCGTCCTCGACAGTTGTCGCACTCCGGAGTGTCTCCACGTCGGCGACGTGAACGTTCGTGTTGTCGCGACGCCCCGACGTCGAGAAGGCTAGCTGCGCTCCGTCGGGACCGAAGCTGACACCGCCGGCCACGTTCCCCGGCAGGTCCGGGACCGAGAACTCATCGATACTGGTTAAACCTGTCAACTCGCCCAGCGTGAGTTGGGTGTAGCCGTCGACGTTTCGGGAGTACGCCAGCAGCCCGGTGTCGTCGTCGACGGCGATGCCGTCGATATTCCACTCACCGCCGTCGCGGACGATCGACTGTGCGCCCGTTTCGGCGTCCATCCGAACGAGTTCGAGCGTGTCGCTGCCGTCGTCTGTGACCAGATAGAGCCCGTCGCCGTCGGGGCTCCACTGGGCACTGTGATAGCGCACGTTCCCGTCGTGGGGCGTCAGATGCGTTCGCTCCCCGCTCTCGATATCGAGTACGTACAGGTCTTGGTCGAAACTGGAGTGGGCTTTCGTCAGCAAGAGTCGTGAGTCGTCCGGGCTCCAGCCGCCGACGGTCAGCCATCCCTCCCCCTCGAAGACGAGTTCGGCGTCGTCACCGGTCGCGTCGCGGTCCTGCACGTACACGTCGAACACCGATTCGTCGCGGCGGTTCGACGCGAAGGCGAACTGCTCGCCGTCGTGGCTCCAGCCGCCCCACCTGTGTTTTGCGTCGGGTATCGCGGTGAGATTCGTCCTGGTACCGTCAGCGTCCAGTCGGTGGAGTTGCAGGCGCTCGTTGCCGCCGTCGTCCATGCCGAAAACAAGTTCGGAGCGAGTCGGCGAGTACGAAACGAAGGAGACCGGTTCGTCGCCGAAGGTTCGCTGGCGGGGCCAGGCACCGGGTTCGGTCAGTTCCCAGACCTGCGCGACACCGGTTGTATCGACGAGGAACGCGAGCTGACCGTCCGGGCCGAGCGACGCGCCGTAGGCGCTCCGGACTGTGAGATACCGTTCGAGGTCGTACACGCTCGCTGGAAAGAGTGGCATCTACAAATGTTCTCGGTGCAATCGGCGGCGGTCCACGGGATTTTTGACACCTCCCCCCATCCGCCAGCGTATGCGCGTCGCGCTCGTCGCCATGGAGACGACCCGGCACACCGATACCGCCGGCAATCGTCGCTTCGAGCGCCTCGCTCGCCAGCTCACCGAGGCGGGCCACGAGGTCACCCTCTTCTGTGCCCAGTGGTGGGACGGCGAACCCGACCGCTTCGAGGCCGACGGCATCCAGTACCGGGCCGTTACGATAAACCGGGCGCTTACCTCCTTTTGTCTCCGTCTGCCGTTGATGCTCGCCCGCTACGGTCCCGACATTATACACGCCCGTCCCTCCCCGCCACAGCAAGTCATCGCCGCCTCTATCGGTGGGACACTCGCTAGAACACCGATGCTCGTCGAGTGGTTCGGCGACGAGGGTCTCGACGGGACTGCACGCACGACACGCTGGGCGGTCACGGAACCCCAGCTGGTCGTCACACCCTCTCAGATGGTTCGGACCGAGGTCCGCGAACTCGGCGCGGCCGACGAGAGTACTCGCATCGTTCCCGAGAGCATCGACTTCTCGCTCGTCGACGCTGTCGACCCCAGCGAGGAAGTCGACGTGGCCTACGCCCATCCGCTCGACGAGAGTGCGAACATCGAAAGTCTCTTTCTCGGGTTGGCAGAGCTACGCGACCGCGACTGGACCGCGACCATCATCGGGGACGGCCCACAGCGTGACGCCTACGAGCGGCAGGCGTCGGACCTGCGAATCGACGACCGCGTCCAGTTTGTCGGGGCCTGTGACCGCGAGCAGCGACTCGCCATCTATCGCGGCGCCCACGCGTTCGTCCAGACCGCGTATCGGGAGTACTTCGCGACCGAACTGCTCTGGGCGCTCGCTGCTGGCTGTGTCGGTATCGTCGAGTACCAGGCCGAATCTAGCGCCCACGAACTCATCGAGAACTACGAGCGGAGTTTCCGTGTTACGAACCCTCAGCAACTGGCAGACGCTATCGTCGACGCGGGGCAGTACGACCATCTGAGCGTCGAGGAAACGTGGCGCGAGTACGACCACAGTCGCGTTCTCGAACAGTACACTGATATCTACGACGACCTCCAGAGCGGCTTCGGATACCTCTGAACCCGTCTACTGTATCTGCTTGCGAAGTGGCTTCGCCGCGGCTTCGATACCGTTCAGGTAGCGGTCCGTCCACTCGGCGACAGCGGGGTCGTCGCTCTCGACGAGCACACGAAGAGCGCCGTCACGGTATCCAACCAGTGCCACCTGTCGGTCGACGATGGCGATGCCGAAGGGGAGTTTCTCCTCGGACAGGCGAACGGTGAGGCAGTCACTGTCGAGTGACTCCTCGATCGCGGCGACGCCGGACCCGGTCAACAGCGAGCGCTGTGATTCTGTCGTAATCAGTCGTACCTCATTGCCGGCATCGAGTTGTCGCTCGATGACGTCGCTGTACGCCGGGTTCCAGTGTGGCGTCACGAGCGTAAACCCCGCTGACCCAGCGAGGAGTTCGACGAACTCGTTGAGGGGTGCCGCTGGCGTGTCGGTGTCCGCGACGACGCACTCGGCGTCAGCCAGCAAGTCGAGGTCGATTTCGAAATCGTCGAACGGAACACAGTCGACGAACGCCGCGAGTCCGTCCATCGACTGGACGGTACCGAGCAGTCCGTCGAGGCTGTCCAGCACCATCTCTCCGACTGGTGTCGTGTAGTAGCGCCGGTTGACCGTCGCGGCTATCCAGCCGCGCTCTTCGAGTTTGTTCAGGTTGCGCTGTACCGTCGAGTGAGGAACGTCGAGCCTGTCGACGAGCGTCCGTGCGTCCTCCCGACGCTCGTTGAGCGTCGCCAGGAGCCGAATCCGTACCTCCGACCCCACCAGAAACTGGAGCGTCTCGACCGTGTCCGACTGTGCGTATTCGTTGGTTCCCATTGCTGTCCCTGTCCGTTCAGTTTCCCAACGTCCGTGTTAAAGCAGGTCCCTAACTATCACAACGTTTCTCGCATATCCTGAGTTGTACCTGCGGTTTTCCTGGGGAGAATGTCGAAATTTCCTCGACTCTCGGGCAGAGATTTATTCCCAAGCCCTCCGAATTAGCGTGGGGGCTGCCGGATACCAAGTCAGTGATTGTCAGGTCAGCCACTGGGCCAATGACCATCTAGACAGTTAGTATCTGATGGCTATGTTTCGGTATACCGGCCTACAGCGAGATACGATAATAAAAAAGACAACACGGTCGGTGGACCAGTCGTGGTGTCGGAAGTGATTGTCGGCAACTATTGGGCGACTACGGTGTTACACGCTAACTCTCACTCCATGTTGCGGGATATCGGGTACGTCCTGTGTTCGGGGTGAGGGTTGTGCTATCGCCTAGCCGACGCCGTGTGTAAACCTCTGACACCGGACTCGGGCAGATATTCCAACGCTCTCGACCGTTTTCATGGTACCGCGTGACACTGCGGCTGGCCTGTGAGATCTTCTCAACCGATAGGAAACGACCCATCGAGTGACAGAGTCACGTCACTTGCTGTCGAGTGTGTCGGGATTGGCGGCCGCTTTTGCCACGTCGACTGCAGCGACGTTCTCGGCGACGTCGTGGACGCGGACGATGTCCGCGCCGTGTTCGACGGCAACTGCTGTCCCCGCAATCGTCGGTTCCAGGCGTTCGTCCGTGTCCCTGTCGACCGCTGCGAACATCGATTTGTGTGAGTGTCCGACCAGCACCGGACAGCCGAGTCCGGCGAACTCCTCGATACGGCCGAGCAGTTCGAAGTTTTCCCTCGCGGATTTGCCGAATCCGAGTCCGGGGTCAACGATGATTTGCGAGCGGTCCAGTCCGGCCTTCTCCGCGAGCAGGATACGTTCGGTGAGTTCGTCGATGACGTCTTCGACCACGTCGTCGTAGGGAACGTCTCGCTCCGGGTCGACTGGCGTGTCGATGGAGTGCATCACGACGACGGGGACGTCGTGTTCGGCTGCGACCAGTCGCATCTCCGGGTCTGCCAGGCCCGACACGTCGTTGAGAATATCTGCACCCGCTGCGAGCGCCGCGCGTGCCACGTCGGCCTTCCTGGTGTCGATAGCGATGTGAACATCGAGATCACTGATGCGCTCGATGACGGGGACGACGCGTGAGCGCTCCTCGTCGACCGGGACCGGTTCTGCGCCGGGGCGGGTCGACTCGCCGCCAACGTCGATGATGTCCGCGCCGGCCGCGACCATCTCTTCGGCGCGGTCGATGGCGTCGGAAACGGCGTCGTACTCGCCGCCGTCGTGGAAACTATCTGGTGTCACGTTTAGAATACCCATCACTGCCGTCCCGTCTTCCCATGGGTACCCCCGGCGATCGGGTTCGACGCCGATCTCGAGCGTCTCCCGGAGTTCGCGGCCGAAGGTCGCCAGCCCGTAGGGTTGGCCGTCGAGTTTGTCCGCGAGGCGTTTGAACTGGGCCATCGTCCCCATCATGACGACCGCGAGATTCTCTTCGTCCTGGTCGTTCAGCCCCGAAATCGCACATTCGCCGCCAAGCGAGAGTAACTCCTCTTTGAGGTACTGCGCCTGCCGTGGCTGGACGCGCGTTTTGAGGACGCGATGGACGCCCTTTCCACGCATCCGCCACGCACCAGCTTCGGTCACGTGTGCGTCTTCGATTATCTCGCGTGCCTCGCTCACCGAGTCGATCTCTTTCGGGATTGTGGTCCTGCTCCATCGGGTCCGTGCCTCGGCGACGGTGTACAGCGAACCGGTGACGAGAACGCAGTCGTCATCGTCTGCGGCATCGAGCGCGATGTCGAGCGCCCCAGCCACGTCGGCCCGTGTCTCGACCTCGGCGTCGGTTTCGCGCTCGAACGCGCGCGCGACCACTGACTCCTCCTCGGACCGGTCGTGATCTGGTTCGCAGGCGACGACGTTTGTCGCGTCCTCGAAGGCCGCAGCGATGCCGCGGTGGTCCTTGTCGGACATCACACCTGCAACCACGTGGAGGTCGTCGTACTCGAAGGAGTCGAGCGTTTCTGCGACGCGCTCGCAGCCGGTCGGGTTGTGTGCACCGTCGAGGACGACCAGCGGGTCCTCGCCGAGCAGTTCGAATCGGCCCGGCCAGTGAGCGTTTCGCAGCCCGCGAGTGAGCGTCTCGTCCGATACGTCTGCAACTTGCCGGACGATCGCTGCCGCGATGCCGGCGTTGTGTGCCTGGTGCTCGCCCAGGAGTGGCAGGTGTGTCTCGATTGTCCAGCCTCGCCCGTCGAGCGAGACGACACTCTCGAGACCGTCGCGTCCCCCGTACGCGACGGCCACATCGTCGCCCGGGCCGCCGACGGTCAGCACGTCGCCAATTTCGTCGGCGATTGCCTCCCGTGCGTCACCCTCGGCACCGCAGACCAGCGGTCGGTCAGCCGGTGCGACGTGTGCCTTGTCGCGGGCGATCTCCTCAACTGTGTCACCGAGCACGTCGGTGTGTTCGAGCGCGACGCTGGTGACGGCACCGGCGACGGGGTCGACGATGCTGGTGGCGTCGTAGCGCCCACCGATACCGACTTCGAGGACGGCGATGTCGACGTCGCGACGACCGAACTCCCAGAGTGCGAGCGCGGTCAGCGTCTCGAAGAACGTCGGTGCGTCGCCGTCGGCGGCGCGGTCGGTCACGTACGCGTCGATTTCGTCGACGAACTCGACCAGTGCAGCTTCCGGGAGTTTTCGCCCGTCAACCCGAATTCGCTCGCGAACGTCGTCGAGATGTGGCGACGTGTAGAGCCCCACCGATAGCCCCGCTTCGCGGAGCGTCGACTCGACCATCCGTGCCGTCGATCCCTTGCCGTTCGAGCCGGCAATCTGGATGCAATCGACGGTTTCCTGGGGATTCCCGAGGTGGTCGAGCAGCGCCGCAGTGGCGTCGGTCCCCGGCCGTGGCGCGTACCGCCGGAGGCCAAAGAGGAAGTTCGCCGCCTCGTGGAAGGTCATGCCTGTTGGAATCGGTTCTGCCCGCTTTAGCCCATCGGTTCTCCCTGTCGTGGGTCGACTATCGCGGGTCGCTACAGCGTTCGCTGTTCGATTTCCGGGTCGATATCCGCCGCTGCCAGGTCCTCGCGGATGCGCTCGCGAAGCGGCGTCGGGACCGTCGACCGACCGACAGGAACGGCCGTCGCGCTGTAGTCCTCCGGCGGCACTTTCCAGTAGACGATACAGTCACTCGGCGCATAGTACTCGATGCTGTACCGGTCGGTCGCACCGCTGTAGTGGACGCGCGCGGCCTGTCCCTCTCGCGTCCAGCCGTCTCTGTCGTCGAGAGCCGCGAGTTCGGCCTCGCCGTGATCGCTCATACCCGTTCGTTGTGTCTCGCTCTCCGTACTCGTTGCGGTCCGAACTCACTGCTCTCCGCATTCTCTGCCCTCACTGGTTATGGAGGCGTTCTACCACCCCAGAGAGCCTCCTTTCGAACAAGATGTCAGTCCCAGCACCCGATGGCGAGGTTCGAGGGAGCGCAGTGCAGACAGTAGCTCGTGCAATCGAGACGGCCTGTGGCTTCTTCGACGGCCGCACGCGCGACCACCTGGCCGCGTACGGTCTCGGTGACCCGTCCCCGCAGGCGTGGTACGACGTGGCCGACTACGTCGCCGTCTACGACGACCTGCTCGATTCGACCGGCCAGCACACCGTGCGCCGCATCGGCAAGGAACTCGCGAGCGAGATGGTCTGGGACCGTGACCCCGAGAGCTTCGCTGCGACTCTCTCTGTTCTCGACAGTGCCTACAATCGGCTCCACCGTGGTAGCGTCGGTGGGTACAAGTTCGAACAGACCGGCGAGGAAGCGGGTCAACTCGTCTGTGCGACGCCGTATCCCGCGACCCTCGAAGAGGGACTGCTCCGTGGCCTGGCACAGCGCTTTACTGACACCGGCTTCGTCACGATGGACCTGGTCGGTTGTGAGCGAGAGGACGGACTCCGGGTCGTAACCTTCGACGTGGAGTGGTGGGACGGGACTGACATCGGCACCCCGGAAACTTCGGAGGCCGACGCCCGTTCTGCCACCAACGCTGCCAGTGCGAACTGACTGGTACCCGACTTCTCCTTTTTTGATTATTCCGTCTCGATGCTCACCGAGCTGTCGGACCCAGTGATGGTGGTCGTGGCGACGAAGGTTTCGGAACCGAAGGCGACGGCCGTCGTCTCCTCGTCGACTTCGGTAATCGCTGCAGCGGCGTCACTATCTGATAGCGACCAGGTTCCGTCGGTCGCGTTCCCGCGAGCGTCGAGTGCCGCACGAAGCGTCTGCTCGAACTCGCTGGCGTTCGCCTGGTCGTCCCAGTTGAGCACCCAGACGTAACTCGCGTTTCCGCCGTCGATCGGGCGGAAGACGTGGAGTGAGTCGTTACCCCAGCCCGTCGCTGCGCGCGCGGCCCGCTCGGTTCCAACGTCGCTCGCCAGCGCGTACCGGACGAACGGTTCGCCCATTCTGTCGGTCCCGCTTGCGACCCAGTCGTCGCCGGTGGTGCTGTCGACCATCAGGTCGGTCGGCTGTTCGTTGCCGGGGGCGAGGTGGTGTAGCAACTGTTCCCCGGTCCGCGGTGGGTTCTCGTATACGTCTCCGAGTTCAGTCGGCGAGTCGACGCGCTCCGCGACGTAGTCGTAACCGTGGACGTACCGGCCGTTCTGGAACTGGCCGACGTGTCCGGCGGGATAGCTGGCCTGTATTTCGTCGTACCACGGCGAGTTCAGTTGCTCTCCAGGCGCGTACTCCCGGACGTAGGCGTCCGTCGTGAACACCGCTGCGCCCTCGACGAGCGCACGCCTGACGTACGCCGACTGCGTCGTCCGTCCGTCCAGTTCGCCGTTCAACTGCGCCTGTTGGTTCTCCTGAATCTGGATGTAGTGGGTAAACTCGTGTGCCAGCAGGAGTCGCTCGTCGGCGACAGTCGTATTCGGATTCAGGTAGATAGTCACCGCTCCGGTGCCTGTCACGTACCCGTTTTTCTGAATCTCGAGCGCGGAACTGTTGACCGGGTCTGTCTCTACTCCGGCGACGCGCCAGAATCGCGGGAGCGTGTTCGGCCCCAGCCCCGTCGGAGTGCTGTTATAGAACTCATCGGAGGTGTCGAACACGCGCACTGCTGTCGGGGCGGTGACGTTCGAGCCAGACACGTGCTGGACACGGGCGAACACCTCGCCGGGGTCCAGTTCCAGGGAGCCGTTCAAAACGGTAATGTTCGGTGCTGCCCCAGAAATCGTCCCATTTTCATTCGGTGTCGTCGCTGGCGTCGTGGTTCCACCGCTTCCGGCATCCGCGACTGGTGCCTGACAACCGGCAGTCACGAGTGCGACGACGAGCAGACAGAGCCCGAGTTGCTGTAGATATCGTCCCATCGTCGATGGCTAGCCGGCGGACTCGTTTGTGCCGATTTCGACGGCTGTCCCTGCTTCTTCGGGCAGCGAAACGTCGATAGTGGTGTACTCGAACTGTTCCGTGAACGTTCCCGAGACGACCGCAGGCTGTCCCTGAAGGGTGGTCACTATCTCGAGTGCTCCCTCGGCTCGAACGACAGTCGACGATTCGGTGTCGACCCAGAGTGTCGTTACCATCGCTACATCAGAGACCGAGTCGGACGGCAGTCCGAACACGTCGGCGAAGCTCGTACTATCGGTTCTGACCTGGAGTCGATAGGTGTCCGCACCGTCGACTTGCTGTGCGCCCTCCAGACTCACCGACCCGTTGTCGAGCATCCGCTCGTAGAGTGCGAGCCGGTCGGAGGTTCTGAACACCTCTGAGACGTTCTCGGAGATGTCCTGTTTGACCCACTCGGAGTTGTACTGCCGAACGAACTGCTCGCTGCGCTGGTAGAGCGTGCCGTCGACGATGTACGTCGCCTGGTCTATCGTCTGACCACTGAAAGACACTGTCTGGTTGCTCGCCAGCCTCGACTGCTCGAGGTTGACGCGTGTCTCCCTGGTTATCTCCTGGCTCTGGTCGACGTTGTTCGACTGCGTGCGAAGCGTCGAGTTTCCGGTCAACCGGTAGGCACCGACGGTTTCGATAGCTGTTCTCGCGTCACTGGCTACCTGGTCTCCACTCACCGACAATTCTTCGGCCGGCGTCAGCTCGCTTTCCAGCGACTCTCCGGCTGTGTAGTTATCGATACTGGCATTCTGCGGCAGGTCAGATTCGCTCTCGTCGATACTATCTGTTGGCGTCTCGTTCGGCGTCGTGCTATTTGCTGGCGTCTCTGTCCCGTTGCCAGTCCCGCCAGCACAGCCTGCCAGTGCGACGAGTACTGCCAGACCGACGAGCACGAGATGCCGTCGTTCGATACGGTCGCGCAGTCCACTCACAACCATACCCGACGTTGTGTCTGCTATCTCCTATAAGCTCTCGTCCAATTGCTCGGTCGGCGGTTTCGCCCGTAATTTTATGTAGCATCGAGAGGGGCCTGGATCAAAGTATTGCTATTGCTCGTCTGCCTCGTCAGCACTCCACTCCGATCCGACGCGGTCGTAGCCCATCATCGATTCGCCGTCGTGTTCGGTGAAGACGACTTTCATGTTCGGTTCCGGCACCCCGAAGTTCCGGGCCGCGGCGTCCATGACGTCGAGTGCGAACTCACGCTTGCGGTCGGCAGACCGACCGGTCCTGATCTCGGCGTCGAGAAAGAGCAGCCGCGGGTCGTCCGTTTCCCGGCCAATCGAGAGTTCTGCTGGCGTCCGCGGGCGGACGACGACTGCGACGTGGCTCGTCCCCGTCTGCATCTTCTCGCTGTACAGCTTTCGGACGGTGGCCGCAAACTCCTGTTTCTCGAGGCCGGTCATCTCGACGGACGTATCGAACTGCAAGAGTGGCATGGATACTCCTAGGCGAGAGAGCGGATAAATTTCAGCCGGGGCCTCTGACAATGCTTCGTTACGCACGATCGTCCGGAAACACCGTCAGAGCAAGCGCTGACGAGCTTTAGACGCTCCTGTTAGTCGTGTCTAAAGCACCGAAACCTCGCTTCGCTCGGTTTCGGGCTTCCGGCACTTTTTCACTCTGTTCAATCGTGCCGGAAGCACCGACTCCCGGTGAAGACCATCGCCATGTCGTGCTCGTTGGCCGCCTCGATGACCATGTCGTCGTTCTTCGAGCCACCAGGTTGGATGACGGCTTCGATACCCGCTTCGGCGGCCTTCTCGACGCCGTCCGGGAACGGGAAGAAGGCGTCTGACGCCATCACAGCACCCTCGGCGCCCTTCCCTTCGGCGTGTTCTTCGGCCTTCATACCGGCGAGGTGGACGGCGTCGACGCGGGAGACCTGTCCCATGCCGATACCGACGGTTTCGGTCCCTTTCGCGAAGAGAATCGCGTTGGACTTGACGTGCTTGATGGTCTGCCAGGCGAAAAGCATCGACTCGATTTGCTCGTCGGTCGGCTCGCGCTCCGTCACGACTTCGAGGTCGTCTGCTGTGACGGTCTGGAGGTCCCGCTCCTGAACGAGCCGGCCACCGACGAGCGGTTTCTCAGTCAGGGCGTCCGTCCTGTCACCCAACTCACCGACGTCGAGCACCCGCAGATTCTCCTTTTCGAAGAGCACGTCGAGCGCCTCGTCGGTGTAGCCCGGCGCGACGACGACTTCCTTGAACGAGTCGATAATCTGCTCGGCCGTTTCGGCGTCACACTCGCGGTTGAGCGCGACGATACCCCCAAAAGCGCTCATCGGGTCCGTCGAGAGCGCGCGGTCGTACGCCTCCGCGACGGAGTCGGCGGTGGCACAGCCGGCGGGGTTGGTGTGTTTGATGACCGCGGCGGCCGGCTCGTCGAACTCCTTGATCAGATTCAGCGCGCCGTCGGCGTCGTTGTAGTTGTTGTAGGAGAGTCCCTTCGCGCCCTCGTTGAGTTGTGGCGCGTGGACGACGCTTGCCTCGTCGACGGTGTAGTCGGCGTAGAGTGCCGCATCCTGGTGGGGGTTCTCGCCGTACCGGAGGTCCGCGGTGCGGTCGTGGCTGGCGATGCGTCGACGGGGGAACTCCCCGCCCTCGTCGCCCGTTACGCTGACGCTGTTGGCGTCGTAGTCGACCGTGACGCGGTCCTCGGCGAAGTACTGAATAGCACGCGGGTAGGCCTTGAACTCTCCCTGGTAGAGAACGCGGTCTTGCAGGTCGGAGTCGGTGTCGCCTTCGTAGACTGGGATGGGTTCTTGCGTAACGATTGGGCCGCCGTCGACCTGTTCCTCGACAACGCTGCCCTCGTCGTCGGTGGCGTCGGTGACGACGTGGACGGTACAGCCGGTGACGGAGACGCCAACGTCGAGCGCGTCGCCCCACGCGTCCATGCCGGGGAATGATGGCAAGAGCGCGGGGTGGACGTTCAGCGTCGTCGGCGCGTCGTCAAGGAAGGTGTCCGAGAGGATACGCATGTAGCCGTCGAGCGCGATGAGATCGAAGTCGTACTCGGCGAGCGCATCGAGAACGCGCTGTTCGTGTTCCTTCCTGGATTCTCCTTCTTTCTGGACGACGGTCTCGGTGGGGATGTCGCGTTTTTCGGCTTTTTCCACGACTGGGGCATCCTCGGAGTTGGTCAGGACGACAGCGAACTCCGCACCGCCCGGGGCGCGGTCGGCGATGTTCATCAGATTTCGGCCGCGGTTCGAAGCCATGCCGGCGAGTTTCATATTCGAGTGCCGGCGCGGCGCGCGCAAAGGCGTTGCGAATCTCAGGTTGGCATCCGGAGAGCGTAGAGGATACACGCCAACCCGATAAGCGTGAAGACGTTCGAGAGGACGGTTATCGCCGCCGTCACAGCCTGAATGTGCGAAAACAGCAGGAGTGGAATCACCATCACAAAGGGGAGACCGACGCTGAGGGCGAACCCGATAGCCAGAAAGAGCATCGGTCGACTGTCGTTGCGCCGGTAGCCCCTGTAGGCCTGATAGGCGATAGCGAGGCCGACGAGCGCGGTGATGATACTTATGCTCTGTGAGAACAGCTGTGCCCAGTCTGGAATGTCTGGGGGTGCGATTTGTAGGAGTATCTCCATGTTACATCCCCTCGATGAGATCGGTAAACCGGTCTGCCATGTCCTGTTCGCGCTGTACGTCGAGCGTCAACGTCCCCTCGTCGAGTTCGATAGTCACGCGCTGGAGGCGCGGCGCGTACACCTGGTGGTGGTGGCCGCCAGTCGGGTCCGGTCGGGTCCGTTCCTCGATGAGATTACACTCTCGGAGGTCTTCGAGCCGGCGATAGATGGTCGGCTCGGAGACGCCACACCGCTCGCTGAGCGCGCTCGCTGACATCGGTTCGACACTCGTCTCTGTGAGGATAGTGCGGACAGTCTCGTCTTCGAGGAGCGCTGCCACGTCCTCGATACCACAGTCCTCACTCACATCTGCGTTGTGTAGCCGGGGGTATTAAAGTGGTATCGGAGCTTCACGCCTCGAAGCTGTCGGTGCCACCTTTTAGGAGTGGCACCGCCAAAGCGCAGGTATGCCAGACGACGAGTGGGGGCCGGAGTCGGATCAAGAGGAGACGTCTCTCGACGCTGATGGACCGTCAGAGTCGGCTGTTGATGGTGATCAGTCACACAGCGAACCGGAATCCGGTGGCGAAATCGCGCGAACCCCCGAAGACGGGTCCGGGCCCGGGCCTAATGGGCAGTGGGACCCGATACAGCAGGTACTCGGTGGGACGACGGACCTCTACGACGTTGCGACGTGGGAGGACCGGAGCCGTCTCGACAGGTTCGCCGTCAACCTGACTGGCGGATTACGGAAGGCCCGCAAGTGGTCGCTCATCTCCGTCGCAGCATTTCTCTTTCTTGCCCAGTCTGCAGTCATCGCTCTCTTCGTCGCCGAACAGCCGATTCTGGGTGCACTCGGAGCTATCTCGGTCGTGCCCGCACTCGCACTGGCGGCGTACTTCTGGTTCGAGGACCCCACGCGGCGCGAACCGCTGGAGCCGATGGCCATTACCTTTCTTCTGAGCATCCTGTTTGCGAGTTTCGCCGCCATCGTCAACACGGTAATGTCACCGGTGTTTGGAATTATCCCCATCGTCGGGCTCCCACTGTACTTTTTCCTCGTCGTCGCACCTATCGAGGAGACAGTCAAGTGGGCCTCGATTCGGATTCATGCCTACAAAGACGACCGGTTCGACGCTGTCATCGACGGTGTTGTCTACGGCGCTATCGCCGGTCTGGGATTCGCTGCCATCGAGAACTTCATCTACATCATCAACATCTACTCTGCGGCCGCACCAGCCGGTGCAGCCGCACAACTGGAAGGGGCGAGTCAGACGGCCTACGTCCGGGCGTTCGTTGGGCCGGGCCACGTCATTTACTCGGCGTTTGCCGGCTACTACCTGGGGCTGGCGAAGTTCAACCCTGCCAACCGCGGGCCAATCGTCGTCAAAGGGTTGGTCATCGCCGTCTTCATCCACGCGCTGTACAACACGCTCGTGAGTACGCTGCCGTTGACGACCGTCACCCTCGCTGTCTTCCTCCTCGTCTACGTCGGGTTCTGGCTCGGTGTCCTCTACCGGAAGGTCGCACGATACAAACAGTACTATCGGCAGGCTCAGGAGAGTGAGGGCACTGACCAGGGAGCCGCGGACGCGGGTGAGGGCTGGTAAGACCGGCAGGCTTTTTCGCCGGAGTCGTGGACGTGGGAGTATGACTCACCGTCCCCCGGTACAGGCAGTATCACCGCTGGACGGGCGCTACGCCCGCTACACCGAACCACTGGTCGAGTATGCCAGCGAGCAGGCGTTGATGCGCGCCCGTGTCCGCGTCGAAGTCGACTATCTCATCGCTCTCGCTGACCTCGAAGCGACGCCGCTCACAATCGATAAAGACCAGCGCGTCACCCTCGAAACGCTCTACGAGTGGTTCGACGAGGACGACGCTGAGATGGTCAAACAGCTCGAAACCGAGGGGTTCGGCGAATATTCGGCGACCAACCACGACGTCAAGGCTGTCGAGTACTTCGTCCGCGAGGGACTGCCCGAGGACCTCGATGCGGCCCAGTGGATTCATTTCGGCCTCACCAGCGAGGACGTGAACAACCTCGCACACCGCCTGCTCGTCAAACCGGCCGTCGAGGAGGTGCTGTTGCCGGAACTGCGCGAGACCCGTGACACGCTCGCGGAGATGGCCCGCGAGTTCCGTGACGTGCCGATGCTCGCCCGCACTCACGGTCAGCCCGCCACCCCCACAACGTTCGGCAAGGAGATGGCCGTCTACGCCTCCCGCCTCGGCCGTGCTATCGCCCGTCTCGATCAGGCCGCCGACGGCCTGTCGGGAAAACTCGCCGGCGCGAGCGGGACCTACGCTGCCCACCATGCTGCCTACCCCGACGTAGACTGGCCCGCATTCGCCGAATCGTTCGTCACCGACCTCGGTCTGCGCCACGAACCGCTCACGACGCAGGTCAACCCCTGTGACGACCTCCAGACCGTCTTCGACGCGCTCCGCAGCGCGAACAACGTCCTGCTGGACCTCGATTTGGACGCCTGGCTCTACGTTTCGGACCGCTATCTCGGCCAGGAGGCCGTCGAGGGCGAGACCGGTTCCTCGACGATGCCCCACAAGGTGAACCCGATCGACTTCGAGAACAGCGAAGGAAACCTCTCGAAGGCAAACTCCGATCTGGTCTTCCTCGGCGATTACGTCACGAAGTCCCGACTCCAGCGCGACCTCTCGGATTCGACGGTCAAGCGCAACATCGGCGCGGCCTTTGCCCACTGTCTCATCGGCTACAACAAGTGCCAGAACGGGCTGGCGAAGGTCGTTCCCAACGAGCAGGTGATGGCCGATGAACTGGCGGCGACACCCGAAATCATCGGCGAGGCGGTCCAGACTATCCTCCGTAGGGAAGGACACACCGACGCCTACGAGCGCGTCAAAGAGCTGACGCGGGGGAAAAACGTCACTATCGAGGACTTCCACGACCTCTTTGCGGACCTCGACGTTCCCGACTCGGTCCGCGAAGAGCTACAGGCACTGACCCCCGCGGGGTACACTGGCGTCGCAGACGAACTCGTGGATTCACTCTGAGGACGTTACGCGAACCCACGGAGAGCGGCCCCGGCACCAAATGCGACGGCGGCAGCGACCATCCCGATGACGAACATCTCTCCGCCAGCGGCGTACCACGGTTTGTCTGTGACCAGACTCCGACTCGCTCCGACGAGAAAAAAAGCGATTGCAGTGACGACGACCGAGAACTGGAGTGTCGAATCGACTGCGAGTGCATAGGGCAACAGTGGCGTCCACCCTGCGATGACGAAGGCGAGAAACGTCGCCAGCGCCGTGGAGGCGGGTGACTTCCTCGTTCCGACGTGAACGGTGTCGCCCTGTGCGGCCTGGTAATCCAGCTCGGAGCGCTGGCTGAGATAGTTGCTCATCCCCATCGAGAACCCGTCTGCGAGGAGATTCGCGACGCCGAGAATCAGGATGATAGCAGGGTCGAGACTCGCCCCCGCAACGCCTGCGACGACGGCAAACGTAGTCACAATACCGTCGTTCGCACCGTAGATAACTTCTGCAATATATCCCCCCGCGTCGTCGAGGCTGTCCCCGAGAAGCGTATCGAGCATCGTTTGCGAGTTGTGCGCCACGGTATTGAAACTGGAACCGTTCATTTTCACCCCGACGTGTGACGGGACTCTCGTTCGGCAACGGTGCGTTTCTTTGTCCTGGGTGCGCTGGCGATAGTATGGACCCTGCTCGGTTCGAATCGCTTTGTTTCGTCTACATCGGCGCGCTGTTTACCGGCGCTGCCGCACTCTTCACCTGGACGCAGTCGGATTTGACCTGGCTCGCCATCTTCGGTACCGGTCCGCTCTTTCTCGTCGCCGGGCTGTACCGACTCCGGAATCTCGACCGGCTCAGAAACCCGCCCACGGAGTTCGGCACTCGCATCTACTCGCTCGTAATTCTCTCCGCACTCGCGACGGTCGTCGTCGCTTTCCAGTTATACGCACACTTCGGCTGAATCAGGACTCTGAGAGTCCGGCTGCAACTGCCCGAATCAGGAGATTCCGAGTCTCCGGATACTGCGCCGCGCCGATATCTTCCTGGTGGAGTGTCAGAAACGTCACCGAGCGAATCGCATTCGCAATCGTCCGCGGGTCTGGGCCCGAAATCGCCCCCGACTCGTACCACGATTCGACGTACGGCAGGATGTAGCCGAGCGACTCTTCGCGGTCTTTCCGGCGTTCTTCCTCGGCGTTGTACTCTCGAAACCGGTTCATCTCGTCGGGGTCTGTTACCAGCTGGCGAATCAGGGGGTTCGTCTCGATTTCGTCCATGAGCGTCGTGAGAAACGCTACGATAGCCGTCTCGGGGTCGTCGTTTGCTTCCAGCGGTGCGACTAGTCGCGGCGTCAACTGCTCACCTTCCCGTTCGAGAACGGCGACGTAGAGGGCGGTTTTGGAATCGAAAAACTGGTAGAAGGTGCTGTTGGCGATACCGACCGCGTCCGTGAGATCTGCTATCGTCGTCTTCGAGAGCGTGTACTGTGCGAAGAGGTCTCGTCCCGCTGTGAGCAACTGTTCGCGGATTCGCTCGCGTTCAGTCTCGCTGAAATTTCCGGTCATTATTCTATGTGATATCTTTGCGTCGGAAGTACGCGCGACTCGCGCCGACGAGAAGCATCGTCGCTACGAGCAGAATGGCAGCGCCGGCGAGGTCGTACTCGGACTGGACCAGCACCGCGGCGGGGTCGTAGTACCGCGTCGGTGACAGCACTCCCAGATCTGCAAAGTCGGTGTTGGTCACGACCGAGTCTATCAGGAAGAGTCCGAAGACGAGGCCCATCGCCGCACGCTGTGCGAGGCTCGTCCGGTCGAACCAGACCGACGCGAGCAGCCCGACGGCCGCCGTCGTCAGCAGGTAGGGTACCGAAAGGACGTGGGCCATCAGGAGGTCAGACACCGAGATAGTCTCCCCGATAGCGACGACGCCGAGATAGACGACGACTGGAAGGACGACGCTCACGACCACAATCGGGACGAGCAACGCGGCGAACTTCTCCAGGAGTATCTTCGATCGTGTGACCGGGAGCGCGAGGAGCATGTCCATCCGCTCGTCTTCCACGTCGTCTGCGATGACCGAGGCAGCGCTGTACGCCAGGTACAGCCCCATCAAGAGAACGATACCGAAGGAGTACAGTTCGGCAGCGAGAAATCCCTCGATGCTACCGAGTGACTGCACGCCAAATGCTGCCCTGAACGCGGGAGGCATCGCTTCGATGTACGCATCGAGGTCGATACCCTCGCTGATGGAGGGGAACATGTACACGTACAGGCTGGTGAGGAGTGCGAGGCCGCCAGCAAGTGCGACCGAGCCCTTCACCCGTCGCCGACCGTAGTAGCGAGCGAACTCGAACATCAGGCGTCCCCCTCGTCGGCTGCGGTGGCCTCTGACTCGCCGCCGTAAAACTGCATGAATACCTGTTCGAGCGGTGCCTCTTCCACGTCGAGTTCGAGGACGCGATACTCGTCGACGAAATCGATCAGCGAATCGAAGTCGCCAGTGTACGTGAATGTGAGTTCGGTCACGGTGTCGACAGTCGTCCCGGTTCCGGCGGCGATAGCCGACTCCGTGTAGCTCTCGTCGACGTTCCGGACCGAGAGGTCGTGGACGCCGTCGAGACCGACGGCTTCGGGACCGATGTCGGCCGCGACGCGGACCCGGACGAACTTCCCGCTCCGGTGGAGGAGATCCTCGACGTTCTCGACGGTGACCATTCGTCCGTCCCGGATGATGCCGATGCGGTCACACACTCGTCGGACTTCGCTCAGAACGTGCGACGAGAGGAAGATTGTCGTCCCCGACCGTTTCTCCCCGCGGACGAATTCGTTGAAGCGCTGCTGGACCAGCGGGTCCAGCCCCGCTGTCGGCTCGTCCATCACCACCACGTCCGGGTCGTGCATGAACGCCTGTACCAGCCCGAGTTTCTGCTTCTGTCCCGTTGAGTACCCGCGAATCGCCCGCTCGATGGGCACGTCGAACATTTCGAGCAGTTCGGCCCGCCGGGCGTCCCCTTTCAACGAGGCGTGTAAATCGAGTACCTCGTTTCCGGTTGCCGTCTCGTCGAAACCGGGGGTCGAGGGGAGGTAGCCGACCCGTTCTTTTGCGGCGACCATCGCTGCCTCGTCGTGAACGTCCGCGTCGAGGAGCGTCGCCGTCCCACTGGTCGGGGACTGGAACCCCATCAGCGTCCGAATCGTCGTCGTCTTCCCCGCACCGTTCGGTCCGAGATAGCCGAAGATCTCTCCGGTGGCGACCTCGAAGTGCACGTCATCGTTTGCTAACACGCCGTCGTAGTTCTTCGTCAGCCCAGAGACGGATATTGCACTCATACGGAATCATCACATCCCGAACACATGAATATACTGTTCGTATATTCTTGAACGTCTCAGACCTCCAGAACTGCCGATACAGAGCGAATACCACGGCGGCGAGTTCCGGTCAGCCGAGTATCTCCGAGACGGCGTCGGTTACGGCGCGGGCTGCCGTCTCCACGTCTCTCCGGTTGACGTACTCTCGGTCGGCGTGAGCGACCGGTCCGTCCTCGTCGGCGAGAACGCCGGGTCCGAAGACGACGGTCGGTGCCGACTTTGCAAAGTAGGAGGCTTCAGTGGCCGCACCGAATGGACGAACGTCGCCCCCGCTCGCCTGCTGGAGTTCGTCGACCAGTGGGTCGTCTTCGTCGGTGGCAAACGCCTCTGGATAGGGCATGTCGGGGCGCGCCAGCGCCACCGAGAGGTCCATCCCGCGAGGCATGAACTGGTAGAGATGCTCCTCTACCTGTGCGATGAACGTGTCGACCGATTCTGGTGGGACCGACCGCCGGTCGAAGGTGACAGTACACTCGCCTGGGACCTGGTTGGTCGCTTCGCCACCCTCGATGAGCGTCGGCGTCAGCGTTGGCCAGCC
Organism: Salinibaculum salinum; assembly: GCF_037645885.1. Taxonomy (NCBI): domain Archaea; kingdom Methanobacteriati; phylum Methanobacteriota; class Halobacteria; order Halobacteriales; family Haloarculaceae; genus Salinibaculum; species Salinibaculum salinum. The sequence goes on along the minus strand of NZ_JBBENW010000013.1, from coordinate 114,308 downwards.
CAGCGAGTCGTGTTCACCGGGGCCGTACTCGTCGTCGTACGTCTCCATCCCCTGTACGACGACGGTCGCCGCGCGAATGGCATTCTTCCCGCTGGCGGGGTCTGCGGCGTGGGCGCTTTCACCTCGAATTGTGATGTTCCCCTCGAACTGCCCGCGCGCGGCCGTACACACGTCGAGTCCGGTCGGTTCGCCGACGATGACGCCGTCGGCGTCGAGCACCTCTGCGAGATGTGCACCGCCGGTCTGGGTCGTCTCTTCGTTGGGTGAAATGGCAAGGGTAAGCCGTCCGTTCGAGACAGCAGCATCGAAAAATGCGGCCAGCAGCGCCGCGAGCGGCCCCTTCGCGTCACACGCACCGCGGCCACGCACGATGTCACCGTCCCGTTCGTACGCGATGTGGGGCGGGACAGTGTCGATGTGCGTGTTCAGAACGATGTGCGGACTCCCGCTTCCCCGCGTCGCTGTGACGTTCCCGATATCGTCGACGCTTGGCTCGATACCTCCCGATTCGAGCGTCTCGACGAGTAGCTCTCGCATCGCCGTCACGTCTTCGTGAGAGGGCGTTTCGACGGCCGCGCGGTGAAAGTCGTGGATATCGATGGTCATTGGGACGACGGAAGCACTCCGCCCGTGTGACGATTTCGGTCCCGGTTCTGTTGTTCGAGTCGGCTATCCCGATTGGTACTTTGCACCGGGGTCCACGCTGGAACACGTGTTGTAATCTGGAACGTTTTCATGTCAAACTGATTAACGTCCCGGTATGGTCGGTATCCACGTCTCTGGTCAACTGGCGGTGGCACTTGGCATCGCTGGTGCCCTCTGGATATACGTCGATGGTCGACGGCGAGGGATGGATACCGCAGATATGTGGGCGGTCGGGTTCTTTATCGGGATGTTCGTTCCGCCGCTCATCGGTGCGGTGGTCGTCGGTGTCATGTATCTCCAAAAGCGAAATCGGACCCGTGAGAATCCCTCTGCTGCTCGCGGTCCGTTGTAACGGGGCGACCGCTCAGTTTTGTTCCACTCGCGTCACGTCCTCCATTGTCTCCCGTCGCCGGACGACACGGTCCTCGTCGCCTTCGATGGCTACCTCCGCGGGCCGGGGCTGGGAGTGAAACTGGTTCGCGAGTTCGTAGCCGTACGCGCCCGCGTTGCCGATCGCCAGCAGGTCCTCGCGCTCCGGGCGTGCGATGGGGCGGTCCGTACAGAACACGTCGGCGCTCGTACAGCAGGGACCGCCCACGGAGACCGGCTCAGTCTCCCGTTCGGGCGCGGAGACGTTCCGTATCGGGTGATACGAGTCGAACATCGCCGGCCGGATGAGCGTCGCCAGCGAGGCGTCGACGCCGACGACGGTTGTCGCTGGCGTCTCTTTGATGGTGTTGACTTCGGTCAGAATCAACTCCGCGTCGGCGACGACGTACCGGCCGGGTTCGAGTTTCATCTGGGCGTCAAGGTCACCGACCGCGTCGCGGACTCTCTCGCCGACGACGGACATGTCGAGTGGCTCCTCGTCCTCGCGGTAGGGGACGCCGAAGCCGCCGCCGAAGTCGACGAATTCCAGTCCCCCAACTCGTTCTTCGACAGTCTGACCCATGTCTGCCACCTTTCCGATGGCCCGACAGTGGTCGTCCAGGTCGTCGTGGAGGACACCGCTGCCGGCGTGGGCGTGGATACCCACCAGTTCGAAGCGGTCGGCAATCTCCTCGGCAAGATCCGGGACCTCGTCGTAGGGGATGCCGAACTTCGCGTCCTTGCCGGTAGCGACCTTTTCGTGGTGGCCGGTGCCGATACCGGGGTTGATTCGGATGGCGACGCGACCGTCGTAGCCACGCTCTTCCAGTCGGTCGAACGTGTCGCGAGCGCCCCCGGTGATAGTCAGGCCCGGGTTTTCAGCCGCCAGTTCGACAGCGTAGTCGAGGTCCGCATCCGGCGGGTTGACTGCTGTGTACTGGAGCGTGTTCGGGTCCGCGCCTGCCTCGATTGCCCGCTGCAGTTCGCCGGCTGCGGCGCACTCGATGTCCGCTCCGGCGTCGAGGAGTGCGGAGAGGACGGCCTGGCCGGTGTGGGCTTTGGCCGCGTACATCACGTGTGCGTCGGGGAAGGCATCGGCAAAGCGTCGATAGTTCGCCTGCACCCGTTCGACGTCGAGGACGTAGAGCGGCGTTCCGTGCTCGGCGGCGAGTCGTTCCAGTCGGTCGTGGTCCCAGTCGGCGAGCCGACGAACCGGCGGCGACGTGGCCTGAGTCATTGCTTCGAGACGGGGGACGCCTGATAACAAGGGTTCCGCTTCTGTCCGCCGCGGGACCGGAGATCACTCTCGAAGCGCGTCTTCGCGCTCGGTCCCCTCGAGCGTTTCCTGTTCGATGTCCGTCGCGACGACCGCCGGTTTGTAGGCGCCGCCGTCGAAGAGGTCGTGCTCGCCGATGGAAGACTCGACGTACCGCGAGAACGCACGGCGCTCCGGTGGGAGTTCGCCGTAGATAATCTCCTCTTCGACGAGGTCGTAGACCGGAATGCGCGGCGTCAACAGCGTGTTCTCGCCGACGACGCTGTTCTCGCCGATGACGAAGCCGCTGGTCACACGGCAGCCAGCGCCGAGTGAGGCACCGTCCTCGACGATGACTGGCGCGTTCTCGACGGGTTCGAGGACGCCCCCAATCAGCGTGTTCGCGCCCAGTTTGACGTTCTCGCCGATCTGGGCGCAGGAGCCGACGGTGTCACAGGAGTCGACGAGCGTGCCGTCGCCGACGTACGCGCCGATGTTGACGAAGGAGGGACTCATCATGATGATGTCCGAGCCCAGATACGCGCCGCGGCGGGCGACGGTGCCGTCTGGGGTGTTCCGGGAGCCACGGTCGGCCAGGTCGTCGGTGTCGAGCAGCGGGAGCACGTCGTTGTAGGTCACGTCGCCGTACTCGTAGGCGGAAATCTGGCGCAGCCCGAAGTTCAGCAGGACGCCCTGTTTGACCCACTCGTTGACCTCCCACTCGCCGCTTCGCTTCTCCGCGGCGCGAATGTCGCCCTGTTCGAGCGCACGGAGGAACTCGGCGAGTACGTCGAGGTCGTCGCCCGTCGTATCGGCAGCAGCCAGTCCGTCGTCGTACCGGTTCCAGAGGGTCTCGATGTCGGATTGCAGACTCATAGCCCTCCGTTCCCGGGCCTGGCTATTGGAACCGTCGGTTGTAACTGGCAGTCTGCGTGTGGCAGACGGTACTCTGCTCAGCTATCGTCGACGACGTCGTCGAATCCGTACCAGCCGGCGTCCTGCTCGGCCAGCCACACCGCGGCGTCGATGGCACCCGCGGCGAAGACGGCGCGGTCCTCCGCGCGGTGGCTGATGGTCAGTACCTCGTCGTTGTCCGCGAGCATTACCTCGTGTTCGCCACGGATGTCGCCTGCGCGGCGGACGAGCATACCGACTTCACCCTCCTCGCGGGGCTGGATACCCTCGCGGCCCGCGACTGTCTCGAAGTCCCGATGCTCGGAAATCTCGTCGAGAATCGTCTTTGCGGTGCCGCTCGGGGCGTCCTGTTTCTGGTTGTGATGGGTCTCCATCACCTCGACATCGTACCCATCCAGCGCCTCCAGCGCGGGCCCGAGCGCGCGCAGGAGCCCCTGAATTCCCCGCGAGAAGTTCGTCGCTTTCAGCAGCGGAACTGCCTCGCTGGCCTCCTGCAACACGGAGAGTTGCTCTTCGTCGACGCCGGTAGTCCCGACGACCAGCGCCACGCCCGCGTCTGCACACGCTTCCGCGAGCGCGACTGTCGAATCTGGAACTGTGAAGTCGATGACTGCGTCGGGGTCGTGTTCTGCGAGTGCATTGGCTGTCTCGTCGGGAGCGGAGAGCGGTACGTCGATGTCGGCGTCAGTGTCTACATCGATGCCGAAGACGACGCTTACGTCGTCGCGGTCGCTGGCCGTTTCGATGACGGTCTGGCCCATCCGACCGGCTGCGCCGTTGATGGCCAGCCGCGTCATCGTGCCTCCGCGGCGTACGGTTTGTCGTACTCCGCGAGCAGTGATTCCAGTCGCTCGTACGTCTCGGGCGTCGCCTCCGTCAGCGGCGAACGGACGTTTCCGTTGCCGTGTCCGCGAATCTCCAGTGCGGCCTTGACCGGAATTGGGTTGGTCTCCCAGAACATCCCGCGGAACAGCGGCCCGAGGTCGTGGTGGCGCGCACGCGCTTCAGCGTAGTCCTCGTCGAGCGCTGCGTGGACCATTCCGCCCATCCGCTCGGGCTCGACGTTCGCGGCGACGCTGATACAGCCGGTGCCGCCGACCGAGAGAATCGGGAGCGTCTCGCCGTCGTTGCCCGAGAGCACGTCGAACTCCTCGTCGCGGGTCTTCTCGACGATTTCACTGACTTGGTTCAGGTCACCACCGGCGGCCTTGAACCCCTGGATGCTCTCGTGTTCGGCCAGCTCGGCGACGGTGTCGGCTTCGATATTTTGGCCGGTCCGGGAGGGGACGTTGTAGACGATCTGGGGGACGTCCACCTCGTCGGCGATAGTCTCGTAGTGCTCGATAAAGCCGCGCTGTTCGGGCTTGTTGTAGTACGGCGAGATGAGCAAGAGCGCGTCCGCGCCGGCGTCGGCAGCGCGCTGGGAGAGCGAGAGCGCCTCGGCCGTGTTGTTCGAGCCGCTCCCGGCGATGACGGGGACGTCGACGGCGTCGATGACGGCGTCGATGACCTCGATGTGTTCGTCGTGACTGACTGTCGCGGATTCGCCGGTCGAACCCATCGGGACGAGACCGTCGACGCCCGCCGATTCGAGTCGCTGGGCGTCGGCTCGGAGTGTTTCGAAGTCGATGCTACCGTCGTCGTGGAAGGGCGTGCACATCGCGGGATACACGCCGCCGAAAGTGTCGAACTCTGTCATTGTATCGTAGTCGTCTGATGGTCGCGTCGTCGTTGTCTGCTATGTCGCAGTGGTGTCGCTTGTGTGGTTCGGTTCTGGACCAGTCGCTGGGAGCACAACCAGCACGACCCACGACAGGGGTGCCACGCCTGCCGAGAGCCTCGTTCAGCGTTTGCGTTTCGAAAAAGAGCGGCCGCCACGCTGGCCCGTCCCGTTCGGTCTCTCTGTCTGCGTGGCGACCCGCATACTCGTATGAGTGTCGAGAAGCGACTTATACATTGTGTCTCCAGTTCTCGGACACGCTCAGGCTGGCCGGAGCCGGCGGATTCCGAGTGCAAACCCGCTGGCGGCTGTGATTGCTCCGGCAACGACAAACACTCCACCGACGCCGCCGAAGGGGATTACCACGCCGAACAGAATCGGTGAGAGGAACTGACCAGTGTATCCAAACGAGGCGAGATAGGAACTGAACTGTCCCTGTCTGTCCGCCGGTGCGAACTCCTCGACCCACGCGAACGACGACGGGAAGACAAGTCCCACACCGAGACCGAACAGGACGACGGGAACGGCTGCAGCGAGCGCTGTTTCGACGGCGAGCGTCGAGAGTAAGCCGACGGTCCAGAGGACGAACGCGCCGAGCACGAGCGTCGAGCGCTCGGCACGCTTGATAAGTCGGTCGTAAGCGATTGCAGACGCGCCGCCTGCCGCCCCGTTGGCACCGAGATACAGGCTAATCCCCAGCGAGGAGGTCACCCCGACCCCACCGAGAAACTGCGGGTAGTACACGACGATTGCGTACAGCAGGACGTTCGTTCCGAAATACAGCAGGTACACCAGCGGAAGCACCGTCTGCTCTCGGAGAACCGTCAAAACCCCCGCGGAACTGTCCGAGTGCTCTCCTTTCGCTCCACTGCCATCGGTTTCGGTGACGCTACGCCTGACTTCTGGGACGGTCAGGGCCGCGAAAAGTCCAAGTGGAAGCGCAACCAAGTAGACGCCAAACGGTACGTTCCAGGCGAGCGTCCCGGCAGCGCCACCGATCAGCGGCCAGACGGCGGCCCCAGCGCTGTTCGCGCTGCTCCGGAAGCCGAGTGCTCGCTCCATCTGTTGTCCCTCGTAGAGCTGGTAGATGAGCACGGTCACGGACGTGTACACTGCGGCAGTGCCCAGGCCCAGCACGACCCGAGACGCGAGAAGCGGGAGATAGGAGTCGACGAACAGACCAGCGCCGCCGCCGAGACCGTAGACGAAGAGGCCACCGATGAACGGACGCCGCGGTCCAATACGGTCGACGAGCGACCCGACGAACGGACTCGCGAGGACGATGACACCGCCGTGCGTGGTGATAATGAGCCCGGCCGCTGTCCCGGAGACGCCCAACTCACTCTGAATCTGTGGGACGATTGGCCCGAGAATCGCACCCGCCATGACCGTCAGCGTCGCCGCTGCAACGATTACCCAGAGAGACCGACGGAGCTCTGTCGGGGTAGCCACTACGTCCGACTTCGAGACGACCGACAACAGTATTTTGATACTGGTCTTGCTCCTGTTGCTGTCAGTCTCTCGTCGCGAAGTTATTCCCTACTTGCCACGCTATGTCATGGAACGTACCCTTTTTTACGAAGCGCCGTCTAGTCTCTCCCGATGGTACGCCACATTGGTCTCAAACTCCGGATGGTCATCATGGGCAGCATCCTGTTTGCCTTCTATGCGGCCATTGCCGGACTCGCCTATCTGTACTTTGGAGCGACGACCGGGGCACTCGGAATCGTCCTCCTTGGAACGCTCGCCTTCGTCGGATTTCAGTACAAGTTCGGCAAGTGGGCTGCCCTCCGAAGCGTCGGCGCAGAGGATATGCCCGAAGAGGGTCGGTATCAGGAGATTCACCAGCACGTCGACCAGTTGAGTCGCGATATGGGCATCGACAAGCCGCGGCTGATGGTCGCGGACATGGGCGTCCCCAACGCCTTCGCCGTCGGCCGAAAGGGTGCCGGTGTCGTCGTCGTGTCGACGGAAATCATCGACCTGCTCGACCGCGACGAGCTGAAGGGCGTGCTCGCCCACGAACTGGCACACATCAGCAACCGCGACGTGGTGATGATGCTCATCGGCCAGTCCATCGCCGCGATGGTCGGTATCGTCGTCCAGTTCGCGGTCATCTTCGGTGGCGAGCGCAATATCGGCTCGTACATCTTCGCGATGATAGCCGGGTCCATCGCTCAGATGATCGTCTCCATCTTCGTGATGGCGATCTCGCGGTACCGCGAGTACGTCGCCGACAGTGACGCCGCAGAGTACACCAACAACCCCGACGCGATGGCCCGCGCGCTGGAGAAAATCAGCCAGGGTGCCAAACAGCGCCAGCAGGCCAGCCAGAGTCTCAACCAGCGTGGCGGACGCGGCCGGCAACAGCAAGACAACGGAATGCCCGACGAGGTCGCTGCGCTCTGTATCTTCGGCGGTGACCGTGGCATTCTCCAGACAATCTTCGCCACGCACCCGCCAATCGAGAAGCGCATCGAGAAGCTCCGCGCCCGCTAACGGCGGTAGCAAGTCCTTTCTGTACTCCCTTCCGTATCGAAGTCATGACCGAGATTCACCCGAATCAGCGAGTCGCTGTACTCGCGGACTCGCAGAACCTCTATCATACCGCACAGAGTCTCTACACGCAGAATATCGACTACGACAGCCTTCTCGAGGCGGCCGTCGACGGCCGCAAACTCGTTCGCGCACTCGCGTACGTGGTCAAAGCCGACGCCCCAGAGGAGGAGTCATTTTTCGACGCGCTGACCGATATCGGCTTCGAGACACACATCAAAGAAATTCGCACCTTCAGCGACGGGACAAAAAAGGCCGACTGGGACGTGGGGATGAGTCTGGATGCCGTCTCGCTGGCCTCTCACGTCGATACTGTTGCCCTCTGTACTGGCGACGGCGACTTCGCTCGGCTCTGTCGGCATCTCGAACACGAGGGCGTCCGCGTCGAAGCGTACTGTTTCGAGGAATCGACCTCCGAGGACCTCATCGAGGCGGCCCACGAGTTTACCGACCTCAGTTCCGATACTGACCGTTTCTTGCTCTAGAGCTGTCGCTCGGGGAACTGAGCGACCGAAAATCGAGTTTTCTCAGACGGGACGGCCGCCTTCCGACGTCCCGACGAGCAACGCGCCCGCGGCCATCGCGAGTGCCGCAACGCTGCCGATGACTCCGGGCAGGATTGCCTCGCCTGCGCTACTGACGTAGAGGATGATTGCTGTCCCCGCCAGCAACAGGGCGGCACCGAAGAGAATCTTGGTCTTGTTTGCTCCACTCATTGGTACTCTTCTCTTACCCCCATCGGCGTATAAATCTGCCCAAACCGCCGGAGGTGAATATGGTAAGTTATGACAAAGACAACACTTGTCGTGGACAAGCACGACCAAACGGTGCGGTTTTAGGGGGTCGACGACTACGCGGCCACGATGGACGACAGCCACCGGACCTTCCTGCAGCGGGTCGCCGACTACCAGTTCGGCCTCGGCGTCGGCGAGACGCTCTTTCCGGCCGGCGAGGTGATGACGGTGACGACGACCAGTTCGGGCCGTCCCCGGCAGGTACGTGTCGACGAGGGACGACTCGTCACGTACGGGACTGACGGGCGGTTCACGCTCGGGACGGCTGGCGGGAACCGACTGCAGACGGTCGCTGCGGAGACGCCGTACAGCGTCGTCGTCGGTGACGAGAGCGAACCGTTCGTCCGGGACGGTCGTAACGTCTTCGCGAAGTTCGTCGACGTTGCTGACGACGGTATTCGGCCCCGCGACGAAGTCGTCGTCGAACACGAAGACGGTCGGCTGCTCGCGGTCGGTCGCGCGGAGCTGTCCGGCGAGGGAATGCTCGATTTCGAGACGGGGATGGCTGTCTTCGTTCGCGAAGGCGTCGAGTAGTCGGCAAAATCGGCCGGTCGGCAACACAGCCCTTTTTATCGACTGGCGTGAACGGGAGCGTATGTTTGGAGGAGGCGGCGGCGGACTGAACCCGAGCAAAATGAAGCAAATGATGAAGCAGATGGGCATCGACATCGAGGAAATCGATGCCGAAGAGGTCGTCATCCGGACGGCCGACGAGGAACTGGTCTTCACCGACGCCGAAGTCCAGCTCATGGACGCACAGGGCCAGGAGACCTACCAGGTCGTCGGCTCGCCCGAAACGCGCGAGCGCGGCGCTGGCAGTAGCGAGCCGGAACTGGAGGGCGGTGACGATGCAGATACCGACGATGGGATTCCCCAGGACGACATCGACCTCGTCGCCCAGCGCACCGGCGCAGGCGAGGACGCGGCACGGGAAGCGCTCGAAGCGACGGACGGCGACCTCGCCGCAGCCGTCGAACGGCTCGAATAGTGTCGTTCCTGCTCGTTCACGAGGACCGCGAGTACCTGTTGGCACCGGGTGACCGTCTGGAGACCGATCTCGGAATCCTCGAAGTACCTGCGGACGCCGAGTCCGGAGACACCGTCGAGACGCATCTCGGGACTGTCTTCCGGGTGCGGAAGCTCCGCGGACCGGACCTCTTTCACCACCTCGAGCGCACCGGCGCGCCGATGATGCCGCGCGATATCGGGCTTATCGTCGGTCACACCGGCATCGAAGCCGACGATACCGTACTCGACGCTGGAACTGGAACCGGCGTGCTCGCGTCGTATCTCGGCCGCATCGGTGCGAACGTGACTACTTTCGAACGCGACGCCGAGTTTGCTGATGTCGCGCGCGAGAACATGTCCCTCGCCGGCGTTGCGGACCGCGTCGACGTCCGGACCGGCGACGTGACCGACCACCTCGGCGAACTCGGGACCGTCGACGTGCTGACGCTCGACACCGAAGACGCCGCGTCGGTCGTCGAACACACGCCGAATCTGCTGGTGTCTGGCGGCTACGTCGCAGTGTACTCGCCGTTCGTCGAACAGACACGGGAAGTCGTCCAGACGGCAAAAGACGTCGGACTGGAGGACATCGAGACGCTCGAGACGATTCAGCGCGAGATGGACTTCGACGACCGCGGCTCCCGTCCCTCGACTGCAGGTGTCGGACACACCGGCTATCTGACGTTCGCGCGACGACTGTGAGTCGTCGGTCGAGCCTTCGAGCAGTTCGGTGTATCGCATCCGGTACTGGAACGGGCCCTCACGAACGAGCCTGTTCTGTACTTTCTGGATGTTCAGACTCCCAATCAATCGGGCTGCTGGCTCTCACGCAGACGGCATTGTCGTGAATCAGGGGCAGGCGATGCTGACCGTGCCCGCGGCATTTTTATTATTCGTCACAGTAAACGGAGAATCGTGACTCAGACAGACGACGCTACCGGAGTGAACACTGTCCAATGTTCCACCTGCGGGGCAGACATCCACAGCCAAGCCGAGATCTGTCCCGAGTGTGGGACTCGGCAGCGATCCCCCCCGAAGGAGAGCGGTGACGACACGTCGCTCCTTTCGGCAGCAGCCTCAATCCCCGTCCCTGGGCTGGGACAGATGATCAACCGCCAGTTCCGACGCGGTCTGGCCTTCATGACCGCATTCTTTGGTGGGTATTACCTCTTCAACGCGCTCTTCGGGGGAGCACTCAACTTCCTCCTCTTCGGTGTCTGGGGGTACGCTATCTACGACGCCTATAGGAAGCCGTCACGCACATCGAGTTCACCTCCAAAATGGACGGATTGGGTGTACACTATCTACGACGCTTCTCTCACAGGAGGGCAGAGAGACGACTATGAGGACGGTGCTGCCGCCGGGGTGACCGATAACACCGGACGAAATCAGGCGACGAGCGAATCCAGGGCGACGACTACCGTCAGTTCCGGAACCGCAAACACCAATCCGGACGTGAGTAGCAGGGAACGCGGTAGTCCCTCCACAAAACCGAATACTGCCAACGTCGTCAGCGACCGCACGCCAACATCGGATAGCGCGACAGCCGACAGCGGAGCCAATGCTGCCAGCGAGGGCACCGCCGAGAGCACGGCACCCGACGATAGTGTCGACGAGATCAAGGATGGAGACTCGCCCGACGGCTACGAAAAATCTGGCGACGACAATAGCGAGGACAACGGGTCGAAGTGGAGCCGTGACGATTCGGACCGCTCGTGGAGCCGCAATTGAAAAACGGAAGCGTCTGAGGGTTTTGGTGCGTGTGAGACTGCCCAGTCACCCGGTGGTACTCTTCAGCCGTGGCGGGACACGTGGTAGACGACGCCCCACGCGAACGACAGCGTCAGAATGACAAGGAGTGCACCACCGAACTCTTCGGTTACCGGAACCGACAGTCCCGGAATGGCTTCGATGACGCCGAGTAGCAGGAGCGTTGCCTCGCCGATTGGTGGCACGAGCTCCCAGATGTACTTCGACATCGTCGTTCCGATTAGCATGCTCACGAACGCCGCTGACGCGTGGGAACCACCGGTCTTTGCTGGCACGGCCGATCACCAGAGACTCATGAAACCGTAGTTTTCGTTTCGACGGGTTTTCAGTCGATACTCGGTACGCAGCACGAGGGCACCAGCGACGAGGAGGAAGAGGCCGAACACCGCCAGGACTGGTGTGTCCGGGACTCCGATGTACGCGAGCAGGGCCCCAAAGAGACCCATCCCGCCACCGATACCGAGATTCCGCATGTTCAGTGTGTGTTCGTCGATACAGTCCGGGCAGTGACGCTCGAACCGCTCAGTACCCTCCTCTACATTGCGAGTGTACTTCGAGAGTCGCGGCTGGTGCCGGACGCCAATACTGCAGGCGTCGCACATTTTCGTACCGCAGTTGTGACAGACCGTGTCGACATCGTAGTCGCAGTCGCGGTCGTTCACTTCGCAATTCGATCGTTCTGGATACTCCTTGTCGAGTCTATCGTCGAGATTAATTCGCATCGTTTAGACCTCCTCCGCAATTGATTGCAAACTGAGCTTGATTTCGTCGCGCAGGTCGCTCGCGAACGAATCCACCTTCTGTGGGTCCGCCCCCTTCGCGATGACCTGGATTCCAGTGTGGCCGTAGTCCATCGTGACGTTGCGCTGTTTGGCGGGGAGTTCTTCTCCACTGGCCCGTTCTGTCCCCGTCTCGCCCGTCCGCCGCTCCCCGTTGACGGATATATTGACGGCTATCCGCGTGTCGCCGACAACAATGGATCCGTCCTCAAACCTGCCGTTGAACTCCGTCACGTTCGCGCCCTCTCGGATCTCTTCGCTCTGACTCATTCCAGTGCCGGCCGCGTCGATGCCCCGCTGGTTCAACACTGACTCTATCTCGGTGTACGCCTGCGGTGGCGTGACGCCGTCCACGCGTATCTTCTTCGTCACGTTCGCCACGTCACCGACTAGGATTTCGGACGTCGGCGTCGAGAAATCTGCTTCGATTGAACACGTTGGGTCCACGGACGCGTAATTTGACTCCGCTGGCACCTGGTCGTCGTATATTTTGTTCCCACCGGCGTCGAACACCGCCTCTGGGAGGTAGTTGGTGAACGGTTGGGACGTGTTCAGCGTCGCGGAACCCTCTATTTGTTCGAGGTCCTGTCCAGCCTCTTGGGGAACGAGGAACGAGATCTCGTGGACCTTCGGTTGCCCTTCGGCTGGCGGTATTCTTGGGATGTCGAACACGAACTCTTCCTCTGCAGGGTCATAGGACCCCGTTGTCTGATCGTCGAGGAGAATTTCCCGCCCTATCTGTGGTGGCATCGACACACGTAGTGTTGAGGGTTCGAGTTCTCGGATCACTTGGTTCTCGACAGTGAGACGGAACTCCGTTCCGAAAACGTCCTCCTCCGCGATGGGTTCTGCGCGAGCCTGAATGTGAATCGGCGACCCGAGCGACACCTGGTCGGTGTTGATTCCCTCCCGTTCGAGATAGGCCTTGATGTCGGATTCGAGGTCGTCGTACGCTACTGTGTACTCCTTTTCCTGGCGGAGCTTCCGTTTCAGGTCCTCGGGCGCGGTCCGCTGGAACTCATCGGTGTCGAGCGTTGCGGTTAATGTGAACTGCTCCGGAACCGCGTCGATGGGTTCGGTGCCGCGAAAGAGTACCGACCCGTAGTTGATTTCGAGAGTACCCGGGTCGACGGCCGCGAGCGACCAGTCCTCGAAGAACGCGTTCGCTTTATCCTTTGTCGTCGGATTGCGAGCTCGTTCGATTTCCTCCCGAACCTGTCCGTGGTTGACTTCGTATTCGACAAGCAATCTGCCAGATATTTCTCCGACATTGACATACTCACTAGATTCGCTCAGATCGAAAGATAGGTTGGCGACTTCTTCAATACGGATGCGAACCGCCTTCCTATTATCCATCATTTCCTCGGTAACTGTTACTTCCATATAGTGTTGAAAATAGAGTGATGATTAATAAAGATTACTTCAACACTACTGTTAGTATTCATTTGAAGTGATATACTAGCGAGACACTCTCTGTAATCGCGTTTCGGCTGTTTCTGGGTCGACGTGGCTGAACCAGGTTGGGAACGAAGAAATACGCCGCTTTACCGCCCGAACGACACGTTTGACGCAGTTCCAATCTCCGTGGTGTTCATATTAAAATCAAAGACTTATTTATAAAATGTAGACGGTATTTGCTGCCTAAAGTGACAATAAGCCCGGCTCGATTTCAGGAAATATTACGCAGCTTTCAAGACTACTTATTGAACGTCGCGCAACATATCCAGGAACTCGCCCTGTGCTTCGTTCCCGGTGCGGTCGAGTCCGTCGGCTGACTCTTCGAGGTCGAGTGCCTCCGAGAGCGGGCGTGCCGGATAGCCACCGGTGACGACGAAAAAGTCGGTGCCGTCGTTCCAGACGCCGACCCACCCGGTGACGGGGACGCCACCGGCGACCGGGTCGACGCCGTTATAGCGAATCAGGCGAGCCCGTTTTCCGGAGCGAATACGGACGCGTTCGCGTCGGCCGCGCTCGATGTCCTCGACACCGCGACTCTGCAGTCGCTTCTTGAACGTCTTTTTCGCTTCCGAGCGCATTGTCGGGAGAATCATCGACGGCATCGTCCCCGGTGGAAGCATTGGGTCAAACCCCAGTCGTGTCGCCGCGAAGAATCGCCACCGGTGGTCGATTTCACCGTCGGACGCGTCCCGAACTGCCGTGCGCAACTGTTCGTCCTCGTACTGTCGTGTCGCTCCGACGACCCGGACTGCCGGCAACTGAAACAGCGTCTCGACGGATTCCTCGACGAGTTCCCACCCGGCGAGTTTCTCGGCCGGCACGCTGGGGTAGTCGGGCGCTGTGACCATTCAGTGGTCGTCCTCGCGCCACTTGTGGTCGCACTCGGTACACGTGAAAAAGCGCGTCTCGGACTCGTCGGCGGCGCGAATCTGTTTCATCTCGTAGTACGCTCTGTCGTTGCCACACTCCGGACAGCGTGCGTTGGTCGTCGGTCCCATCGCCTCGTCACCGGCCTCGCTCATGTCGACGACTTCCGACTCTTCCTGTCCCTGTGTCGTGACCATCGCTTCCTCTTTGGCGTCGTCCCGGACCGTCTCGTGGCCGCAGCTGCCACAGACCCACCGGTCGCCTTCCGTCTTCATCATCGAACCGCATTCGTCGCAAAATTCCATATCGGCCACCTACCGGTTTCAGAAATATAACTCTCCTGATTAACTGTTTCCGTCCCACTGGTGACAGGCGTCCATATCCTCCATGAGTTCGTCGTGAACTCCGCAGTACGGCGTAATCTCACCGTCTGCCCGGACGTACTCGAAGTGCGAACAGTTCCCGCAGTATCGGTCAGGGCTGCCGCGCTCTGCGACGGCCTGTCGAACGTCGGCGCTGGCTGCAGCGGGCGGTTGTTCTGGCTGCTGTGTCGCCGGTGTCTCGGGGGCCTGAACGGCTCCGGCTCCATCCCCAGCCGGCGTCGGTCTGCCGGATCTCGGGAGGGTGGTCCTCGACTGGGTCCCGTTCGGTGTCGTCTCGTCGACCGTCGGTTCCGGAACGAGCGTGTCGTCTCCGTCGTCCTGCTGGTTGGTCTGTGTGTCCACGTCACCGTCCGGTTCGCGGCCGAACAGGCCGATACCGCCCATCCCGGGAATGTCGGTGTCGTCGCTGACGACCCGAACGGTGCCCTCGTCGGTGATCTCCAGTCGGGCGGAGCCGCCGGGGTCGGTCCGAGTTTTGAACGTCGCGACACCGACGAACAGACACCAGAACGTGACGAGCGTGCCGACCGAGTAGAGGAGCGTGGTCACGACGGCCATCGCCGGGTTCGAGGTGACCCACTCGTAGGGATAGGCGTAGCCAAACAGCGCGACGCCGAGGACGGCGAGGCTCGCCCCGATTGCGGCTGCACCGCGCGTGGCACGCCCTGCTGGGAGGACCGTGAAGATGCCGACGAAGACGGCCGGCAGGCCCAGACCGGCGAGAACGCCCGCGAGTTTGCGGGCCTCGAACACCGAGAGACCGAGGCTAGCAGCGAGATCCGTCGTCGCGATGGGGATAGCACCGACGACCATCGCAGCACCGACCAGGAACAAGCCGGCCCCGGTGACCCGACGCCTGCGGGTCGCCACGCTCCCGACGCCCCCGTCGTAGACATCTGTGAGGCTGGTCATGCGTCCGTATATGACAGTCGTCTACAAAACTACCCGTCAGACGCGCGTCACACACGCTGGCGACGGCGTCGCCGCCGAGAACCGATCCGAAAGCTCTAATCACGGGGGGCAAGAATCGACGGATATGGCTGACGACGACGAAAGCGAGGACGAACCTGCCGTCTCACTCGGCGAGGGACCGGACGTCGAGGGCGCTCCCGTCGCCCGCGTCGCCGAGCGCCTGATGTGGGGTATCGAGAAAAGCGAGATTGTGGCCCGCGAGGGCGACACCGTCGTTCGGACGCCGGACGGCCCGCGCGACCTCTCGGACGTACTCTCGGAAATAGACGAGCCGTACTTCGCCACCCGACAGGAGTTCACCGAGGCGATCGAGTCGGCCATCGGCACCGGACCGGTTCCGACCGAGTGACTGTCCGGTCACACTGATACTGCTGGCGCTGACTTTTTTACCGGTGGCGGCGTCTGTCTGCTCATGACGTTGCCAATCGATCCGACCGAAATCGACCCGGATGATATCGGTGAAGAACAGGTCGTCCTCTCGATGGACCACGAGGACGCAATCGAGTTCGTCCGCGGGGCGTGCGAAGACGCGAACTTCGGTGTTCCCGTCGAGTTCTCGCCGTCTGATATGCTCAACGAGAAAGTCGACGCGGGCCGCGACCCGTACTACATCTTGGGCGCGTGCAACCCCGCTGTCGCCGACCGCGCGCTCGACGCCTCGGCGAACAAACTCGGCGCACTGATGCCGTGTAACGTCGTCATCTGGCAAGAAGAGCCGGGTCGCCAGCGCGTCTATCACGTCTCGATTATGCGCATCGGACGCCTCCTCGGAATGGCACCGGACGACGAAACGTGGGCGGACATCGTCGCGGAAACAGGCGAGTACGTCGACGACCTCTTCTCGGCGCTTCGGAGTTCCGAATACGCGACCGAGTGAGAGCGCTCTGTCCGCTCTAACGTGGCGTGAACTACGCATTCAGAAAGGCTTGGGAGAGTCCGGACGCCGCGATAGGTCCGGTCGGCGGTTCCAGGGTCCAGATCGGCTTTTGGGGGGATGACGACCGCTGCTGTCAGCGCCACACCGCTGAGGCAGCGGACGCACATGCGCGACCGTTGATGGTCGATATCGGGTCACGGGTTTGTGTCTGGCCGTGGGCTTCTGTTGTCGGTGGACTCTCGCCAGATAGCTCTATCCTTTGTAGGCCTGTAGTTATAAACCGCTTGAGGAGAGTTCGGTCACGTTACTCGGCCCGCCTCGCCTAACTGTCTCAGTCGTCCGTTTGCCCAGCCTCCGGCTCGTTCGCTCGTCGTGGTTGCTGTCCCCGCTCTTTCTTCGAAGCGTCTCCATTCTCACTCTTCACAGCCGCGTCTATTCGACAGTCCCGTTCGTCAGTATACGTATCTGGGCCTGTCTGTCGAATTTTGTGCGCTGTCACTGTTCAGAACCGCCACTCTCCTGGCGACTCACTCGGACCGGTAGGCAGGTTCTATGACGAACGTTTATACGTGATTATCAGGTAGCGATTAGTTCTCAGGTACAGTCCATGCTCACTGTGTGGGTCCATTGGAGGCCCTGTGCAGAAGCTACACTCCCAGATAGTTATAACATTTACATATTTATTCCTGGAGTCCGAAAGAGGGGATGGGCCGTTCTGGCCTGTGTCATCTCCGGTCGTGAGTACCTATCCCACCACACACCCACCCCACCACCCCACTTCACACCGTCTCCGGGATGTCACTATCGAGGCCGGCACACTGCGACCCATCCTGCCGGCCTCGCCTCAGAAGTCCCCCAGCTGTGACTGGATACCGGCGACCATCGTCGATTTCCGACGGAGGTCCGTCAGCGATACCGGCAGCGCCGGGGCCAGTTCTGTGACTGCGTCGTGGAACGTCTCCGCCGTCGCGTACTCTCCTTCGAAGGCATGTCGGATTCCTTCGCGAATCTGCCAGACGCCGACCGGAGCCCAGTAGGACTCGCTTGCGTGCCGTATCACGAGGCACGTCGCCTGCCGCCCCACGTCCTCGAGATGTTCCAGCACGGCGAGACGCGAGGCGTAGTACGCCCCGGAGGTTTCGTCGACGTAGGCGGTCCGTCCCTCATACCCCTCGTTGTCCGCAGCCATGTAGTAGGCCCCGTCGGGTTCGGGGTTCCAGATGCTTCCCGGAGCCTTGAGCTCGACCAGTTCGAACTCCCAGTTGCCGGGCGCGAGGATGACCCAGTAATCGTTACCAACGTACTCGTTATACCACACCTGTACCTCGTTGACGGTCTGTTCGTTGCGTATCGTCCCCCGGAGATACTGACCCACCGTGTCGTCGACGGCCGTAATCGACCACCGCGTCGGAACCAGGCGGCGATTGCGACCCTGGCCGAGCGCGCCAGCCGAGAGAATCGTGTTGATATCGTAGACGTCGAACCCGCGCCGGTAGAGGTAGTTCATCGCGCCCTCGGCCTGCCAGTCGTCGTCTTCCAGCGTCTTCTCGACGGGACGCGGGACGTGGGGGTTCTCCGCCAGGTCGGCGTCCGTCGCGCGAGCGCGCGGCCCGGTCGGCGTCGAGATGTCGTCGAGCGAGAGGTCTAACTCCGGGGCAGTGTCGAGTCCCAGTTCCACGTCGACGGGTCGGTCTGCGATGGCAACCTCCCGCTGGACGCCGACGAAGCCGTCCCATACGTCCTCGACGTTCACCTGCGAGGAGCGCGTCGAGTTGAGCAGTCCCGTCCGGCGCTGGAGCACGTCGTCGATGTCGAACCCCTGCTGGTACCAGTCGCCGCTCGTCGCGTAGTCGGCAGCGTCTGCCCCCTCGGCCATCGGCGAGAGCAACCCCGTCGAGACGCTGGGGTAGTTCGACCGACCGACGAAGATTTCGGGAGCCGTCGAGCCAAAGAGCGAATCGCCCTGGACAGTCTCTTCGAACTGGCGTTCGACGTCGTCGAGGTAGTTCGTGATCTCGTAGGATTTCTCCTCGGCGAGACGCCGTCGCTCGGCGGCCTCGTCGCGTTCGAACCCCTCGACGAACTCGTCTAACCGCATTACCAGTCCGGACGACCCTCGCGCGTATCAATCTGACTCTCAGCGCGTCCTCAAAGCACGGCTCTGGGGCGGTGTCAAAATGGAAGGAGTGGACGCAGACCGGGCCGAGCCGTTAGCTGTGGATTCCCATCGCCTCTATCTGTTCCTGATACCGGTTTCGGATGGTGACTTCCGTCACCTGCGCCACGTCGGCGACCTCACGCTGGGTCTTCTTCTCGTTGCAGAGCAGCGACGCGGCGTAGATCGCGGCAGCGGCGTAGCCGGTGGGGGATTTGCCCGAGAGCAGTCCCTTCTCGGCCGTCGTTTCGATGATTTCGTTGGCCTTGGTCTGTACCTCTTCGGACAGTTCCAGTTCGGAGCAAAAGCGTGGGACGTACTTTTTGGGGTCGACTGGTTCCATCTCCAGACCGAGTTCCTGCGAGATGTACCGGTAGGTACGTCCGATTTCTTTCCGCTCGACGCGCGACACGTCCGAAATCTCTTCGAGACTTCGCGGAATCCCTTCCTTGCGACAGGCGGCGTAGAGTGCGCTCGTCGCGACGCCCTCGATGGAGCGCCCGCGGATGAGGTCTTCCTTGAGCGCGCGTCGGTAGATGACCGACGCGACCTCTCGAACCGAGCGGGGGACCCCCAGCGCGGAGGCCATCCGGTCGATTTCCGAGAGTGCAAACTGGAGATTTCGCTCGCCCGCGTCTTTGGTTCGGATGCGCTCCTGCCACTTTCGCAGCCGGTGCATCTGGCTTCGCTTCTTCGAGGAAATCGAACGGCCGTAGGCGTCCTTGTCCTTCCAGTCGATGGTGGTCGTCAGACCCTTGTCGTGCATGGTCTGCGTCGTCGGCGCACCCACCCGGGATTTCTCCTGGCGTTCCTGGTGGTTGAAGGCTCGCCACTCCGGACCTGGGTCGATGTTCCCCTCTTCGACGACCAGACCGCAGTCCTCGCAGATGAGTTCCCCGCGGTCAGAACTCTTGATGAGATTGTCGGAGTCGCACTCCGGACAGTCCCGAACTCCCTCGTCTTCTTGTTGTTCAGTTTCAGATTCGCGCTCGCGCTCCCGCTGGCGGCTGGACCGTGTCATCGCATTTTTATAGTAGTAAGAGCGAGATACTTAAACCCTCTGCCGGATAGCACCCCTGTTCCTGTCCTATACTATACCACAGAATAGCGCAAAACCACCGGAAGGCGGGCGATATTGTTCCTCACGAACTAATTTCTAAGTGGAAACCATCATATTGGTCGAATGGTGAGGTAAGCGACGATGCCCGTCATCGAGTGCGACGTCGAGAAAGCCCGGGAACGCCTGGAAGCAGCAGGTGTCGAGGTAGCGTCGGGGAACACCGACCACGAACGCTGGCGGGCCGCACACGGCGGCGCGACGGCCGTTGCGTACGACGACAAAGTGGTGATTCAGGGCGCAGACCCGTCGAAGCTCCAGGGTATCCTCCGCGAGGGCGGCGGGCGCGCGCACGTCTACTTCGACGGTGCCGCGCGCGGGAACCCCGGCCCGGCGGCCGTCGGCTGGGTCATCGTCACCAGCGACGGCATCGTCGCCGAGGGCGGGAAACGAATCGGGCGCGCGACCAACAACCAGGCCGAGTACGAGGCGCTTCGTCAGGCCCTGGAAGTAGCTGCCGACTACGGCTTCGACGAGGTCGACGTTCGGGGCGACTCCGAGCTCATCGTCAAACAAGTCCGCGGCGAGTACGATACGAACAATCCCGAGTTACGGGAGTACCGTGTCCAGGTTCGAGAACTGCTGACCGAGTTCGCCGACTGGTCGCTCTCGCACGTACCGCGAGAGATAAACGAGCGCGCCGACGAACTGGCAAACGAGGCGCTCGACGATGACTGAGACTACCGACGAAACGGACGACGACCGCGAAGTACCACGGGACGTCGTCGACGAAGCGGAGCGACTGACGCGACTGGCGCGCGACGCCACCGTCGACGAGGAGGCTGCTGCCTATCGCGATGACCGTGATGCCATGGTTGCCGAGTACGACTTCACTGCCCGCGTCCGCGAGGACGACAGGGACACACTCGTTCTCTACCCGGAGGACTGGGTCGAGGAGGAGACAGTCCGCCCGGACCGCATCGAAGATATCGACCGGGGTATCGAACGGCCGCTGGAGGGACCGGGGTCGGCAGACGACTGGGAGGTCGTCGAGGAGCACAACCGGGAGATAGCCGAGACTATCGAAAGCGAGCACGGCGACCCGCACGGACCGAACGCACACGCACTCGCGGATTTCGCCAGCAATCACTACGCGAAGCCGGTCGGTGATATGACCCGAGGGGAACTACAGGAGTTTCTCGACGAGTACTTTCCGCGGAACGCGTTTCCGTCCGACGACCAGAAAGTGGTCGTCGAGAAGTCGGTCGAATTAGTTCTCGATGCCGCAGACGGGAGCGTCGATACTATCGATTCTGGTCGATGAGTTCTTCGAGGTCGGCTGCGCGCTTGTCACTGGTGACGAGTTTGTTGAACATCCAGCCGAGTTGGTCGAGCACGACCTGGTAGCCCTCGTCGGTCAGGGCGTACTGGTTCGTTCGCTTGTCGAGTTCACTTTTCTCGACGAGATCCATCTCGACGAGGTCGTCGAGGTTCGGGTAGAGCCGCCCGTGATTTACTTCCGAGTCGTAGTAGGTTTCGAGTTCTCGCTTGATAGCGAGTCCGTACCGTGGTCCCTCTCCGAGAATCGTGAGGATGTTCTGCTGAAACGCTGTCAACTCTCGTGCGATGCCGGGGCTGTCAGTAACTGTTTGTGCCTCTGACATAGTTGTCCAGATGTCATCTTCCTACTTAACACTTGGTAAATCGGAAGTGCGTTGTCAGAATCCAACCGCTGGACGGCGGGCGAGAGAGTAGGGACTTTGTAGAGAAGGCGGACATTCAGACTCAGCGAATGGTCGAATCTACTTCGGGATCTAACGCGCTGTACATCTGTCAGTCTGAACGGAGACCGAAAGTAGTTTTTGGTAGTCTTGCGCAGAGTCGGACGATGGTAAATCTCTGGGAAGACCTCGAAACGGGACCGAACCCGCCGGAAGAAATCTACGCCGTCGTTGAGTGTCTCAAGGGAGAGCGCAACAAGTACGAATATGACAAGGACATCCCGGGCGTCATGCTCGACCGCGTCCTTCACAGCAACGTCCACTATCCGTCCGACTACGGCTTCATCCCGCAGTCGTACTACGACGACGAGGACCCCTTCGACGTGCTCGTTCTCGTCGAAGACCAGACGTTCCCCGGCTGTGTCATCGAGGCCCGTCCGGTCGCGATGATGAAGATGGACGACGACGGCGAGCAGGACGACAAGGTCATCGCCGTCCCCATCGAGGACCCTCGCTACGACCACATCGAGGACCTCGACGACATCCCACAGCAGACGCTCGACGAGATCGAGGAGTTCTTCGAGACGTACAAGAACCTCGAGGAAGGCAAGCAAGTCGAAACGCTGGGCTGGGAAGACAAGCAGGCTGCGAAGGACGCCATCGAGCACGCACAGGACCTCTACGACGAGCACTTCGAGTAACGCCGTCGTGGTGCTGCCCAGTTCCGGACAGCACCGCTCTGTGCAGGCGTCACAGCGGTAACAGCGCGGAAGCCCACCCGCTCACGGCTGTGAGGAAGCGCGTAAGCTCCGTGCAACGACCCCACTATCAGCATTACTGACTCCCAACGTCTTCAAAAATACTAATAAAGAATAGCTACTACTGTGATGTATGGCGTGGGAGGTGACTCGAACGGTTCGCGTCCCCCTCGATGTGCCTGACGACCGTAAGAGCGACCTCCACGCGACCAACTCCAAATTTCAGTATTGTGCCAACCGCACCGCAGACTGGGCGTGGCGCTATCCCGACGAGGACTGCGTGACCAGCAAGAGCGAAGCCGAAGCCACCATTTACGACGAACTCCGCCACGACACGGACGGCCTCCACGCAAACCTCGTGCAGAAAGCCATCAAGCGCGCCACCGATGACATTCGCAATTGCGTAGACAGGCTGGCCGAGGGCGAGAACACCAGCAAGCCCGAGTACGACACGTTCAGCATCGTCTACGACAAGCGAGCCGCCACCTATTACCGCGATAAAGTAAGCCTCGCCACCGTCAATGAGCGGGTCGAATGCGAGTACGACCTGCCTGACGACTCAGAAGGCACACCACACGGCGAGTACCTGCTCAACGAAGACTATTCTTTCTCAACAAGCACCGTCCACTACGACAGCGAAGCCGACGAGTTCTACCTGCACGCCGCAATGAAACGGGAGATAGACGCGAGCAGTCCTGAGAAAGCCGAGGATTCGAGAGTCCTTGGCGTGGACTGTAACGTTAACGACAACATCGCCGTGACCAGCACGGGACGGTTCATCGGCAATGCCGACTACCTCAACCACCAGCGCCGTGAGTTCGAGAAACGGCGTGCCAGTCTCCAACAGACTGGCACGCGAAGCGCCCACCTGACTTACCACCGCATCGGGGGCAGGTTCGGACGCTGGAGTGAGGATTACCTACATCGGTGTTCCAAGCAGATAGTCGCGGAAGCCGAGCGTCATAAGTGTACGCACGTCGCGTTCGAGAACTTGGCGCAGATTCGACAGCACATCAGCGACGGTAAGAAGTTCCAGCAGTGGGCGTTCCGCGAACTGCAAGAGCAGGTGGCCTACAAAGCCGACGAACACGGCATCGTGGTCGAGACAGTCGAACCGTCCTACACCAGCCAGCAATGCTCGAAGTGTGGCTGTACGCTCGAAGAAAACCGCGACGGGCAACACTTCGCTTGTCTTGACTGTTCGTACTCGGTGAACGCCGACTACAACGCGGCGAAGAATATCGCCCGGAAACTCGCACTCAAACTCCAGCGAGGGCAGAAGTCCCCCGTTGGAGGGGTGTTCTGTCAGTACGCCCTGAAGTCGGGGGTGATGACCGTGAACGCTACTGAAGTGGCGTCCGACACTCCTGTGTCGGCAGAACGGGAGTCCACCGACAAGCCCCGCTTCAGCGGTGGGTAGCTGACTTACTCTGCAGGTGTCTGGTACTCGGGCAACGGTACGAGCAGGATTGGAATGGCCACTTTTTCCAGCAGTGTGTGTGAGACGCTCCCCACGATGATTCGCTCGGTTCGGGAGTGTCGACGCAGTCCAACGACCATCTGGTCGGCATCGGTGCTGTCGGCTTCGGCGAGCAATGTCATAACCGGTCCACCCTCACGACCGAAGTCAACGACTCCGGCGTCGACGGGGGCTATCGATCCGAGTCTGTCCTCGATGAGTTGGACTGCCTGTCGTGCCTCTTCGTCAGCTGATGATGTTGCGTAGACCGCTCGCACTCGGTCGTCCGCTGTGAGCCGGCTTTCGAGGTGGTCGCAGATTGCTGTGCTTGCCGATTCGCCGTCGGTTCCAATAAGGTATGTTGTCATGGATCAATACGGGATACCCTGTCGCCGGTAGATAAAATATAGACTCCATTCATCGAGTAACCCCTGTAAAATACGAGGACTGCAACCGATAGTCTGTCGCAGTCCAGTCAGATTATACCCGTCGGTAATGCCAGCAACCGTTGCCGATTAATTATGAGCATGGGTAATTATATGCGTGAGGCCGCCGTACGTCCAGATACAATGGCAGTGTCCGACCACACCGTCGGAATCGACCATCCCACGGTCCGGCCGACGAACTTCGACCCGGAAGAGGACCGCACGGCGGAGGCCGAGGACGACCATTCCGAGCAGTGATTGCCGGTTTCTCCGAGAACGGGTGGCTCCGGACCGCTCGCCCCGGTCCGGACTACTCGAAAAGAAGCTTCTTGTGCCCCAGTTGAGTAGGCGAGGGTATGGGTCTGTTCGACCGGCTACGCGGTGACGGGAAACCACGGGTAGCCTTCTTTGGTATCGACGGCGTGCCGTATAGCCTCGTTGCGGACAATCCCGACGAGTTCGAGCATCTCAACGCGATTGCCGACGAGGGGAGTGCGGGAGCGATAGACAGCATCGTCCCGCCGGAATCGAGCGCCTGCTGGCCCGCGCTCACGACCGGCGTCAACCCGGGTGGGACGGGAGTCTATGGCTTCCAGGACCGCGAGAACGGTTCGTACGACACCTACGTCCCGATGGGACGTGACGTGCAGGCCACGCGCATCTGGGACCGCGTCGAAGGCGCACAGCGGTCGGCGACGGTGATGAACGTCCCCGTCACGTTCCCGCCACAGGAGAACGTCCAGCGAATGGTTTCCGGGTTCCTCTCGCCAGGCGTCGATCGCGCTGCGCGACCCGAGGAACTCCGAAACTTCCTAGAAGCCAACGACTACAAAATCGACGTAAACGCCAAGCTCGGCCACAACGAGGACAAGAGCGACTTCATCGAGGACGCGCACGAGACCCTCGATGCACGCTTCGAGGCGTTCAAACACTACATCGAAGAGGACGACTGGGACCTCTTCTTCGGCGTATTCATGACGACTGACCGGGTCAATCACTTCCTGTTCAAAGACTACGCCCAGGACGGTGAGTACAAAGAGGAGTTCCTCGAGTTCTACCAGAAGGTCGATCAGTATCTCGGCGAACTCCGCGAGTTGCTCGACGACGACGTGACGATGGCCGTCGCCTCCGATCACGGGTTCACCACGCTCGAGTACGAAGTCCACCTCAACGAGTGGCTCCGTGAGGAGGGCTGGCTCTCCTACGAGGACGACGATCACAGCGAACTCGGCGACATCGCCGACGAAACCCGGGCCTACTCGCTCATCCCCGGTCGCTTCTACATCAACCTCGAAGGCCGCGAACCGCGCGGAAGCGTCCCGGAAGACGAGTACGAGGCGGTCCGCGACGAACTCAAGGAGAAACTGGAGAATCTAACCGGACCGAACGGCCAGCCGGTCGCCGATAAAGTCGAGACCAAGGAAGCGGCGTACCGCGGCCCGCACGACGACATCGCACCGGACCTCACCGTCGTCCCCAACCACGGGTTCGACCTGAAGGCCGGATTCAAGGGCAGCGACGACGTGTTCGGGACCGGTCCGCGCAACGGCATGCACAGCTTTGACAACGCCTGTCTGTTCATCGACGACCCCGACGTTCGGATCGACGACGCCGACCTCTACGACATCGGCCCGACGCTGCTGGATCTGCTCGACTTCCAGTACGACAAAACCGAGTTCGACGGCGCGAGCCTGCTCAAGCGGAGTTAGAACAGGTTGTCTAGCTCGTCGTTTTCGAACATCTCTGTCGGGCCGACCTGTGACTCGGCCTCGGCGGCCTCTCTCGCCCGGTCCATGAACTCCTCGACGCGGCGCGAGCGTTCGACGCCGCCAAGCAACACGAGCGCACCGAGGCGTTCGCTGTTCAGCGGGAAATCGCCACCGCGAACCTGCAGCGACCCGGTCTCTTCCTCGACCCACTTCCGCGCGCGTTCGACGCCCTTTCGGGAGACGCGGTCCGGGTCGCCGGCGATGACCAGCAGTGCCGACCCGGCCTCGACGGCGTCTGGCAGACTCATCTTCGTCAGGAGGGCGTTCCGGGTGATGCTGGTGATGGTGTTGACGTTTTCCTCGGGGTCCTCGCTGGCCTGTGCGGTCGCATAGCCCATGCAGGCGATGCCGCCTTCGCGGAGCGTGTTGATAATCTCGGAACTGTCGACGACGCTCTCTGCGACGCCGTCGACGGCCTCGCCGGAGGCCAGGAGGAGGCCGATGCGCTGTGCGATCTGTTCGTTGATGTGATCGTATCCCTCTTCGACGCTCTCGCCGCTCTCGCGCCAGGCATCGTTGTCGATGAGAATGGCAGAGTCAGCTTCACGAACCACGGTTTTCAGTGACCGGCCGGCGTTGGCCTGGTAAATCGACCCCTCGTCCCGGCCCGGGAGAACGCCGAGAACGTAGATCGGAACCTCGTAGACGCGCTGTAGCTTCTTCGCGAGTGCAGGTGCACCTCCACTTCCGGTCCCACCGCCGAGTCCGGCAACGATCATGACGCCCTCGACCTCGGAGGTAATACGCTGGTCGAGTTCGTCCATCACTTCTGTGGATTCGGCCTGCATAATTTCCGCTCCGAGTTCGTTGTCACCGCCGACGCCGTGCCCTTTGACACGGTCCTGGCCGATGAGCATCGTGTCGATGTCGACTTCCTGGAGGTCCGACTTCGCCGTGTTGACCGCAAACGCCCCTGTCACCGCCCCAAAATCCATCTCGTAATCGAACTCGGCCAGGGCCTGGGTCACCTTCCCACCGGCCTGACCGACGCCAATCAGGACGACCTTCATACGTTGTCACTTGTGTCACCCGGTAATGAACATTGGGGCCTCGTCTCGCGGCCGTAGATTCAAGTACCAGACCGCGACCACGCTCGTCCATGGACGAGACACTCGAAGACCGTCTCGCTGCACTCGAACGCGCACTGACCGACGATACCCACGACCTCGGAGCACTCGCTGCTGACGGCGAAGTCGCTACCCGCGTTCAGACTGTGGAATCGGATATCGAAGAGCTCACCGAACGAATCGACGAACTCGAGGCGGCGACGCAAGCGCTTCGCGGCTACGTCGGCAACGTCCGCGCTGTCAACGAGGAGGTGAGAGAGCGTGCCGACCTCGCACTGGAGACTGCCGAACGCGCTGTGGCGGAATCGACCGAACGTGGCCCGAGCGAATCGGAATCGACCGATTCGGACCCGGTGGGAGCTCGAGAGGGATACGACCGGCCGGCTAAAGACCAGCCGACCGACGGCTCGAGCCCAGAAACCCTCGAAGAGGAACCGACACTCGAACTGACGTCGAATCGTGACAGCCGCACCGAAACCCACCGCAGCCAATCACCGGACGAACGGTGTCCGCTGTGTGACGGCAAAACTGGTCGTTCGCGACAGGGACGGGACAGCCGACAGGAGCGCGATGTTACACAGCCCGACTCTGACCCGACTGACCCTCTGCAGGGACTTACCGACGGCGGACGTATGCAGGCCACTGAGTCCTCGCCCACTCCCGATAACTCGGGACTCCTCACCAGGATTCGCGCGCTGCTCTGATGCTCCGGACTGCCCTCGCGGTGCTGGTGGGGGCGGCTCTGCTCGGTCTCTCGCTCCCGGTCGTCGACGATGCCAGAGTCGGCCACGCCGATTCGCAGGTCCGGACCGAACTCGACACGCTCGAAACGGCCGCCGAACGGCTCCATTCGGAGAGTGATCCCGTCGCAGCTGGGACGCCCGGCGCACGTATCGAGCGAACGGTCGTCTTGCCGACCCGATCCTGGGGAACCGCCGGGCTCGACCGACTCCGCATACCGGCTCGTACCAACGAGCGTATCCGCTGGCAGGTGGCCGGCGGGCAGGTCCAGACACGGCATACGAATCCGCCGCTGGTCGCGCCACCGGACGGGCTGAAGCTCCGCGAGCGCGGGCGCATCCGGCTCACGCTCTCGCTCGAACGACGTGGCGGTGCTGTCGTTGTCGTTGTTTCCCGGGCTGACGTTTAAGCCCGAAGCCGGGACCAGACCGCCACATGGACTCACTGCGCCGCGCAGTTACGGAAGGCTTGCTCGGGAACACGGACGATGAGGCGGACTGTCGCTGTCGACTCACCTTCGAGAGCGAGCGACTCGTCGTCGACGCGGCAGACTGTCCGGGAGAGGGTGACCTCGCAACGAGCGCGGACTGTCGCGAAGCGGTCGTTCGAGAACTGACAGCGCGCGATGCCGAGAGCGTCCACGTCCATCGGTCGGGAGTCGAACGGGTGTACGACGACGCAGCCGCCGGGTTGCTGGTCGCTGCCGGCCGGTTCGATGAACGCGTCCGATTCCGAGACGAGCGTCTGGCCGAGCGCGTTGCACGTGACCCGCTCGGTGCTGCCCGCGAAGCCGTGGGGAGAGCGGACGCAGTCGCCGACATCGCCGCCGAAACGGGCCTCGCTGCGGTCGCCGACCAGGCGACTGAATACGAGACGGCGCTTGCCCCGCTTACCGGCCTCGCCATCAGCGATTGGCGCGTCGATACCGCGATCCCACCGGACGCGACGCTGACAGCGCAGCGGGACCTCGACACCGGTGCGACTGTTCGTATCTACGAGGTTCCGGACGAACGCGACCGGTACGTCCTCGCGCCAGCGGGACAGCGTCTCGACGTCACCAGCGCTTCGGTCCTCGCAAATGCCTATGAACGACTGGCCGACGGGACCGTCACTGGTGGTGAACGCGCTGCGTTCAGAGCGGTTCGAACGGTCGCAGGCGACGGCGATACCATCCCAGTCGAGCGGATCGCGCGAGTCCTCCAGAAACACACCCGGGGGCACGGACTACTCGGCGATCTCTTCGCGGACCCCGAGGTGTCGGACGTGTTCGTGACCGCACCCGCGCCGGATAATCCGCTCTCCGTTCGCGTCGGCGAGAGACGGCTGCCGACGAACGTTCGGCTCACTGACCGCGGCGTTCGCTCGCTGGCGTCCCGATATCGCCGCGAGAGCGGTCGTGGATTCTCCCGGGCAGACCCGACGCTCGACGCGGCAACCGAGATTTGCGACCGACGCGTTCGCGTCGCTGGCGTTACCGACCCGGCGAGTGACGGTGTCGGCTTTGCGTTCCGCGCTCACGACAGGGATGTGTGGACGCTCCCGGCGCTGGTCGCCAACGGAACGATGACTGCTTCGGCGGCGGCGCTGCTTTCGGTAGCTGTCGAACGCGGTCACGCAGTGCTGGTCGCCGGGCCGCGAGGCGCTGGGAAGACGACGCTCCTCGGTGCACTCCTGTGGGAAATCCCACCGTCCGTCCGGACGCTCACAATCGAGGATTCACCGGAACTGCCCGTCGCCCCACTGCAGGAACAGGGACGAGAGGTCCAACCGCTCCGTGCGTCGACGGACGACGATTTCTCGCCGACAGAGGCGCTCCGAACGGCGCTTCGACTCGGTGACGGTGCGATTGCGGTCGGTGAAGTTCGCGGTGAGGAAGCACAGGTCCTCTACGAGGCGATGCGTGTCGGAGCAAACGACGCCGCGGTACTCGGAACGATTCACGGCAACGGAGCCGAGGGCGTTCGCGAACGTGTCGTTGCAGACCTCGGCGTTCCAGCGTCGTCGTTCGGCGTCACCGACCTCGTCGTTTCGCTCGAACAGACGGCCGAGGGAACCAGGCGACTGCGCACTATCGAGGAGGTCCACGGTGGCGGTGCCGACCACTTCGAACTGTTGTACGCGCGTCCAGATGGCCCACTCGATCCGACTGGCCGCATCGAACGCGGCAACAGTCGTCTCGTCGATTCGCTCTGTCGGCCCGAGGAATCCTACGCCGAGATTCGAACCGTTCTTGACGAACGTGCTGACAGACTCTCGTCGCTGGCAGCGACCGGCCAAACCAGCCCAGCGGTTGTCGACACGTCGGCACTGGAGCGACAGCGATGAGTGCCGTAGCTGCACTCGCACGACTCTACCCGTGGCCCGTCGAACCAACCGACGAGCTCCGACGCGCAGTCCGATTTCTCGACATCTCGACCGAGCCCTCGACACTACTCAGTGCAGCCTACGGCGTTGCGCTCGTCGGAGCGGCGACGACGGCAGTTGCTGCAGTGCTCGCACCGCCAGAGACTCGGCTACTGGTGACGCTCGCTCTGGGAACGCTGACTGCGGTAGTCGCAGTCGGGACACAGTCGCTCCCGTCGCTGCTCGCGACAGCGCGGCGTGTCCGCGCGCTCGGCGACGCTCCCGACCTGGTAGCGCGGGCGGTCCTACGGATGCGACTGGCTCCCTCACCGGAGCGTGCAGCAGCGTTCGCGGCATCGGCCGGGGACGGCCCGCTCGCCGACAGCCTCGCCCGTCACGTCCGCCAGGCCCGGACAGCCACATCCACGGCCTTCGATTCGTTCGGCGACGAGTGGAAACCGTGGTTTCCATCGCTCGCCCGGTCTCTCACACTCGTGTCGGCGGCGAGTGAGATGTCGACCGTCGACCGCGAGCGGACGCTCGAACGAGCGCTGACGGTCGTCCTCGATGGGACCCGAAGCCAGATGCAGTCCTTCGCGAGTGGCCTGAACCGACCAGTGACTGCGCTGTACGCGTTTGGCGTCCTCCTCCCGACGGCGCTGGTTGCGCTCCTGCCGGCCGCTCACGCCGTCGGCGTCGGCATCACGACCACAACAGTCGCACTCGTTTACAACCTCCTGTTGCCGGCGCTGTTGCTCGCTGCGGCGTGCTGGCTACTAGCATACCGCCCCGTTGCCTTCCCCCCGCCGAACGTCTCCCGAGATCACCCAGATGTCCCCGACAGGGCGACAGTAGCGCTGGTCGCGACCCTCGCTGCTGCTTTGGCTGGTGCGACACTCACCTGGCAAACATTCCCTTCGTGGACAATCCCTGTGGCGGCAATCGGTTTCGGGGTTGGGTCTGGATTGCTCGTCTATCACCGGCCGGTACTGGCTGTCTACGACCACGTCAGAGCGGTCGAAACGGAGTTGACCGACGCGCTCTCGGTCGTCGGACGGCGCGTCGCCAACGGCGAGGCAGTCGAATCGGCTATCGAGCAGGCTGGGAGAGAACTCTCGGGAGAGATGGGCACGCTCCTCGCACAGACCGCTCGAAAGCAGCGGCAGTTGCAACTGAGCGTTCACGAGGCGTTTCTCGGCGATACTGGGTCGCTTGCTGACGTGCCGAGTCGACGAGTCAGCGGTGCAGTGGCCTTTCTGGCACTCGCCGCCCGTGAAGGCAAGCCGGCAGGACCGGCGATTCTCTCACTCGCCGACCACATCGACGAACTCGGCCGCGTCGAAGCGGAGGCTCGTCACACCCTCCAGCCGGTCTGTGGCACGCTCCAGAGCACGGGTATGCTCTTTGGACCACTCGTGGCTGGCTCGACTGTCGCACTCGCAGGCGGGATGGTCGGCGGCAGCGGCGTCGTTCCCGGTGAGGGCGGCTCGCTCCCGTATCTCGGCCTTTCGATTGGCCTCTATGCGCTGACTCTGGCGACGATTCTCCCGGCGCTTTCGACCGCTCTCGTCCGCGGATTTGACCGCGTGCTCGTCGGCGCACGCGTCGGCAAGTCGCTCCTCATCGCGACAATCGTCTATCTCGCCGCCTACCAGTTCGTCGTGGCGATAGCCTGAATTTTATACCGGAATCCGGGACCAGACCCCCTATGCTCGACCCGCCAGTCGATACGTGGTACGTGTGGCTCGGCCTCGGTGTCGTGAGCGTAGCCGTCACCGGATTGGCGTTCGCGCTGCCGACAACTGCACCGCCGACAGCGACCCCAGTCGCTGATGCCGTCGACAGCGTCGCATCGAGTCCACATGAGGCCAGAACGACCGTCGACGTACCCGCAGACCAAGTTCAAATCCGTCCCGATTCGATCGCATTGCGGTCAGACGGCGGTACCGCTCACGCACAATTGGCGTTCGGTCCAGTTGCACCCGTCGGCGACAGCAAACTTCGTCGCGTCCTCGACGGTGAGCAACCCGAAACGGTGTTTTCCAACCGGTCTACGTTTGAAACTGCGGTTCGGGCCGCACAGAACCGAACCGAGACCTGGCAGGAAGCACCAGACCACCTCGTCGTCATTCGCGTCACTTGGGGGGATGTCGATGCGACGCTCGTCGGTTAGGGGACAGGTCGAACCGCTGGCTGCGCTCGCGGCGGTACTCGCGGTGTCGGCTGGTTTCGTCGTCTACGCAGACACACTCGGCGACGCTGTCCCAGGACAGCCAGACGACGAGACGCCGACCGCCATCCTCGACAGCGTGCACCGGTCGCTCCAGACGACGGGGGTCAGTGCCCCCGGTCGACTCGATACAGCGATGACAACTGTTCCGGAAGGGTGGAAGGCGAACATTACGCTCACTGCTGGTGGTGTGCGCTGGCAACGTGGACCGTCACCGCCAGAGTCAGCCGACCGAGTGACCCGTCGCGTGAGCGTCCGACTGGCGCCCCAACGCATCGAACCGGGTCAGCTTCGGGTGGTGGTCTGGCGATGAGAGCCGTCAGTACCGTTCTGGATGTCGCGGTGTTCCTGTTGCTTGTTTCCGCAGCCGTCGGAACGCTCGTCCTCGCCGACCCGCCGGAGCAGACAGACAGTCGCGCCGACGAAACCGCTGAAATAATCGCGAGTAGCACGCTCTCTATCGAGTACGGTCTGGCGGGAGAGACCCGCTACGCACACGGAACAATCGCCGAGCTGTTAGCCCGTGCCGCAGTCGCCAACGCGTCGTTTGAGGGGGCATCCCTGGCCTCGATGGACGGGCGCTTTTCAGCGACGGTCACAAAAGAGACCAGCGAACGACTCGTCGCACCCAACCGGACCCAGATCGTGGCGCGCTGGGTCCCCTACCGGGGCGGGCCGCTGCAGGGCCATACTGTCGTGGGACAGGCACCACCCGACGGGCTCGACGTACACAGCGCGACAATCTCCGTTTCCGTGCCAGTCGCCGCCAGCCAGGAACGGGCAGCAAATCGGTCCGAAGACGGCTACGATGCGGTCGCACGCACTGTCGCGGTTGCAGTCGCCGACGGCTTGCTTCCCGACAATCGAGTCGATGCCTCCGCGTTCAGGGAGTCACCGACGGCGAGTGCGACGACCCACCGGTACGAGACGTTTGCCGAGGCGACTGAGACCGGTGTCTCTGGATTGCTCGAAAGTGGGTCCGTTGGGACCGCTCACAATCGCATCGTCGCCGGCCTCGCGCGGACGTTCGCGGCCGACATGCGCGACCGCTTCGATACGCCGGCGAAAGCAGCCGAAGCAGTCCAGACGGGAACCGTTCACATCACCGTCAGGCGGTGGGACGCGTGACCGCTCGCGTGCCGTTTGCACTCGTCGGCGTGCTGTTGCTCGTCGGGAGTACCACCTTTGCTGGCTCTCTCGGTGGGCCGACAGTCAGCGAACCGGGTGTCGACCGTGCGATGGACCGCACAGAGGCGGCGACACAGAGTGCAGTCAGGGAGGCCGTGACAAGCGCCGCAACGGAGGCGGCCCGGAATCCGGTGACGGTACCGGCTTCCAGTACCTTCGGGGTCGCTATCAGCGACGAGAGTGCGTTCCGGGACGCACTCCGGGTGCGAATTTACGTCGCAGTCCGGGACCGACTCGACCGGATTAGCCGCCAGCGAGATGGCGTCACAGTTTCTGCCTCACTTCCTGCAACACCGTCGGGGCAAGCCCTCGCTAATGCGACCGATCGGGTGGCAATAACGCGGGCGGGGAATCACGGAACGTCACTCAAAGTGACAGTCAAGAACGTATCGTTGACCGCCCACCGTGACGGCAACGTCGTCGCTGAGCGGACCGTCTCCCCGACGGTCACCGTTCCCGTCCCGACACTTGCCGTTCACGACCGCGTGTCGACGTTCGAGCGGCAACTCAACGCCGGCCCCGGAGAATCGGGGCTCGGAAGCCGCCTGACCGCGAAACTGTATGCACTTACGTGGGCGCGTGGCTTTGCGCAGTTCGGCGGTGCCCCAATCGAGAACGTCGTTGCTAACCGCCATCTGGGACTACTGACCAACGGCATCGCCCTCTCGATGCAGCGGGAGCAGTTCGGGCAGAGCGACCCCCGTGGCCGTTCCGTGCTGGGCTGGGCAACTGCCCACACTGCAATCACCGATACGCTTTCGGGGTCTGACAATCGCGTCGCCAGTCTCCTCTCGGACGCCCAGAGCTACGCCGGACGGGACACGCTCTCAGAGGATGCGCTCTCGAACAGCGGCGCGACGAACCCGTCGGTCGCTCCCACCGACGAGATTACGATTGCGGTCAACGATACTGCCGACCTGGCGTTCGCCAAGTTACTCGAGAACCTCAATGGGACCATCGACCGGACGTACGACGCCCGCGTCCAACTCCGTCAGCGGGTCGTCAGCGAGACCGAACACGTCGTCGAGAAACCGCGAGAACCAGGCCAGGACTGGGACCTACTCGGTATCGAGCGCGACGAAACCCGCAGCGTCCAGTCTCGAGACGGAGCGGCACCCGCTATCGACAGGCCGTGGCACCGTTTCGAGTACCACCCACGGCAGGTTGTCGTTCGGACCACCACCGAGCGGCGGTGGGAAACGCCGTCGGGCCAGGAAACGACCGTCGAAGTTCGAGAACAGCGTAGCGATGTCGACGTATCATTGGTCGGACGTCACGACGGTGGGACAGTGTCGGACCGACCGGTCGAGACCATCCACGAGTTTGGTGGGCCGCTGGACGGCCCAAATCTGAAGGAAGTCGAACCCACTGCTCGCGAGAGGCTCATCGGCAACCAAGATATCGACGCACTCGCCGTCGAGGCTCTCCTCATGGATGGACAGACCTCGACAGTAACAGTCGAAGGCACACAACCAGATGGTCTCTACGAGGTCGTCTACAGTGACCTCCGCTGGGTCCGTGAACTCGTTCGCGACCTCTCGATAACGACGACTCGTGGTGACCTGGCAACGCTCCAGGTCAACCCCGGGGAGAAACTCGCAAAGAAACTCGAATCGCGCCAGGAAGAGCTGCTCGCGCTTCCGGACAGCTACGGCTCAATCGCGGACAGAGCAAGATTCAACGCCAGAGCGGCGTACCTCCGAACCGTTCTGGCGGAGTTGCGCAAACGCGCAACGAATCACGAGAAGAGCCAAAGCAACATCGACGAGAAACTCGAAGACCGGGACCTCTCTGGTATCGACCAGGTTCAGGACAACTACGACGACCGTGGCGAGACGGCGGCGACTTCGTCCCTCGGACTCGACATGCGCGTCGAGACGGCTCCGTCGTATCTCACGCTCGGGGAACTCGATGGACGGTCGGTTCCAACGCTTTCGCCCGACGTGACGACAACGCCGCTCGTTGCGCGCAACGTGAACTTCTTCACTGTGCCGTACGGCGACCTGGCGCAGGGGTTGGCAGCGGGAATTCTCGGACCCAATCGCGTCCGACTGCAGACCGCCGTCCAGACGCTGAAATCAGTACGGAATGCCGACGAGGCGACGCGGCGAAATCTGTCGACGAACACGCGCAAGCTCGAATCGGAGACAGCGGACGCGTTGGGACATCTCAATGGCCAGGCTGCGACTGTTGTACTGGGTGGGACACGAGCCGATCTCGGTGACTCGAAAGCCGTCGTCAGTTCTGCGCTCGGACGTTGGGAGACGACCGTCGGACTCGGACAGGCCTGGCTCAATGGCTCGGCAATCGAGGCAGTCCACGACGAGGTAGAGCGTCGATACGACCTCTCGGAGCCCAAGAGTGACCAGATAAAAATGGGGCTTCGTCTGGCAACTCAACTCGCACTAGCCTCGGACTTTGGCCAGCCACCGCAACCGATTGTCAACAAAACGTCGGCTAAGTTGAAAGATCTGATCAGAGAACGGCTCAACTCTCGGCTCGAGGACAGAGTCGGTGACAAACTCAGTGACACGGTGAAACGCGGGCTGGAGAAAACGACGGGCAGGACCCTCAGTCGGATGCCGGCAGGATTGCCGCTTGCGCCACCGGTGACGCCCTGGGTTACCACTGTCAACTACTGGGAGGTGGAAGTGCGGGGAGAGTACAATCGGTTTGCTGTCAGCGTCCCTCGCGGAACGCCAGACACACCAGGAGCCCGGTTTACCTATGTTCGCGACAGTGGGACAGTCGCACTGGACCTCGACGACGATGGCACCGAGGAACGCCTGGGACGGACCACACGCATCTCCTTTCGGGCACAGACCAGCGTCGCTATCGCAGTGCCGCCCAAGCCCCGCGGCGTGGGGGATGTCGACGGCAAGATGGAGGAAAAATCGCCGGGGTGGCCCCACCCGGGCTGACGGTGGTCAGACTTGCAGCGAAGTGACACTGACTTGTACCCCGGTGTCGTACAAGCGAGCATGATTCGCGGCGCGTTCGACACGGCTGGTGAACTGGACCCGGTGGAACTTCGTGCGGCCTACGACGACGTACTCGCAGACGCCATCGAATCGGTCGGTGTCTCGACTGCTGCCGAACAGACTGGTCTTGAGACCGAGACCATTCAGGCAGTCGTCGACGGCGAGACACCAGACCTCTCACTCGAGGAAGCCATGTCTATCCTGGCGCTTGCTGATGACCAACCCGACGCGGAGGTGCTCGTCGCAGAGGCCCGAGATATTCTCCTCATGGGGATGTCCGCTGCCGTCCTCGATGTCGAAGCTATCGCCGCTGGCATCGACGACGAACTCGACCCCAAGGAGATACAGCAGAAAATCGAAGGTCGATACCCGATAACGCTCGACGAGTACGCGCTCTTGCACGCGTTTATCGAGAACAGAAAGCGGTGACCATGCGAGTCGCGATACTCGGCTGTGGCTACGTCGGACTCGAACTCGGCAGGCAGCTCTCATCGGATCACGATGTCGTCGGTGTCCGCCGCTCACAGGAGGGAATCGCAGCGATAGAACGGGCCGGCTTCGATGCGGTGCAGGCCGATATCACCGACGAGAGAGACCTCTCTGCGGTTCCCGATGTCGATGCCGTCGTGTTTGCTGCGAGTTCCGGTGGACGGGGTGCCGATGCTGCACGGGACATCTACGTGACTGGCCAACAGATTTCTGTCGACCACTTCGGCGGTCGCGCCGATCCGCCCGACCGATACGTCTACACCTCCAGTACTGGTGTCTACGGCGACCACGGTGGCGACTGGGTCGACGAGGAGACATCACTGGACCCACAGACGGAGAAGACAGCGGTTCTCGCCGAGGCCGAGCGGGTCGCACTCGAACGACCGCGCGAGTTCGGCGTGGACGGAACCGTGGCCCGCTTTGCGGGGTTGTACGGTCCGGATCGGTACCGACTGGAACGGTACATCGACGGCCCAGTTACGGAGGGATATCTCAACATGGTCCATCGAGACGATGCTGCGGGAGCTGTCGCACATCTGCTCGTGGGTGACCACGCTCGTGGCGAGACAGTGCTGGTCGTCGACGACGAACCGGTCTCGAAGTGGGCCTTTGCGGACTGGCTAGCAGCGCAGTGTGGCGTGTCCGAACCACGAAAACAGACGAAAGAGGAGCGATTGGCCGACCCCGACCTGTCGGAGGCGGCACGGCGTCGTATCGAGACGAGCAAACGCTGCTCGAACGAGAAACTCCGAGGGCTGGGATACGAGTTCGCGTATCCGACGTTTCGGGACGGATACGAAGCGGTAATCAAATCCTATTCTGGCGAGAGCGAGAAGTAGGAACGCTCTTAACTGCTATACGCTCATTCAGAGCGGAGGGGGAACGTATTTTTGTCTTCGCGTTATCCAGTATCCCATATGTTATCTGCCGAGGTCGGCAGTGTCGCCCTTCAGGTCGAAGACGCCTCTGCATTTATCAACGATAATCCTCTGCTGGCCGTCGGCTCTCTCGTCGCGATTGTTCTCCTGATTGCGCTTCTCGTGGTCGGAATGCGTCGATTCCGCCGCTCGAACGGCATCCGTCTGGCCAGGGTATTGAAACGCCAGGACAACGTGTCGGTGTTGATGCATCCCAATCCCGACCCGGATGCGATGTCCGCAGCGATGGGTGTGCAAGCACTCGCTGACAGCGTCGACACGGAAGCCGAAATCCAGTATCCCGGTCAGATCCGCCATCAGGAAAACAGAGCGTTCGAGACGGTACTCGACCTGGATTTCGACCACATCGAGTCCGATGCGGACCTCGCAGACGGTCCGGTCGTACTCGTCGATCACAACGAACCGCGTGGATTCTCCGGTGCAGAGAACGTCGACCCTATCGCCGTCATCGACCACCACCCTGGCGACGGTGAAGGACGGGAGTTCACCGACATACGGACGGACAACGGTGCCTGCGCCAGCATCTTCGCAGAGTACTTCGACGAGATGGGCTGGGAGCCAATCGACCCCGACGAGGTCGAAAGCACTGACAAAGAAGATGTTCTCCCGCCGCGTGTCGCGACCGGCCTGATATACGGCATTCAGTCGGACACCAAGTCACTCACGAAGGGGTGTTCGAGCGCTGAATTCGAAGCGGCGGCGTACCTCTATCCGGGTGTCGACGAAGACGATCTCGACCGTATCGCAAACCCAGAAGTCGACGCCGAGGTACTCGACGTGAAGGCGACTGCAATCACGAACCGGGAGGTCCGCAACGCCTTCGCGATCAGCGACGTCGGAACCGTCTCGAACGTCGACGCGATTCCGCAGGCGGCCGACGAACTGCTCAGACTGGAGGGGGTTACCGCGGTCGTCGTCCTCGGCGACAAAGACGGGCAGATTCACCTCTCTGGACGCTCGCGAGACGACCGCGTTCACATGGGGAAATCGTTGCGTGCGGTCGTCGAAGATGTACCGATGGCCGGTGCCGGCGGTCACGCCCGAATGGGTGGCGGGCAACTCTCTCTGGACCACATGGAGGGGCTGGGACCGAGCAACGGACTGACCCGCGACCAGCTCAAAGATAGAGTGTTCACGGCATTGAACGGCGACCTGTAAACTACCCCACCCTACTCCTTCGGCGCATACGCGCCTCAGTCCTTGAGGGTGGGGCTTTGATGTGGACTCCCGGCAATCAGTCGCCAGCAATAGGCTGAAACCCGGACGACGCTGTTTTTACGGGCACGTCTCGAAGGAAGCGTATGGCCACTCGCGAGGCGACCTGGGAGTACCGCGACCGCTTCACAGACGACTTCGCCCGGACGTACTACCGGATGTTCGGTAACACAGTCGTCTCCAGTATCGGTGTCGGGACGTACCTCGGGGACCCGACCGACGAGGCCGACGACGACTACCACGACGCCGTCGTCGAAGCACTGGAGTCCGGAATCAACGTCGTCGACACTGCTATCAACTATCGGTGTCAGCGCAGCGAGCGGGCGGTCGGGGACGCCATCGCCGACGCGGACGTTGACCGCGATGCTATCTTCGTGGCGACAAAGGGAGGGTTCGCTCCCTTCGACGGCGACAGACCAGCCAACCCCGGCCGGTACATCCACGAGGAGTACGTCGAATCCGGACTTGTCGACGCCGAGGATTTCGTCAGCGGCCAGCACTGTATCGAACCGGCGTTTCTCGACGACCAGCTCGACCGGTCACTGTCGAACCTCGGCGTGGACACGCTCGACCTCTACTACGTTCACAACCCCGAAACGCAACTGACGACGCACAGCCGCGAGGAAGTGTACGACAAACTCGAAGCGGCCTTCACCCGACTGGAGGAACGGGCCGCGGCCGGTGACATCGAACGCTACGGGATCGCGACGTGGGACGCTCTGCGGGTCCGAGCCGATCACGGCCAGTATCTCTCGCTGCCAGAAATCGTCGAGCGCGCGCGAGCCGCATCCGACAGCGCGGGTACGGCGGGGACGCACTTCCGGGCGATTCAGCTCCCGTTTAACGTGTACATGGCCGACGCGTTCACCGTCGAATCACACGAGACGCCCGACGGCGAAAAGAGCGCCCTCTGGTTCGCTAACGACGCCGGGATAGCCGTGTTCACGAGCGCGAGCATCATGCAGGGCCGCCTCGCGTCGGAACTGCCAGAGGAGGTAGCGGCCAAACTGGAAGGGGAGACTGATGCCCAGCGAGCGATCAATTTCGCCCGCAGTGGGCCTGGCGTCACGAGTTCGCTCGTCGGCATGGGGTCGCCGGATCACGTCGCCGAGAACGTCGACGCCGGCCGTCACGAACCGCTCGGCGCGCAGGCGTTCGACGCCGTCTTCGAGTGACTATCCGACTTCGGTCCACTCCGTTTCACAGGAGGGACACACTCTGAGGCGCCCGATTTCGTCCGGGTCGTTTTTCGTATCCAGCACTTCCTCACAGCTGGTGCAGGTCAGTCGCTCGTAGGTATCCTTCTCGAGACTGCCCGAGCGGAGCCCCTTCCTGACAGATGTCATACCTGACCGTAGGACACCTACCGGCAAAAGCTTCGTGGCGGCCGACCGGGTGGCTTTTTCTGGCGCAGTCCTAACCCGGCACCGATGGAGTACGTCCAGGAGCGAGTCACGACGCTCCACGACTTCGGCGATGCCGCGCCCACTGCACCGACGGACCGCGCGACGGTGGTCGTCCCCATGACCGAACGTGACCACGCCAGCCTCGCCGCCGAGCGGGTCCTCGCCACGCTCGAACGAGTCGACCCAGAACGGGTCGTCGTCGCGTTGCGGGCCACGCCGGCGGAAATCGACGATGTCGTCTCCTGGGTGAGCGGCTTCGACCTCGATATCGAGGTGCTGTGGTGTACTGCGCCGCGCGTCGAGGCGCTTCTCGACGACGCCGGGCTCGACGGCGATGTGGGCAAAGGTCGCGACGTGTGGCTGGCGCTCGGCGTCGCCGCCGACTCCCAGTACGTCGTCGTCCACGACGCCGATGCCACGACCTACACCGAAGCGCACGTCCCGAAGCTACTCTTCCCGCTCGCGAACGGACACGACTTCTCGAAGGGGTACTACGCCCGCGTCGAGAACGACCGGCTCTACGGACGGCTCTTTCGGCTGTTCTACGCACCGCTCGTGCGCGCTCTTGATGCGCTGCACGACGATGCTATCGTCGACTATTTCGACGCGTTCCGATACGGGCTGGCCGGGGAGTTCGCTGTCACTGGCGACGTGGCGCGCCGACTTCGCGCACAGCGGAGCTGGGGACTCGAAGTCGGGACGCTCGGCGAGGCGTTCCGGCTGGCCGGCTTCGAGCGCTCGGCGCAGGTCGACCTCGGCGTGCACGAACACGATCACCGTTCGGTCGGTGGGCCACAGGGCCTCGGTGACATGTGCCGTGAAGTCGGGAGTGCGCTCTTCCGTGCACTGGCTGACGCTGGCGTCGAACCAGCGTACGCCGACCTCGCCGCGGAGTACCGTACGCAGGCCGACCGACTCGTCGAACAGTACGCCGTCGACGCCGGGTTCAACGGACTGACTCATGACCGAACGGCCGAACGCCAGCAGGTCGAGACGTACGCTGGGGCCATCGAGCCGCCGGCCGAGGACCGCCGTCTCCCGGCGTGGAACGATGCACCGATTTCTCCGAACGCAGTCCTGGAGCGGTCTCGGGCTGCGATCGCGGATGCGACGAAGTGACCGACGCGACCACCAACGGTTAAGACCGACCCCGACGGGATACCGACATGGAACTGACGGGAAACGACGTCGCGGGTGTCGTCGATCTGTTCGGGGGGCTTACACCCGATGAACTCGGCACCGCGCTCGCGGAACTCGCGTTCAAGCGCGGCGAGGACCACGACCCGGACGCCTTCGAGGAGGAAATCGAGTCGGCCGTCCGCTCGTACCACCTCGTCGAAATCGGTCCGGACGAGACGACTGTCGCCAGCGAGGACTTGCTACTCGTCGTCGGGCCGGTCGCGTTTCCGGAGTTACCGGAGGGCGCGACGGACCTGCTCCACATCCTCGATGTCACCGAGCGCGAGATCGATCGAGAGACTGCGGCACGCGCGGCGGAACGGCGCTTTCGAGAGAACGCGAGCACGGCCGTCGAGGCCAGTGACACGGAGCGTATCGAGGCGTTGCTCGACGTGAGCTACGAACTGGAAGCGTGGGGCGGCGTCGACTTGGAACGGTCGCGGGACCGACTCGATGCGGCGCTGGCGTAGGGAGACGGTTGCTATAAGATTCTTCGGTTCTTCGGTTCGAGTATGGACCTGTCGGGGGTGCGACGACACCAGGCGACGACGGTCACTGACCAGGAGCGGGAGGCCGCCGTCATCGCGCCTGTCATCGATCGCGACGAGGAGCCGTCGCTCCTCTTTACGAAGCGCGCGGACCACCTCTCGGACCACCCCGGCCAGATGAGTTTCCCGGGCGGCGGCCACGAACCCGAAGACGAGAACCTCTGGGCGACGGCGCTCCGCGAGGCCGACGAGGAAATCGGCCTCCGGGCCCACGAAGTGGAGCGCGTCGGCCGCCTGGACGACATCAGGACGGTGACGCGGTACTCCGTTCGGCCGTACGTCGCGTGTATCCCCGACCGCGAGTACGAACCGGGCGACGAGGAGGTCGCCGAGATCGCGGTCCTCTCGCTCTCGGACATCACGGACCTCGACAACTACGAGAGCGAGCGCCGTGACCACCCCTACTACGGCGAGATTCGACTCCACTTCTTCTACGTCGACGGCTACACCGTCTGGGGTGCGACTGCTCGGATGCTCGTGCAGTTTCTCGACCTCGCGACCGACTGGGAGATGCCCACCGAAGTCGACCGCGTCGTCGACCCGGATGCGGACTTCCCGGTCTGATTTCCGTCCGCGGTCGATATGAGCGTCAGAATTTTGCCCCTCTCCACGAACGACAACACATGACCGCACTCTCCGGGCTCTCAGTCACCGACGCGGGCCTCGACCGGTTCGTCGATTGAATGTCTCCCGACCGAACGCGCGTGGCGGTCGTCGGTGCGGGGGCTGTCGGCCTCTCTGTCGCGACCGAACTCGCTCGGTGCGGCGTCGACGTGACACTCTACGACCGGGGCGACCCCGGCAGTGGGTCGACCGGTCGCGCGGCCGGACTCTGTTACGACGCGTACGTCGACCGAACCGACGCGCGACTCGCCGCCCGCTCGCTGGAGCGGTTCCGTGAGCTGGGTGTCCTGACGGACCGGCCCTACGTCTGGGTGGCGCGCGAGGGCGACGACCACGCTGTCGCGGCAATCCGGGAACAGGCAGGACGGATGAGAGCGAGGGGGCGGACCATCTCGGTGCTGGACCCAGTTGCACTTGCCGACCGGTTTCCCGCAATCGAGACCGACCACCTCGCAGTCGGTGCCGTCGCGTCGAACGCCGGCTACGTCGACACCGACGCGTTCGTTGCGGCGATGGTCGACAGGGCGCGGGCGGCCGGCGTCGCTCTCCGCACCGATTGTCCCGTCTCGCTGGGGACCGACGGGGAACTCATCGCGCCCGATCACACCACCAG
Organism: Salinibaculum salinum; assembly: GCF_037645885.1. Lineage (NCBI taxonomy): Archaea > Methanobacteriati > Methanobacteriota > Halobacteria > Halobacteriales > Haloarculaceae > Salinibaculum > Salinibaculum salinum. The sequence goes on along the minus strand of NZ_JBBENW010000013.1, from coordinate 71,034 downwards.
CCCCGACAGCATCGTCATCGCAGCGGGGCCACACACCCGCGCGCTCGCCGCAGCTGCTGGCCACTCGCTCGCGGTGGGGACTTATCGCGCACAGGTGCTGGTCGCCGAGGATATTGCGGCCGACCCGCCGATATTCTACGACGCCTCAGCGCGATTCTACCTCCGGCCCGCAGACGGGAGCGTTCTCGTCGGCGACGGTGCACACCCGTACGAGGGCGACCCCGACGAGTACGACCGGACGGCAGATTCGGCGTTTCTGACTGATTCTGTGACGCGCGTCGAAACGACACTCGGCCAGTCCGTCACGGTCTCGCGGTCGCGGGCCGGTCTGTGTACCGCGACGCCGGACCGGGACCCGCTCGTGGGGTGCCTTGCACCTGGGCTGTTCGTCGCGACTGGGTGGCACGGTCACGGCTTCATGCGTGCGCCTGCAGTCGGCGAACAGCTGGCAAAACAGGTGCTCGGCGGTGAGGGTATCGCACACTTCGACCCGACACGGTTCGACGGCGACGAACCGATCGACCTGCCGACCGGTATCGTCGACTAGTTCTCGTCGTCGTCTCTGTCGTCGGTTACGCCTCCGGTATCGGACGGTTCGGTGGCGGTTGTGTCGTCGACAGCCGATTCGGTCGAGACGTCTATCCGTTCGTCGCTACCTTCGACTTTCGGAATCTCGACCTGGAGCGTCCCGTTTTCCTTCAGTGTCGCCGTCGCGCCACCAGGCTCAACAGCGGCGTCAGCGGGTAGTTCGACGCTCCCATCGAGCGAGAGCCCGCGACCGGGGAACCGCATCTCGTAGCCCTCGTGGAACTCGCGGAAGCGGTCGACGCGAACGATCACAGTGCGGTCATCGAATCGGACCTGTACGTCGCCAGATTCGACGCCGGGTGCGTCGAACACAGCGAGGTACGCGTCGTCGCTCTCCAGCAGGTCCACGTCGAGTGGGCGCTGTTCTTGCGTGCGCGCAACTGCACGCCCGACCGATTCGACGACCGCGCCGCCGATTGTCTCGCCGAGTTCCCGAATCATAGTTCGATAGCCTCCAGCGTCTCCCTCTCGCCGCAGTACGGGCAGGTGAAGTCACCGACGCCCACCTCGTCGGGCATGTCGTAGGTGTAGTGCAACTCGAACATGTCGAGTTCACACTTGTCGTCGGTACAGGCGACTTCCAGCGTGGCTGGCATACCTGCCCGTACGGGCGGAGAGGGTAAGAATGGTCCGCATCCGGGCTACCCCATTCTCTGGAACTGGGAATAATGTCACGCTGTTATCCGGTTTGCCAGCAAATGTTTACACATGACTATCGAGAGACTCATGACAGCGGGGGTAGAGACGATGGACGACGAGGAGATTCACCAGTTTCTCACGAACCAGGGCTTCGGGGTACTGGGACTGAACGCCGAAGCGGTTCCGTACCTGCTGCCGATGTCGTTCGGGTACGACGGGGAGGATCACCTGTACTTCACCTACGTCGTTGACGAGGACAGCCAGAAAGAGCGGCTCACGGCCGACGCTGACAGAGCGGCCTTTCTGGTCTACAACGCACCAGCCACCTTCCAATGGCAAAGCGTCGCGCTGACCGGCACCATCGAGACCCTCCCACCTGAGAGGTGGGACGAGTTCGAGGCCGTGAAATCCAACGCCTGGCGACCAGATGTCTTTCTGGAGGCCGAGGGCGACGCCACCGTCCGCGTCTACCAGTTCCACGTCGAGGAGCGAGAGGGATACAAACACACCGGGCTCCCGGAAGGGTTCGAACAACAGGAGTGACTCTTTGCCCCTTCAGCTCAGGGGGCGAACTGGTCAGTCACGGTTTTACGCGTCGAGTCGATAAAGAGTGGTATGACTGATCCGGCGACGCTCTCGGTGACAATTGTGGACGGCTACGTCGACGAGCCGGCCCACTTCGGCGTCCCACCCTACATCTCGACGTACCCACGGTACGTCGCCGGCGCACTCGTGGACGCGGGCGTCCCTCGCGAGCAGATTACGTACCACACGATCGACGCACTGCGTGACGACCGCCAGCGCTGGCAAGACGTCGACGACGCCGACCTGCTGGTCTACGTCGGCGGGATGACCGTCCCCGGCAAGTACGTCGGTGGGACCCCGGCCGAACCCGACGAAGTGAAGGAACTCGCCTGGACCGCCAGCGGGACGACGCTGATGGGTGGCCCGGTCCGCTTCGGCGTCGGCGAGGAGAACGCCGGCGCACAGGACATGGAACGGGACGACCTGGACTACGATTTCGTCGCCAAGGGTGACGTGGAAGCGGCCGTTTACGACCTCGTCCACGGCAGCATGGAAGGGTTCGACAACCGGATGCGCGACAACGAGGAAATCACGCGGTGGGCGCAGGAGGGCGCGTTCATCATCGAACAACACCCGAACCACCCCGAGTACCTCATCTGCGAGATGGAAACGTCTCGGGGCTGTCCGTACCGGTGTTCGTTCTGTACCGAACCGCTCTACGGCGCGGACCCGAGTTTCCGCACCCCCGATTCGGTCGTCGGGGAGGTAGATGCGCTCTCGAATCACGGCGCGAAACACTTCCGACTCGGCAGACAGGCAGACATCCTGGCGTACGGCGGCGACGGCGAGGCCCCGAACCCCGACGCGCTCCGGGACCTCTACGGCGGGATTCGCGAGGTGGCACCGAACCTGGAGACGCTCCACCTCGACAATATGAACCCCATCACCATCGTCAAGTGGCCCGAGAAGTCCCGCGAGGGGATTCGGATTATCGCCGAACACAACACGCCGGGCGACACCGCCGCGTTCGGACTGGAGTCGGCCGACCCGCTCGTCCAGGAGGAGAACAACCTCAACGTCTCCGCCGAGGAATGTCTTCGTGCCGTCCGTATCGTCAACGAAGAAGCGGGCTGGCGACCGGGCGGTCCGGGGGATCCCCGGACCGCCGATGGCACGAGCGGTGGAAACCGCGAGCGCAACGCTGACGGCGCAGCCGACCGCCTCCCGAAACTGCTGCCGGGAATCAACCTTGTCCACGGTCTGAAGGGCGAACGGACGGAGACGTTCGAGCACAACCGGGAGTTCCTGCAGCGCGTCTACGACGAGGGGCTGATGCTCCGACGCGTGAACATCCGGCAGGTGATGGCCTTCGAGGGAACGGAGATGTCCGAGACGGGTGCCGAAATCGCTCACGACCACAAGAAGCAGTTCAAACAGTACAAACGGGAAGTGCGCGAGGAGATCGACAATCCGATGCTCCAGCGACTCGCCCCGCCGGGAACCCTGCTGGAGGATGTCCACCTCGAATACCATCAGGACGGCAAAACGTTCGGCAGACAGCTCGGTACGTACCCCTTACTCGTCGGGATCCCGGGTGAGCGCGAACTCGGACAATCCATCGACGTGGCCGTCACCGACCACGGCTATCGGTCGGTCAGCGGCGTTCCCCACCCGCTCGACCTGAACGCGGCGTCGATGGACGAACTGGCGGCCATTCCGGGGCTGGGACGCCAGCGGGCGGGGAACATTCTCGTGGACAGACCGTACGATTCAGTCGACAACGTGGAAGGCGTCGACCTCTCGAAGTTTGCGACGGCGAACCTGCTGGAAGGTGCGGACTAGCGACTTCACGGAACAGAAAGTTCTTGCGGGCCCTCGCGCTACACCTCGTCAATGAGTGGTCCGGTCGAAGTGAGTGTCGTCCTCCCCGCGTACAACGAGGAGGCGACGCTCCGGAAGACCGTGACCGTGACGCTGGACCGCCTCGCTGCGTTCCTGCCGGACGAGAGCTACGAGGTCATCGTCGCCGAAGACGGCTGCGAGGACCGCACTCCGGAAATCGCAGACGAACTCGCGGCCGAGTACGACACCGTTCGACATATTCACAGCGACGAGCGACTGGGACGGGGTGGCGCGCTCGAATTTGCGTTCCGCGAGGCCGACGGCGAGACACTCGTCTACTTTGATACCGACCTCGCGACGGACATGCGCCATCTCGAAGAACTCGTCGAAAGTATCCGAACCCACGGATACGACGTGGCGACGGGGTCGCGGTGGCTTCCCGACAGCGCGGCCGACCGTCCGGCAAAGCGTGGGATTCCGAGTCTGGCGTACAATCGCCTCGTCCGGTTTTTCCTGCGCTCAGACGTTCGGGACCACCAGTGTGGCTTCAAAGCGTTCGACCGCGAAGCGCTGCTCGCCCTCGTCGACGATGTCGACGACGACCACTGGTTCTGGGATACCGAAGTCCTCGTTCGCGCACAGCGTGCCGGGTACCGTGTCAAGGAGTTTCCCGTCGACTGGACGCCCAGGGGGGACTCGAAAGTCGATATCATCCGGGACGTATTCGGGATGGGGAGTCAAATTCTGCGGACGTGGTGGCAGTTGTCGGTCGACCCGCGCATCACGCGGACGACGAGTCTCGCCGCCGGGACGCTCCTGATTGTCGTCGCGCTGGCGCTCATGACGGTGTACCTGGATCCGCAGTCGGTGCTGGACGCCATCACGGGTGCAGACCCCGTTATCGTCGGCGTCTCGGCGCTGGTCTACCTACTCTCGTGGCCCCTCCGGGGCAGTCGCTACCAGCACATCCTCGACAGACTCGGCTATCCGAGCGACCGCTGGTTCATGACCGGCGCGGTGTTCATCAGCCAGACCGGGAACCTCGTCTTCCCCGCTCGACTCGGTGACGGCGTCCGCGCGTACGTCGTCAAAGCGCGCCGCGGCGTCCCCTATCCGACGGGACTCGCATCGCTCGCGGTCGAACGCGTCTTCGACCTGCTCGCTATCACGATTCTCGCGGGCTCTGTCCTCGTGGGACTGGTCCTCACCGACGGGACCGCGGAAATCGCCGCGGCCATCGCAGCCGACATCGGAACCGTTTCTATCGGTGGGGAGACGGTCGACCCGGCCGCAGCAGCCCAAACTGCCCTCCGGGTGGCTGCGGCGGTCGGTGCGGCGGCAATCGTCGCCGTGGCGGTCATCGTGTTCAACGCTCGCCGCGAGACTGACCTCATCCGGCCGACCATTGCGACGCTCAGCTCTGACGCCTATGCGGATTCCGTCGCGAGCGTGCTCGAACAGTTCGTCGGGGACATCCAGACTATCGTTAGCGAACGCGGTGCGTTCCTGCGAGTCGGCGGCGGAAGTCTGGTCATCTGGACGCTCGACGTTGCAACTGCTATCGTTGTCTTCGCCGCCTTCGGTATCGATATAACACTCTCGCTGACTGCCGTTGCGTTTTTCGCGGTCAGCGTGGGGAACCTGGCGAAGGTGCTCCCACTCTCGCCGGGCGGTATCGGACTCTATGAGGGTGCGTTTACACTCATTGTTGTCGGCCTGACAACTTCACCAGCGCTGACAGCGACAACGGCACTCGCGATCTCGGTTGTCGACCATGCGGTGAAAAACGTCGTCACCATCGTCGGCGGCATCGTCTCGATGGCGTGGCTGAACGTCTCGCTGACGACGGCAGTCGAACAAAGTCGGGACATCGAAGCAGAGGCAGAGGCACAGGATTAGCTGCCCCCGTGACAGACGGACCCATATTTGAATCGTTCGAAATAATCGTCCAAAACTGGCTTTTCACGCCGTCTGACAGGTATCGCACGTTGGATAGCAAAGATTTTAAATACCATTCGAGCGAACCTCATTAGTATCAACTGAGCCCGGGAATTTTCAGGTTTGACCTGCCCGCGGCTAGCACCCGCCTTCACAATGAGCGACTCACAAACCCGCACACGCAGTCGAGAGCAAGAAGAGACAGAAGAGGAACAGAGCGCCGGCCTCGAGTGCCCGGAGTGCAGTGGCACCGTCATCGCCGACGACGAGCACGGCGAGACAGTCTGTCAGGACTGTGGCCTCGTCGTCGAAGAGGATTCGGTCGACCGCGGTCCGGAGTGGCGTGCGTTCGACTCCAAGGAGAAAGACGAGAAGTCCCGCGTTGGCGCGCCGACGACGAACATGATGCACGACAAGGGGCTGTCGACGAACATCGACTGGCGCGACAAGGACGCCTACGGCAACTCGCTGTCGTCGACCCAGCGCAAGAAGATGCAGCGGCTCCGAAAGTGGAACGAGCGCTTCCGGACCCGCGACTCCAAAGAGCGCAACCTCAAGCAGGCACTGGGCGAAATCGACCGGATGGCCTCCGCTCTCGGCCTCCCCGAGAACGTCCGGGAGACCGCCAGCGTCATCTACCGGCGTGCTCTCGACGAGGACCTCCTCCCTGGTCGCTCCATCGAGGGTGTCTCGACAGCCTCTGTGTACGCCGCTGCCCGACAGGCTGGCGTCCCCCGCTCGCTTGACGAAATCACCGACGTGTCCCGGGTCGAGAAAAGCGAGATTGCCCGGACCTACCGCTACGTCGTCCGCGAACTTGGGCTGGAAGTCGCGCCTGCGGACCCCGAGAGCTACGTCCCCCGGTTTGCGTCCTCGCTCGACCTCTCCGAGGAGTCCGAACGCCGTGCCCGGCAACTCCTCCAGAACGCGAAAGAGAAAGGCGTTCACTCTGGGAAATCCCCGGTCGGACTTGCCGCTGCAGCCGTCTACGCCGCTGCGCTTCTGACGAACGAAAAGACCACCCAGGCCGCGGTCAGTGAAGTCGCGGACATCTCGGAAGTGACCATCCGAAACCGCTACCACGAACTGCTCGAAGCAGAGCAGGACCTGCCCGTCGCCTAATCCTGTCGGCTGTAACTATTTCAAGATATTCGCGACCCCTGGGTCGTGAAATTCTTTGTTGACTCACAGCCGGCAGTATGGACAGGCCACGTTGGAGTCACTTTCAGAAACTCCCTGCCAGCGGTTTCCCGCCGCCTTTGCTCGGCAAGAGAAATCATCGATGATAACCGAAGGGCCATTTTTAATCCGCTGGGGTTCGCGCTCGCACACATGGCTTCAGATACCTCTGATTCTCCTCTCGACGCCGACTCCAGTGGGGGCGGGTTGGACATCTCGGATTCCGACCTCGGGACAGCTATTGACGAACTCCTCCGTGTCTCGGAGAACGTTTCGGAGAGTTCCCAGCAGATCAGTGAACTCGCCCACAGTCAGAGCGAGAACATGCACAACGTCGCCGGCGAAGTCTCGAACCTCAGTGCGACCGTCGAGGAAGTCGCCTCCAGCGCCAATCAGGTAAAGACCGTCAGCAACGACGCACGCGCGCTGGCCAACGAGGGCGTCGACATCGCAGACGACGCCATCGATGCGATGGAAGCCGTCGACGAGGCCAACACCGACGTCTCAGAAGACGTTCGTGACCTCCGGGGCAGCATCGACGAAATCGACGAAATCGTCGAGGTCATCAACGACATCGCAGACCAGACGAACATGCTGGCGCTGAACGCCTCTATTGAGGCTGCACGCGCCGGTGAGGCCGGTGAAGGATTCGCTGTCGTCGCCGACGAAGTGAAATCACTCGCCGAGGAGTCCCAGGAGAACGCCACCGAGATTGAGACGCTCGTCTCGAATATCAAGGCCGATACCACGACCACCGTCGAGAGTATCGAAGAAGCGAACACACAGGTCGAACAGGGCATCGCCCAGGTCGACGAAGCCGTGGAGATTCTCCGCCGCATCGACGAGGCCGTCACCGAGGCCGCAAGCGGCGCCGAGGAAGTCGCCGAGGCGACCGACGACCAGGCTGCAAGCACCGAAGAAGTGGCCAGTATGGTCGACGAGACGGCCGAGAACGCGGAGGAGGTTGCCGAAGAAATCGAGCAAATCGCCGCCGCAAACGAGCAGCAGACGGCCAAAATCAACGAGATCCAACAGCTCGTCGACCGGACCGACCGCGATTAACTCACCGAACGACCGCATCTGCCGACCGGTTGAGGCACACTTTTCTGACGGAACCGGGTACGACAGGTATGGACTTCGAGGAGTTCCGCCTCGCCGCGGCGACTGCCGACCTCACTGACGAACCGGCAGCCCGCGACCACGCCGACGTAGTCGAGTTTCGTATGGACCTTGCAGCCGACCCGCTCGATGCGCTCCGTGAGTACGACGGCGAGTTGCCGCTGCTCGTGACTAACCGAGTCGAGTGGGAGGGCGGTGAGGCACCTGACAGCGACGAGCGACTCGACGCACTGGAGACAGCCGTCGAACATTCCCGCGTCGAGGCGGTCGACCTGGAACTGGCCGCGCTCGAATCGGGAGCGGCCGACCGCGTCCGGAGTCACGCCCGCGAGCACGACGCGCGAGTGGTCGTCTCGACGCACGACTTCGAGCGGACGCCGGACCCCGACCAACTACACGAGTTGCTTCGTTCGGCTTGTGAGCACGGCGATGTGGGAAAACTCGCCGTCACCGCAGACTCCCCGGGTGACGTACTCGACGTGCTAGATGCGACGTGGGAGCTGACGAGGACGGGTGAGACGGTGGCGACGATGGCGATGGGCGAAGCCGGCCGTCACTCGCGTGCGGTCGCGCCGCTGTACGGGTCACGCATTGGCTACGCGCCCGTCGACCCGGCAGACGCGACTGCGCCGGGACAGTACGACCTCGCGACGTTACGCCGTCTTGTCGGCCAGCTGGCGGGTAACTCCGCCAGTGCGGAAGTTTAAACACACATAGCCGACCGAACGTAGTGTGTGAGCAGGACTAGCTCGTCCGGGACGACCAGAGAGAAGAGCCCGCTGGTAGCGGTTGTGCTGGCCGTGCTGTACCCCGGACTGGGTCACGTCTACCTCCGGCGGTGGGGACGTGCCTTTCTCTGGTTTGTCACTATCATCGCCACCGTTGTCTGGCTGGTCCCGCCCGAAGCGATGCCCAGTACCGTTTCGGTCGATGCGATTCTCGAATCTCGCCAGGCTGTGCCCGAACACGTCGCGCTCATCGCGCTGGTCCTCTCGGCGCTGAGCGTTCTCGACGCCTACTGGATTGCGGCAAACACCAAGACAGACGACGCAGACGCGACCAGCCCCGTCGGCGAGGACGGTACCCAGACCTGTCCCAACTGCGGGAAGGAGATCGACGAGAATCTCGACTTCTGTCACTGGTGTACCACCGAGTTCGAGACGAATGACGCCGGCGAGTAAGAACGGCCGACTGCCTACTTCTCGATGATGCTCTCCTCGACGGCCTCACCGAAGTGCCGAGCGGTGTCCTCGTAGTAGACCAGAATTTCGTCGCCGGCTTCGAGGTCGGTCACTGCCTTCCGCCCGTCGGGAGTGTTGACTTTGATCGTCTCTGCGTTCTGGAGCAGCGTCTCGATGCGGTCGGTCCCATCTTCAGTCTGGACTTCGGCCTCGACGCGGAACATCGGGCGCTTCTCGATTTTCGCGCGACCGACGATGGTTTCGCGGGTGTTGCCGTCGGTATCGACGACCTGGAGTTCGGTGCCGCTCCCGACTTCGGCGAGGTACTTGGTTTCGCCGCCGGGTGTGCGGACGTAGGCGTGGACTGCACCGGCGTTGACGCGGAAGGGACGGGAGGCGACGTAGGGTGACTCCGCAGTCTCGGCGTGGACGAAAAAGAGTCCGCGAGACATCGAGCCGACGAGCATGCCTTCGTCGTGGTCCATCATGTTGCCCGTATCGATGCAGACGCGGTCGGCAGAGCCGGTCCGTTCGACGGCGGTAACTTCGGCGTACTGCAGGTCGAGTGTCTCGCGCTCGGCGGCATCGCGGACCTCGACAGTGTCGCGAATCTCGTCGGGGCTATCAGTATCGAGCAATACGGCGTCAGCACCGAGTTCGAGCGTCTCGTAGGCCGTCTGGGCTTCTTCGGCGGTCTGAACGCCGGCGACGAGCGTCGTCTCCTCGCCGATTCGGGCGATGAGATTCTCCAGCGGGATGATTTGCCAGTTCTCGCCGATAACGATAGTGTAATCTGATTCTTCGGCAACAGCGCCGGCGAACTCCTCGTAGTCCTCGTCGTGGATGCGGACGTAGCCGCCCTTCGGGAGTGGGCTGTCCTGCCGGAGCGCAGAGAGGTCCGCAGAACCGGAGAAGTCCGTGGGGAGCGAGACGGTGCCGTCTCCCTCGCCGTGCTTGCCGACGATGGTGGCGTCGGCTTCGCTCTCGTGGTCTTCGGCTTCCATCACGTGAACGTCGTCACCAGCGAAGGCAGCGATGTTGACGTCGCCGAGTTCGCGGACTCGGTCGACGTCCGATTCGTCGACGAGTACCCAGTCGACGCCGGCCTCCAGTCCGGCGGTGATGCGACGCTTGCGGGCTTCCCAGTCGCCAACTTCGTCGTCGGCTTTCAGCCAGACAGAGCGTGTCATGTGGGTACGCTGGCGGGCGGGTGGCTTGAGTGTGGCGTTTGCGTATGCTCGGCCGGACGACGCCGAGCAATAGGATGCATTCGGCCGCGCGAACAGCCGAATCTACGCTCGTTGGATTTGGGCATCGAGTGCGTCACTGACAGCGTCGTCGACACTGCCGTAACCGTGAGCGACCGCGTAGGCGTCGAGGTCCGTATACAGCGCGGCGGGCAGACGCACGTCGACCGTGACGTACTCCGGGCGGGGACCTGAATTCATGTCCGCACAGAGTCTATGGGCGAGTATAAGCCTGCCGCGAGTGTCTGACGTGTGGCTGACGCGGAGGGCGACAGTCAGCCCCACCGCCCTAGAACCGCAGCTGTCATCCCCCCGTACCGAATCCCGCTGCAGCCCGAGATAATCAATCGGGCCGCAGTCGATGACTAAAACGGCTCTTTGGGCCTCAGATACAGTCATTATAGTCTCGTCTGTACCCCGTTACAGACGGATGAGTTCGATATTCCCGCTCCGGGAGAAAGTGAGCCTCGACGACGGCCGCGAACCACGGTTGGTTGACCTCGACGACGACGTTGCCGACGACGTTTTTCAGGCGCTCTCGTCGAGAACGACACGACAGATATTCTCCGCCCTCCACGAGACTCCCCAGACGGCGTCGGACCTCGCTGGCGTGACCGACACCTCCGTGCAGAACGTCCAGTACCACCTGGAGAAACTGGTCGACGCTGACCTCGTCGAAACCGTCGATACCTGGTACTCCGAGCGCGGGACCGAGATGAAGGTGTATGCGCCCACCGACGAGGCGCTGGTCCTCTTTGCCGGTCGCGACAAACAGTCCTCGCTGCGCGCGCTACTCAAACGCGTCGTCGGTGCGCTCGCCCTCTTGCTTCCGATGAGCGCTGTCGTCGCGTGGCTGGCACGACAACTCGAGCCGTCCCAACCCACCGAGCCGTCGGGTGGGCACGACCCCGCTAACTCTGGCACTGCACCGGAAGGGACGCCGACGCCAGATGGTGGCGTCTCCATCATGGATACCAACGAGACGGTGAACGGGACGACACCTACGCCGACACCCGAGAACCTGAGTACAGTCACGGATCCGGCAGCATCGGGACTCGATCCTGCTCTAGTTGCTGGTATCGCCTTCTTCCTCGGTGGGCTGTTTGTCCTGGTCTGGCTCGGAACGAGACACCTGCGTCGGTAGTAACTGCTGTCTGTTGCTAGCTCGTGATGGGAACTGACGCGACGCTCTGCAGGTGGTCTCATTATTGATATTTGGAATTCGGTAGATAGCGAGCCCACAACCCGTCCGTTCGCTAGTATTCGAGAGAAAAACTCGTCCCTCATACTGTTGGTTAGTATTAAATATCAAAATAACATGTTTGTGAGTATGAAGAGTGACGGAATACTAACTATCGCCGGTGCGAAGGGTGGCGTTGGCAAGACGACGACCAGCATCAACCTCGGATCGGCACTCGCTGCTGACGGGTATCGGGTCGTCGTCGTCGAACTCGACCTCGCGATGGCGAACGTCGTCGACTTTCTATCGCTACCGCGTTCGGAGGATGACCCGACGCTACACGAGGTTCTCGCCGGCGAAGCCGATATCGAGGACGCAGTCTACCAACTGAGTGCGAATTTCGCTGTTGCACCGAGCGGTACGGATCTGGAGGGATACACTGCGATCGATTTCGAACGTCTCTCCGGGATTCTCGACGATCTCAGTGACGCCTTCGATATCGTCATCGTCGATACGGGTGCCGGACTCAGTCGTGCAACTATCGAACCGATTCGCCTGGCAGACGCGACGGTACTCGTTTCGACCCCTCGGGTTGCGGCTATTCGAGACGTCGACAAGACGAAAAAGATCTCCGAACGCGTCGAGACCCCAGTCTGTGGCCTGGTACTGACGAAGTCGGGGACCGGAGCGTCGCCGGGACCCGGGCGGATTGCCGACTTCCTCGACGTGACTTTGCTCGGTCACGTCCCCGAAGACGAGGCCGTTCCGTCCTCCCAGGATAGCGGTGAACCGGTCGTCGAAGCCGACCAGAACAGTGAGGCTGCAACCCAGTACCGGCGCGTCGCCAGCAACTTGTTATCCAGTCTCGGTGTGGAGACTTCCGAAGCTGACGACCGGTCCCACAGCACGCAGTCGACGACATCACTCTCCGAGGATACGTCGCAGGCTTCTGCAGAGACGACTGTCAGTGAGTGGATGAGCGTGTCCGTGGATGGGAACGAAGCCGTTGCCACCTCGAATCCGGGCGACTCGAAGAAGACTGCGCTGTCGGACGGACAGGGTCCTTCCAGATACGAGCCCAGCCAGGTAGACAGCGAGGCAGCGACCGGGCCATCCGCCAGTCATCGCGCTGTCGAGACACAGACTGATGACTCTGCCGACGACGAATCTGCTGGTATCGCGGGGTCGAATACCCCCGCGACGGACGCCGGACAGTCGACGAGAAACCAGGCGATCACCCACGTCCCGGACGGCGTCGAAGCTGCCGAGACAGAGCGACGCACAGAAGACGGAAGCGGTGGTGAACCGTCGTCAGAATCCCGATCGACCGCCGGCGAGTCGAACGCCCGATCCGAGGCGCGCTCGGCCGCGCCGGAGCAGCGAGCGACCGGCGCCGAGACAGATTCGGACGACGAAACGAACTCGGACACCGAAACGGAAGACGATTCGACCGGTAGCTCCCTGACTGCTCGTCTCCGGTCGTTCGTCGACAGGTTTTGACGAATCTGTCCGCGCTGTCTTTAGATTTCGGCCGCGAGTCCCGCCTGCTCGACGGCTTCGCCAGCCGTGGCGTTGTCGTGGATGACTGCTGCGACGGCTTCGGTAATCGCTTCCGGGTCGTCGTGCTGGAAGATAGAGCGCCCCATCGAGACGCCGGCCGCGCCGGCGTCCATCGCACCGCGAACCATCTCCAGCGTCTCCTCGTCGGTCCCTCTGGATCCACCCGCGATGACGACAGGCAGGCGCGTCGACTCGACGACGTGCTCGAACGTCTCGGGCGTCCCCGAGTAGGCCGTCTTGATGACGTCCGCACCGAGTTCCTCACCGAGGCGGACGGCGTGGCCCAGATCCTCCGAGAACTCGTGTGGATCGTCGTCGCGGACGTCGTGACCGCGGGCGTAGGTCATCGCCAGGACGGGAATCCCGTAGTTTGCGGCCTCGCTCGTGAGTTCCGCGAGTTCCGAAATCTGTCCGGGTTCGTGTTCGCTTCCGACGTTGATGTGGAAGGAGACGGCGTCCGCCCCGGCGCGGATGGCGTCTTCGACGGTTCCAGTCTGTCGTTTGTCGTTCTCATCCGGACCGATGGAGGTCGAGCCGTTGAGGTGGACGATGTAGCCGGCGTCGTTTTTGTTTTCGTGGACGCGCGGCGCGATACCCCGCTGGGTGAGAATCGAGTCCGCGCCGCCCCGCGTCACTGCGTCGATAGTCGATTCGATGTCCTTCAGGCCCTTGACAGCGCCCAGTGTGATGCCGTGGTCCATGGGGACGATGAGGTAGCGACCGCCTGTCCCGATGCGTGTCATTCGTGCCGACTTCCCTGCTGTCATTGTGCGACACTGTGGCAAGTACGATTATGTGCGTTCCGGTTGCGGCCGGTCTTGGGACGGACCTTGTCGTCCTGACCGTGCACCCTCTTTTAATTCCCGGGCCTTCTCCTCCAGTCTCGCTGCCACGTCCGCAGTTGGGTCGTCGTTTTCGTGGCCGTCGGCGACAATATCCACCAGTGCGGACCCGACGATGATACCGTCCGCGCCCGCCGAGACGATTCGCTCGGCGTGCTCGCCGGTCTTGATTCCGAACCCGACGGCCTTGGGCACGTCCCAGTCTTCGATGCGGGCCAGCGACTCCTCGGTGTGGTCGCTCACGTCGTCGCGCGCACCCGTGGTTCCGAGTCGCGCCTGCACGTAGACGTAGCCGGAAACCTGCTCGCGCATCCTGTCGAGGCGTTCGCCTTTCGTCGTCGGCGCGACGATGAATATCAGGTCGAGGCCGAACTCGTCACAGGCGTCTCGGAGCGGTCCCGCCTCTTCTGCGGGCAGGTCTGGGATGACGAACCCCTCGATGCCGACATCGGCGGCCTTTTCGACGAAGGGGCGGGGACCTGCCTCGGAGCCGTACTGATAAACGAGGTTGTAGTAGGTCATACAGACCAGCGGCACGTCCACGTCCAGGTCGTCGACGAACTCGAAGAAGCGGTCGGGCGTCATCCCCGCCTCGAGCGACCTGACGATGGCCTCCTGAATCGTAGGACCCTCCGCAATCGGTTCGGAGAAGGGCAAGCCGAGTTCGATAACGTCGGCCCCGCCGCGTGCCAGCGCCTCGACGTACTCGATGGACGACTCGTAATCGGGGTCACCCGCCGCGAGGTAGGGGACGAAAGCCGGTTCACCGGCGAAGGCGTCGTCGAGACTCACAGCGACCCGCCTCCGATTTCCCGGAAGATGCTCATGTCTGGTGCGATATCGAGGTCCCGGTCCATCGTCTCCTCGATGACGGTCTCCAGGTCTTTGTCCCCGCGACCGGAGACGTTGACGACCACGAGGTCGCCGAGGTCGTCGTGGTGCTCTTCCAGGTAGCCAAAGGCGTGTGCAGTCTCCAGTGCCGGAATGACGCCCTCGTCCTGCGAGAGGCGGTGGAACGCCTCCAGCGCGATGTCGTCGTCGACGTTGACGGCGTCGACGCGCCCGGTGTCGACGAGGTGTGCCAGTTCCGGCCCGACGCCGGCGTAGTCCAGCCCCGCCGAGACGCTGTGTGACTCCATAATTTGACCGTCGGTATCCTGGAGCACCTTTGTGCGCGCACCGTGGAGAACGCCCTCCTCGCCGGTCGACAGCGACGCCGAATTTGGCGCGACGCCCGCTTCCTCGTCGACGGACAGCGAGGAGCCACCGGCTTCGACGGCGTAGAGGCCGACGCCAGTATCATCGATAAAGTGATCGAAGGTTCCCATCGTGTTCGAGCCGCCGCCGGCACACGCGAGCACCGAGTCGGGCAGGCGACCGGCCTGCTCCCGGATCTGCTCGCGGGCTTCCTCGGAGATGAGCGCCTGGAAGTCACGGACTATCGCCGGGAACGGAGCGGGCCCGACGACGCTCCCGATGACGTAGTGGGTGTTCTCGACGGTGGTTGCCCAGTCGCGCATCGTCTCGCTGATGGCCTCCTTCAGAGTGCCACGGCCGGCCGTGACGGGGTTGACCGCCGCGCCGTTGATGCGCATCCGGAAGACATTGGGTCGCTGGCGGGCGATGTCGGTTTCCCCCATGTAAATCTCGCAGGGCATATCCAGGTGGGCCGCAGCCATCGCCGTTGCGGTGCCGTGCTGTCCGGCCCCCGTCTCAGCGATGATGCGCTCTTTGCCCATGTACTTGGCAAGTAGCACCTGGCCGAGTGCGTTGTTGAGCTTGTGTGCGCCGCCGTGGAGCAGGTCCTCGCGCTTGAGATACACCTCGGTGTCGTAGCGCTCGGAGAGCTGGTCGGCACGCTGCAACGGCGTCGGGCGGCCGCCGAAATCGCGCATCCGGCGGCGGAACTCGTCGACGAAGCCGGCCTCGTTGTCGAGGACGTAGCGCTCGTAGGCGTCTGTCAACTCTTCGATTGCCGGCATCAACGCTTCCGGCACGTACTGTCCGCCGTACTCTCCGAATTTGCTGTCCGTACTCATGCTTGTGTAAATCGTCGTGTGTTCGTCTCTACGTCCCCACCGTCGGACGCGGCGTCCGACGAGCCTCCGGTCGCTTCACTCCCGGAGAGGTCCATGATTGCCGACCCGATCAGCAGGGCATCGGCCCCGGCCGCGCGCATCCGTGCCACGTCGTCGGTGGTCCCTATGCCGCTTTCGGCTATCAACGTGGCGCTCTCGGGAACGCTCTCGCTGACTCGCTCGAACGTCGCCAGGTCTACCTCCAGTTTCGCCAGGTCCCGATTGTTGATACCGATGATATCTGCGCTCGCATCGAGAGCCTGTTCGACCTCCGATTCGGTGTGCGTTTCGACGAGCACCTGAAACCCGCGCTCGCGAGCGGCCGCCAGCAGGCCGGATAGGTCGTCGACGAAGCGAGCGATGAGCAAAATAATATCCGCTTCGACGGTGTCCAGCTGCTCCTCGCGGAGAATGAAATCCTTCCGAAGCACGGGTACGTCGACTGCCCCGCGGACCGCCCGCAGGTCGTCGGGAGTCCCACCAAAGTGCTCGGGCTCGGTGAGAACCGACAGCGCAGTCGCACCGCCGGCGACCATCTGTTCGGCGAGTTCGATCGGGTCTGACCGCCGCTTGCCGTCGGTCGTCGGACTCGTGGGCTTTACCTCTGCAATAATCGGAACACGGCTCTCTGCTTCCGTCCGCTCGATTGCGGCCGGGAGCGACCGTGCATCCACGTTGACTCGTTCGTCCCCACCTCCGCGCTCGCGCGCTGTCTCCAGTATCGACTGAATCGCTGGCGCGAACTCTTCATCAGAGACCATTAGTGAACACTAATGGACAGAGATGTACAAAAGGCTTGCGTCCTCGTGCTCTCTCAGTCCGCCGCACGGCACAGCAGCTAAACAGAACTCTCCGGGAGGCTGAACGTCGAGAATCACGAGAGGCGCACGCGCGACGCAAATTTTCAAGGCACCGAGGACCATCGAGGGTGTATGGACGAGACTGCCGGTATCTACGCCCGCGAGTCGAGGTATCTCGACCGCTACGTACAACTCGGTGTCGCGCAGGGGCGGGTCATCTCTGTGTCGTTCCCGACGGCGCTCGATGAGAACGCGTCGACAGACCACGACTTGCTCGACCGCATCGAGTCGTATCTACAGGGTGCGACTGACGAATTCGAAGATGTCGAAATCGCGCTAACGGTCCCGACTGACCAGCGGGAAGTACTCGAACAGCTCCGAGAGGTGCCGTACGGCGACGATATCACCGTCGAACAACTCGTCAGTATGACGCCGGGGCTCGACGCAGGCGAGGAGAGCGACCACACGCTCGTCCGCAAAGCGCTCGCGGAGAACCCTGTCCCACTGCTGATTCCCGACCACCGCGTCCGTGACGGGCCGAGTGCCGCCCCGCCGCCCGTCGAGCAGAAACTCCGCGCCGTCGAAGGGCTCTAGAGTCGGTCCGCGCCGATTCCTTCGTGGACGAGAAACTCCAGTGCGTTCACCAGATAGTGGGCGATGACGACCACGAGCAGACTTCCACTCAGGATGTAGCCACCGGCGAGGACGAGTCCGAGTCCACCAGTGACGGCGATGCCGACTTTCCCCTGTGCGCCGTGGCCCAGCGCGAACAGCGCCGACGAGAAGATGGCGAGCGCGAGCGGTGAGATATCGAACCCGGCCGCGGGGACACCGATAAGCGCCGCCCGAAAGAGCAGTTCTTCGACGACGGCGATGGTTGGCAAGATAACACCGAGTAAGAGTAGCCAGCCCGGAACCGTATCCGGTGCGAGCATCTCTCGAAGGGATTCGTCGTACGTCGCACCGGCGGCGTCGGCCACCGTCGCGCTGATTTCGTTGGCCGTCCACAGCAACACGCCGAAGACGATGCCGATACTGACGGCGAGCGTGCCGGTTCCGACCGCTGTCTCGGTCAGCCCAAGCGCCCACAGTGGGATCTCGTAGTACCACGCGCCGGCCACGAGAATTGCTCCAAACAGACCTTGTGTGAGTGCGACGTTTGCCAGTAACGCTCCCGTCGAGAACTGCTGGGTTGCACTCGGTGAGTCCTCGACTGGCTGGACTGGTCCAGACTCCGTCTCTATCTCTCCGGTAATCGTCACCGCGTCGCCGTCTGTCACACCTGCGTCGGGTGCCGTGGACTCCGTCGATGGCGTTTCAGCGGGCGCTGGTGTGTCCGGAGTTGCTATCGGTTCGTCTCCGTCGGGGAGTGCTGGCTGGTCGCTGACAGCCTGCTGTGAGAGTCGTGCGAGACCGAGTAAAAGCAGTACGACGACGGCGGTGAGCCCGGTGAACGGAACCCACCCCGGCACGCGTTACTGTGGGTTCGGGCTGCCGGAGCCGCGGCCCACGTCGTGTTCGAGTGCCGAGCCGGTGATGGACTTCAGCCGGGAGACCAGCGAGTCCTTGTCCGTCTCGCCGGCCAGCGCGACTTCCAGCACTTCGCTGATGTGGCTGACCGGGATGATCTCGATCATCTCCTCGTACTCTTCTTCGATCATCACGTCCTGCTCGTTTGCAGCGGGGATGATGACCTTGTCGAGGCCGGACTTTGCGGCGGCCTCGATTTTGTGCGTGACGCCGCCGACGGGCAGCACGTCACCGCGGACCGACAGCGAGCCGGTCATGGCGATGTTCTGCTCGACGGGGACGTTCTCCAGCGCGGAGATGACTGCGGTCGCGACGGTAATCGAGGCGGAGTCGCCGTCGACGCCGCCTTCGCCGACCTGGACGAACTGAATGTGAACGTCCTTCTCGGAGATGTCCTCGTCCGAGAACTTCTTGATGATTGCCGAGACGTTCTGGACTGCCTCCTCGGCCATCTCCTTGAGCTGTCCCGTGGCGATGACTTCGCCGGGGCCCTGCGACGGTGTCACCTCGGCCATGACGGGGAGGACGATACCGCTGTCCTCGCCCATGACTGCGAGCCCGTTGACGCGGCCGACCACGTCGCCTTCGCTGACGGTCAGTTCGTAGTCCTTGCGGCGCTCGATGTAGTTGTCCGCGAGCTGTTGCTCGATGGAGCGCGAGCGCTTCTTGGCCTGGAGCACGTCTCCGCGCTCGGTGTAGTCTTTGTCCTCGGCGCGGGCGATGTCGCCAGCGACGCGGACCAGTCCACCGAGGTCACGCAGTTTGAGCGTCAGGTGCTCCTTCCGACCAGACCGACGCTGGGCTTCCAGGATGACCTCCTCTATCGCTTCGCGGGTGAAATGGGGCAGGCGGCCGTCCTTCTCGACCTCCTGTGCGACGAAGCGTGCGTACTTCCGGCGCATCTCCGGCGTGTCGTCGATGGTGTCGTCCATGTAGACCTCGTAGCCGTACCCTTTGACACGCGAGCGCAGCGCCGGGTGCATGTTCTCCATGGCGTCCAGGTTCCCGGCCGCGACCATCACGAAGTCACAGGGGACGGGTTCGGTCTGGACCATCGCACCGGAGGAGCGTTCGCTCTGCCCGGTGATGGAGAACTCGCCTTCCTGGATGGCGGTCATCAGCTTCTGCTGGCTGCGGATGTCCAGCGTGTTTATTTCGTCGATGAACAGCACGCCTTTGTTCGCCTTGTGGATCGCACCGGCCTCGACGCGGTCGTGGCTCGGCGTCTCCATCCCACCGGACTGGAACGGGTCGTGGCGGACGTCGCCCAGCAGCGCGCCGGCGTGTGCGCCGGTCGCCTCCTCGAAGGGGGCGGTCTTCTGGTCGCCGCGGCTGACCAGCAGGTTCGGAATCATCGCGTCGCTGCCACGCGACCCGTAGCGGAAGGCGAGATAGATGACACCGGCAGCGAGAATGCCCAGCAGAATCTGCTGGACGATGATCAGCGAGTACCCGATGACGATGGCGATGATGATCCACATCAGGAAGTTCCGCATCTGGTTGCGCTTGCGGGCCTCTTCCTTGTGCGCATCGACGATTTGTTCGCCCTTCCCGGCCGGGACCGTCCGGACTTTCGGCTCGTTGCCGTCGTCGGGATTGTGGTAGACGAGTACGTCCTGTAGTTCCTCTTTGGGGAGCAACTGACTCATCGCTTTGGCCAGCATGGACTTGCCGGTTCCCGGCGAGCCGATCATCATCACGTGGCGGCGCTGTTTGGCCGCCTTCTTGACGATGTCGCGGGCGTTGCCCTGCCCGATGACCTGGTCGACTAGCCTGTCGGGGACCTCGATGTCCGCCGAGGAGTCGATTTTCAGGCCGCCGAGCAGGTCGTCTTCGGCTGCCTCCTCGTCGACTTCCACTCCGGCATCGACCGTGACGTCGCTCCCGAGGTCGGTGTCGCTCCCGATCTCTCCGTCTGACTCCGGAGCCTCTTCGGTCTCCGTGTCGTCTTCCTCGGAGTCGACGTCCGGGTCGATTCCCGGAATGTCGTCTGTTTCTATATTGTCACTCATGCAAACGTTGCTAACACCAGTATCGAAGGCCTGTCGACTGATATACTTTCTCCCATCGACTAGGATTGCATACGCCACTAATCGACAGAAGGCTCCCGAACAAAGGGGTTGGCAAATGAGTGGTACGGAACCCGTCGGGTTTATCAAACAGCCACCCCAGTTCCGACCACATGCAGACGACCCGTGGATTCCTCGTGGGCCGGTTCCAGCCGTTCCACGACGGCCATCTCCAACTCGTCGAGTCCATCGCCGAGGAAGTCGACGAACTCGTCATCGGTATTGGGAGTGCCGGCGACTCTCACAGCGTCCGCAACCCCTTCACCGCCGGCGAACGAGTGATGATGATTACAAAGACGCTCGAATCGCTCGACATCACCACCTACGCCGTCCCTATCGAGGACCTGAACAGAAACTCTGTCTGGGTCAGCCACGTCCAGAGTATGTCGCCTCGGTTCGACATCGCATATTCGAACAATCCGCTGGTCTTCCAACTGTTTCGTGAAGCCGGCGTCGAGGTGCGCCAGACCGGGATGTTCAACCGCGAGGAACTGAAAGGCAGCGAGATTCGAGAACGGATGGTCTCTGATAGCACGTGGCGGCAGTTCGTCCCTGAATCCGTCGCCGAAACCATTGACGAAATCGACGGCATCGAGCGACTCCAGACCGTGAGCCAGCTCGACACTGCTGCCGAGGAGTAGCTGGCTACGGCTGCCCCTCGAGTTCCGAGAACAACGCTCGCAGCGCTTGCCGGGCAAACCGCTCTTTTCGTTCCGTTCGCGTTCCATCGAACTCGTGGCGCTCGACGGCCACCGACGACGACTCTGTTCCCCACTCACCGGCGTAGGCGACGCCGATGTACACTGTGCCAACTGGCTTGTCCGGCGTGCCGCCGCTCGGTCCAGCGATACCCGTCGTGGCGACGCCCCATGTCGTGCCAGCGGTGTCGCGCACGCCAGCGGCCATCTCACCAGCGACCGATTCCGAGACGGCACCGTTGGAATCGAGTGCTTCTCTGCTGACCGCCAGCAGGTCCTGTTTTGCGTCGTTCGAGTAGGTCACGACCGACCGGTCGAAGTAGTCACTCGACCCCGGCACATCTGTCAGGAGTGAGCCGACCAGCCCACCCGTACAGGACTCGGCAACGGCGACAGTGGCATCCGACTCTCGGAGTCGCTGGCCGACGCGTCTCTCGACTGGGTCCGAATCGTCCATACCAGCAGTGGGTCTGAGAGCGAAATCAAACCACTGGTCGGTTGGCCAGGCAACATCGGTAAGGGAGTGTCGACCGAATCACAGGGTATGATAACACTCAGTTCTGACTTCGGCTCTCCGTATCCGGCAGCCATGAAAGGTGTGCTCCTCCAGCACACCGACGCCCGACTGGTCGACATCTCACACGACTTCCCCAGACAGGACGTCCGCGCCACCGCGTTCTGGTTGCAGGAACTGCTGCCGTACTTTCCGCCGGCAGTCCATCTCGTCGTCGTCGACCCCGGCGTCGGGACGGACCGCGGCGCCGTCGTCGTCCGGGCAGATGAACACGTTCTCGTCGGCCCGGACAACGGCATCTTGCTCCCCGCAGCGCGCCGTCTCGCCGAGGACATAGCGGTGTTTGCCGTCAAGTTCGAACAGGGCGATCCGACCGAAGCGGACCCGACAACGAGCGCCTGGCCGCCGGAACCGGACAGTCAGACGTTCCACGGTCGCGACCTCTTTGCACCGACAGCAGCGCACGTCCACGATGCGGGACACGAGACGTTCCAGACGGACGACGG
Source organism: Salinibaculum salinum (assembly GCF_037645885.1). NCBI lineage: Archaea > Methanobacteriati > Methanobacteriota > Halobacteria > Halobacteriales > Haloarculaceae > Salinibaculum > Salinibaculum salinum. The sequence continues at coordinate 48,999 of NZ_JBBENW010000013.1, read as the reverse complement.
ATTCGAGCGGACCGACGAGTTTGCCGAGGTGACGTTTCCGGAACCGACAATTACCGACGATGGCGCAGTCGGGGAAGTGCTGACCATCGACAGTTTCGGGAACGTCATTACGAACGTTCCCGGTGAGGTCCTCGCCGGCCGCTTTGGCGACCACGTTCAGGCGAACGGAATCTCAGCCACGGTCCGACACTCCTATGCGGCCGTCGACGGCGGCCACCGCGTCGTGACTGTCGGCAGTCACGGCAACGTCGAACTTGCGGTCAACCGTGGCCGAGGAGACAAGGCGTTCAGCATTGGCGTTGGCGACCGCATTCGATTCAAGTGGTAACTCACTCCGCCGCTTCTCGGATTCGGGCAAGAACTTCACGGCGGTCGCCGCCGGGCTGGGCCGTGACGGTAACGTCGGTTTTCCCACCGACCCGCGACACTGCGTCCGCGAGGTTCTCCAGCGGATAGATCCCACCACCCATTTCGAAGGAATCCTCTTTCGGCCAGATGGCCACCCAGACGCGAATCGAGAGTACTGGATCGGCATCGGGAACGGCCAGTGCCTCACCGTTGAGGGGATAGCCGGCGTCGTACTGGAACGCCTTCGCGGTGCGCCGGCCGCGCAGGCGGAGGTCCTGCGAGCCGGTCTGTTCGACGTTTCGCAGGCCGTCTTCGCCGAGGCTCTTTCTGAACTCGCGACTGGCGTACTTCGCGGCGATGGCGAGCAGTTTCTCCATCGTCCGGTCGCCGGGTGGCGGTGGGTCGAACGTGAGGCCAGTCGTGAACACCGCTCGCGGCGACTGGTCGATGCCATCGGGCATCAGCGGGCGAAATTCCGTCAGAAAGTCCGGGTCCTCGTAGACGGCGTTGTCGGATTTCACAGTCACGAACCGGTTCTCGAATGCCGTTTCCGACCACTCGTCGACCTTCTCCCACGGTGCTGTCGTGATGGCAGGCGGTGCTGACACGAGCGACAGTAGGGACTGGGGAAGGGTAACGGCACCGCCAAAAAACGTGGTAGATTGAGTGACTTACTCTGCCGAGATGACGTCGTCGATACGGACGATCATCGTCGCGGCTTCGTTGGCCGACTCGATTGCCTCGCGCTTGACAGCGGCGGGATCGAGGACACCGTGGTCGACGGGGTCGTCGATGACGCCGGTCTGGCCCTCACTGATGACGCCTGCGCGGCCGGTCTCTTCGTGCGCGGCGCGAAGGTCGACGAGCGCGTCGATGGGGTCCATGCCGGTGTTCTCCGCGAGCGTGCGCGGGAGCACGTCGACGGCGTCGGCGAAGGCCTCGACGGCCAGCTGTTTGCGGCCCTCGATGCCCGCCGATTCCTCGCGGATGCGGTCGGCGATGGCGATTTCGGTCGCACCGGCACCGGCGACGACGCCACCCTTATCGAGGGCGGCGGTCACGACGTCGAGCGCGTCGCGGAGTGCGCGTTCGAGTTCGTCGACGACGTGTTCGGTGCCGCCGCGGGCGAAGACGGTGACGGCCTCGGCGGCCGCGCCGCCTTCGACGAAGACGAGGTCCTCGTCGCCGTACTTCTCGACGTGGATGTCGTCGGCTGCACCCAGGTCCTCGGCGTCGAGCGTGTCGACAGAGCCGACGCGGTTGCCACCGGTCGCGGAAGCGATGGACTTGACGTCGCTGTCCTGCAGGTTCTCGAAGGCGAGAATACCCTCTTCGGCGAGGTACGCTCCGACGCGGTCCTCCATACTGCCGGTGATGAAGACCACGTCTGCGCCGACGTCTGCGAGCTGTTCGGCGTAGCTTCGGAGCTCGGAGTCCTCGGCCTCGATGGCGGCGTTGAGCTGGTCGACGTTCGAGACGCTGTACTCGGCGTCGATGTTGCTCTCGCGGACCTCCATGTCTGCGTCGACGAGAGCGATGGAGGCGTCGGAGACGCTGCGCGGCATGTCGGTGCTGACGGGCTCCTCGTCGATGATGACGCCTTCGATGAGTTCCGTCGCGCTGGACGCCGAACCCGTCTGGGCGTGGATCGTGATGTTGTCCCGGTCGACGCCTTTCTCGCGGTCACCGTCGACGTGGCGGATTGCATCGACAACGGTTTCGGCGAGTGCCTCGGCAGCAACGTCGCCCGTGCCCTTGCCGGTCATACTCGACTCGGCAACTTCGAGCAACTGTTCGTCGCTCAGGTCGCCGCCGAGCGTGACGTCGTCGATGGTTTCCTGGGCGATGCCGGCTGCGGCGTGGTACCCTTCGACGATCGTCGTCGGGTGAACGTCCTCGTCGAGCAGGTCTTCTGCCTTCGAGAGGAGTTCACCGGCGAGGACGGCGGCCGTCGTGGTACCGTCGCCGACTTCCTCTTCCTGCGTTTCGGCGACTTCACTGAGCATCTGCGCGGCCGGGTGCTCGATGTCCATCTCGTCGAGGATGGTTGCTCCGTCGTTGGTGATGACGACGTCACCGCTGTCGGAGACGAGCATCTTGTCCATGCCGCGCGGACCCAGTGTCGTCCGTACCGATTCGCTAATCGCTTTGCCGGCTGTGATGTTCGCCGACTGTGCGTCTTCACCGCTAGTTCGCTCGGAATCCTCGTTGAGAATAAAGAGGGGCTGTCCACCCATGCGTCGCTGGCCAGATTGAGACATGATTGAGTTCCTCGTTTCATGTGTGGTTTGTGGTTCTATATAAATGTATCGTATCGGAAGGCAGCGGGGACGGTCCTGGGCGGCACTGGTCGTACAGGGTTTAATAGTCCCCTCCGCGATTGACCCGTAGATGCTCGAACTGGAGCACGGGTTCAGGGTCGTCGACGTTCACCTCGAGCTCGAACCGGACGAGAGCCGTCGTCCACGGGACAGCGGCGACCCCGAGCAAGTCGAACGGGAGCTACATCAGGCGGGGGTCGTCCGGGCCCTGGTCTTTCCCGGCGAGCGAGACGGGTCGTATCTGAAAGCGAACAACGCCGTCGCCCGGATGAGCGTCGGTCGGCCGTTCGTTGCGATGGCGCGTGTCAACGGTGCCAGAGACCCCGGGCAAAGTACCGGCTCACGCCTGCGCAACATTACGGCGTCGCGAACGGACGACCACACGTCCCCCGACGATATCGAGAAGTGCGCGTACGACGACCGCTTTGCGGGGTTCAAACTCAACCCCGTCGTCGACGGACTCCCCGACGAGGCTGTCCTCGAAGAGTTGGCCGAGCGCGGACTTCCGGTCCTCACCTACGGGGGCAGTGGCTTCCCGCCGTCGGCTATCGAGGAGTCGCTGCTCGGCTACGACTTCCCGCTGGTCGTCTCACACTTCGGCGGCTACCCGCTCGACGACCAGATGATGCACGATGCCATCGACCTGCTTTCCGGACACGACAACTGCTATCTCGACACGACGTTCGTGCGCAAACGCGACCCGCTGGAGCGCGCAGTGATGGAACATCCCGATCGGGTCTTCTTCGGAAGCGGCGCACCGGTCGCCCATCCCAACGTCGCGATCATGGAGATTCTGACACTCGACGTTCCCGAGGATGCGATGAAGAAAGTGTTCTCGAAGAACGCCTCGCGGGTAATTGACGCGCTCGCACCCTGACGGTTATCGCCAGTCGTAGACTGTGACTGACCGGTCCGTCCGGTAGGAGCGCCCTCTCGGGTTGCGTCGAATCGTCTTGTCGAGTCGGCGTGCAACCAGTCCGTCTTTGATTCCGCGGAGCATGTTGGTGGTTACGTCTCGCCCGGTCCCCAGCCAGCGCGACGGACGTCCGTCGCCCTTGACGACATCTCGGAGTTCGGTGAACGCATCGGACCCGGCGTGGCCGAGAAGTCGCCGGACGACTGTCGGGCGAAAGCCGTAGTTTTTCACGAGGCGATAGGCGAGCGACCGGTACTTCCACCCCCAGTCGGCCGGTGTCTCGCCGCCGTCGGCACCGACTTCACGGCGCGCGCACATCTCGTCGTCCCACTGCACCGAAAAATCAAGCGCCGCGAGTCGGTGTGACAGGTCTCGCATTCCCCCGATATCGAGATACTCGTCGAAGCCGTCGAGTTCGTCCAGCGGCTCCCGGCGGAAAGCGACGTTTCCGCCGTTGAGATAGGTAACGTCACGGCCCGAAATCGTTCGCGATTCTTTCTGTTCGGTCTCGATACCGGCGACAAGCTGTGTGTGCGTCGGTCCAGTTACCACGTCGCTGTCGTCGAGGCCACTCTCGACGGCCGCTTTCCACGTCTCTGTCACGGAGAGACTCTGATTGACGAGGGCGATTGCATCACGACTCGTGTGGTTGATACCCGCGTTTCGTGCGGCGTTTATCGTCCGGTCGGCGACCTCGACCAGGACAGAGACGTCGTCGCGTTCCTGAATCATTCCCGTCGTTCCGTCTGTCGACGGACCGTTGACGACGACTACTTCGGCGTCAGGGACGTGCTCGGCGAGCGCGTCCAGACAACCCGCTAGCTGGTTGCGGGCGTTGAGTGTCGGGACGACGACCGAGACATCCATATCCACCGATAGCGCGCTCGAAAGGTAAAAAAGTCGCGGGGGAACCTTACACCCGGGCGTCCCAGTAAGAGACCGACGCCAGCCGGTCACCGACGTAGGAACTACCGATGACGGTGTCTAGCTTGCGAAACGCAGTGGCGACGCTGCCCGGAATCTGCCGATAGAATCCGTACGGGAATATCCAGTCGTGCTCGGATCCCGCGAGTTCGAGGTTCGTGTCTCGGAGCAAGCGGGCAACTTCCGTTCCGGAGTAGAGCCGCGACCCCATCGGGAGCGTCCAGTTGTACAGCGACCGGGTCGAAAACCGATTGAACGTGTCGAAAAACACCTGATTCGCCGAGACGCGACGCATCTCTCTGAGGAACTCTCGTGGCGTGTCCGCGAGGTGGAAAAACCGCATCGCGAGCACGGCGTCGAAGTGATTGTCGGGGAACGGGAGTCGTCCCGCGTCCCCGCGCATCAGTTCCATGTGGTCGTCGACCCCCAGCTGAATGGCCTTCTCTCGGCCCTGCTGGAGCATCGGTCCCGAGATGTCGAGACCGACGACGTTCGCACCCTCTTTGGCAAGCATCGCAGTAAACCGCCCCGTCCCACAGGCGATCTCCAGAATGTCCTTGTCCTCGACGGGTCCCAGAGCGTTCAGCACCGCTGCTTTCTCCCGGTCGTCGATGAGTCGTCCACCGCGCGAGAAGCGCTTGTCTTCGTAGGCCTCCGCCACGTCGTCGGCCTGATACCACTCCTGTCCTTTCACGCTACCGTCTTTTCACCACCCGGGGGATAAAATGGTATTGACTCTCCGGTCGTCCCTCACGAGAGTGCGCCCTCGGAGGCCACGCCCGCGACGCTGTTTTAGGATGGTTATATTGGGTTAACACTCTGTATTGTATAGCCTTGTTTGTAGGGAAGTTTTACCACTATCCGCTGCAGAAGCAAACGTATGAGCACGAAAACTGGTGAAAGTAGCAACGAACTCGGAAATTCGGAGTTCGAACGCCGGCTCCGTGAACTGCCCCCGAGCGCGAAACTGGTCGCGAAGGTTCTCGAGACCGACTCACCACTCTCACAGGGACAGCTCGCCGAGGAATCACGGTTGCCCGACCGGACGGTCCGCTACGCGCTGAACCGCCTCGAAGACGAGAGTCTCGTCGAATCCCGTTACAGTTTCCACGATGCGCGCAAACAGGTGTACGCACTGGTAGAGTGACACCACAGCAAATTCCAGTTTCCACAAACACACGAGCACCGGACGGTAGAACCAACGCCTACGTTCTCGGTAGTGACGACGCCCTGCTGGTGGACCCTGCTACACTGACCGACGACCTCCACGATGTGATTTCTGACCGACACGTCGGCCACGTCGCGGTCACACACCACCATCCGGACCACGTCGGTGCCGTTGCCGAAGCCGCCCGGACGTTCGACCTCACAGTCTGGGCGCGTGCGGGGCACGAGCGGGAGTTCGCCGCCGCCACCGGCGTCGACCCGGACCGCACCTTCTCGCCCGGCGAGACGCTTCCCGTCGCTGACGGCGTTCCGGTCGTCGATACCCCCGGTCACGCTTCCGAACACGTCGCGTTTGTCGTCGACGACGGTCTCGTCAGCGGCGACCTCGCCGTCGCAGAGGGGTCTGTCGTCGTCGGCACACCGGGAGGTGATATGCGCGCCTACCTCTCGTCGCTGCGCCGCGTACACGCTCGAGCGCCCGACAACCTCTATCCGGGACACGGCCCTGTCGTCGACGACCCGCGGGCCACCTGCAGCCGCCTCATCGCTCACCGTCTCCAGCGCGAGCGAACTGTTGGCAGGGCCGTCACAGAGGAGGGCGCGATGACGCCCGACGATATCGTCGACGCCGCCTACGAGAAGGACGTGTCCGCGGTTCGGGACCTCGCCCGCGCGACGGTCGTCGCGCACCTCGAAAAGCTGGCCATCGAGGGTCAGGTTCGGTGGGACGGCGAACGGGCGTCACCGGTCTAGGCGGCTGGACCGATGCCCGGCGACGGGCTTTTGTTTTTGCCCACATAGGCTCCTGCGTGGAGACTCTCGAATCGGAACTGGACCGCGCGCGTGACCTCTCAGTGACTGCGCTCGCCGACGCCATCGAATCGATCGGCTTCGAGTGTACTCGCTGTGGGGCCTGCTGCAAAGCCGAGGACGGCTGCGGAAGTGGCGGGGCTGACGCTGACAAGGCGACTACCGATGGTGGCGATCCGCACACGGCGACCATCTTCCCCGACGAAATCCAGACGATTCAGGACGGCGGCGACTACGACTTCCGGGACGTGGCCCGGCCGATGCCCTACGGTCTCACCGAGGGAGCGGACGGACTGGAAGGCGAAACCTTCGAGTGGGCGCTGCAGACCGACGACTGCGGAGATTGCACCTTCTACGAGGAAACGACCTCGGGTGACGGGACGCAAGGTGCCTGTACCGTCCACGAGAACCGGCCGTTGGTCTGCCAGACCTACCCGTTCAGCGTCGCACTCGGTGGCACGAGCCAGCCGATGGGCGAGGCTGTTGATGCCGAGGGGATGGTCCGCGCCCACGAGTGTGAGGGACTCGGGCGAGATATCGGTCGAGACGATGCTGAGGAACTCGCGGCAGCGCTCAAAACCCGCGCAATCAGAGAACTCGAAGAGGCAATCGCCGTGCGTGATGGGTACGAACCGACAGACGCCGGACGGGGCGATATCGTGGTTCACGACTCCGAAGGGGCGAAACGTCCCGACGGAACGCCGCTCTAGTCCCGGTCGCGTGTACACACACTATTTTGGGGGTGGAATTCCTCTACGTCGAATGGAGGTCTAACTACCTTGGAAATCTCGAATAAACTCCTGTGTCTGTTCAGTTCGAATATCACGTCCGACGACGACAAGTACGTTATCGAGGTCCCGAAGCGGGAAATCGAGACTGGCTCTATCGACCCGAACGAAACCTACCGTGTCGCGCTGATTTCAGCCGAGACGGCCGAATCCGAACCCGAACCCGAGCGCGACGAGGGGGTACCGTCGGAACCACAGCCTCCGGTAGAAGCGGGGGAAATCCGATATGTCGAAATCGAGGACATCGGCAAACAGGGTGACGGTATCGCCCGCGTCGAGCGTGGCTACGTCATCATCGTCCCCGATTCGGAGATCGGCGAGCGCGTCAAAGTCGAAGTCACGGAGGTCAAGTCGAACTTCGCGGTCGGCGAAATTATTGACGAAGACATCTGAGACTGTTGGCTACCCTTCCGTGACGTGAGTCGACACCCCAGGTACCGCAATATTTCGTGAACGGCCGAGCGATGGTCGGGCCTGTTCGCGCCCGTACCAACGTTCAGGTCTGTTGCTCCGGCACGGCCGGTTACAGATGGCGAGATAGTACTAAAATCACCAGAGGGGAGCCTGTTAACCGACCGTACCAAACTGGCTATATGCGAGACAGCCATTCCTGTTGGTATGAGCGCGACCGCCACAGCGAGCGCGGACACGCCGAACCTCACAGAGAAACAGCGCCAGATTCTCACGTATCTGCGAGACAACGCCGACACACAGACGTATTTCAAATCACGGCTCATCGGCGAGGAGCTTGACCTCTCGGCGAAGGAGGTCGGCACCAACATGACTGCTCTCGAAGAGCAGGAAGTCGGACTCGACATCGAGAAGTGGGGGTACTCTTCCAGTACCACCTGGATGGTCACCGACGGTCACTCGGGGTCGTAGGCGACCAGGTCGTCAGCCGCCGCCGCCAGCGCCACTGCCTCCTCGCCGAACGAATCGGCGTACTGGACCAGCAGCATGAGCAGCGTCTCTGCCCGTTCGACAGCGTACCCGTCCTCGCGGGAGAGCAACCCCGCCGTCTCCATTTCGGCGGCGTGTTTGCTCACTGTCGGGCGCGACACGTCCAGCTGTGACGCGATATCACCCGCAGAAATGCCCGGCGATTGCAACAGCGCCACGAGCATTCCGCGTGGCGTCTCTCGGCGGAGATAGCCGAGTGCAACCTGCTCGAACTCCGAGAACCGTCCCGCGGGAAAGTACCGGCTGTAGTCGCCGTCCTTCCGACTCTCGATGGTCCCCTCGCTCTCCAGGCGACGGAGGTGGTGTTGGGTTTCGCCGGTACCCAACTGCAGGTCGTCGCGAATCTTCGAAAAGTGTGCTCCGGGCGTTGCAGTCAGATATCCTATAATCGCGTCGGGCGCGTCACTGTCGCTCGCACTCGCGAGTCCGACGAGCGGACTGGCGGCCCCCAGTGCAGCGAAGCGACGCAGTGTCGCACGCTTTGACTCGTCTACGTCCCCATCCCGACTCATTGCTCGTTTGTTGGCGAGACGACGGGAAAATACCTTCGCTCTGTGAGAGTATCGCACGCACGGCAAAAGGCGGGTGGCCAGCTAGTTCGAACTCTCGCTGTCGTCGGAGGACTCCCTGCTGAAGTTCGCGCCGCCCGCGTCCATGTCTATCCCGTCGTCCATCTCGTCGATGACATCGTCGGGGTCTTTGATGTCGGCTGTCGACTCGCCGGATTTGACGGCCTGGGCTTCCTGCTCCATCTTCTCGACGTCGATGACCGATTCTTCGTCGTCGAGTTCTCCCAGAATCTCTTCAATGTCGTCGAGACCGAGCATCTCCCGGGTCTCGTCGTCGAAGTCCAGCCCCTCGAGGACGTGGCCGTTCTCCTTGGCGTCGCTCCCCTGGAGGTGTTTGCCGTAGCGGCCCACTAGTGAGGTGAGTTCCTGCGGGAGGACGAACTTCGTCGACTCGCCCTTGCCGATCTCTTCTAAGGTTTCCATCCCGCGTTCGATGACGGCACGCTCGCCCATCGACTCGGCGGATTTCGCACGCAGCACCGTCGAGATCGCGTCACCCTGTGCTTCGAGAATCTGGCTCTGCTTTTCACCCTGGGCCCGGATGATGTTCGACTGCTTGTCACCCTGGGCCTCCTCGATGGAACTGCGCCGTTCACCCTGGGCTTCCAGAATCATGGCGCGGCGGCGACGCTCTGCGGAGGTCTGTTGCTCCATGGCCTGCTGGACTTCTTTCGAGGGGTTGACCTCGCGGACCTCGACGCTCTCGACGCGAATCCCCCACTCGTCGGTCGGTTCGTCCAGTTCCTTGCGTATCTTTGCGTTGATTTGCTGGCGCTTGTTGAGCGTGTCGTCGAGTTCCATATCACCCAGCACTGCACGGAGGGTGGTCTGGGCGAGGTTGGAGACGGCGCGTTTGTAGTCGTCGACTTCGAGGAACGCCTTCTCGGCGTCCATCACCTTGATGTAGACCACGGCGTCGGCGGTCACCGGCGAGTTGTCGCGGGTAATAGCTTCCTGCCGGGGAACGTCGAGCGTCTGGGTCCGCATGTCGAAGCGGTACGTCCGCGTGACGAACGGCAACACGAAGCTCGGGCCCGGTTCGAGCAGCCCCTGATACTTCCCGAAGCGCGTGTACGCTTCCTTGTCGTAGGCGTCGACGATAACGATACTCTTGTACGCTGTAACGAGTGCCAGAATGAGGAAAATCCCTGCGATAATCGGGAAGGCCCCATCTGTCTGTAATACTACTGCGGGGAACATCTCGTGGAGGCTTAGGGGTAGCCGGTGAAAAGTGTTTGTCCGTTTGACCGGTCAGTTTGGGGAAGTGGCGGTGTTACGAACTCGATTCGGACTCGGTTTCGCGCTCTCTCCGCTCGCGGTCGCGGGCCAGTTCCCTGTCGATGTCGTCGGTTCGGTCCGCGAAGGACTCGACGGTGAGGACGTTTCCGCCGCCGGGGTCGAGGACGATGACAGTCTCGCCCTCCTCGATTGTCCCGTCGACGCTCCGTGCCTTGTAATATGGGTTGAACCCGCCACTCTCGAGTTTTACTTCGCCGTCGGTCGGCGTCACACGCTCTGTGACTCGACCGGTCTGGCCGCGGAGCGACGACGAATCGCTCGTCGTCCCCTCGCCAGACCCCGCGTAGATGTCGAACTCGCGGTAGACGTAGAGGGTCAGTCCCGTCGAGATGAGAACGGCGAGTGCCATGATGAGCAGCGCAACGGCACCGAGGCCGCTCGGGAGGGCAATCCCCACCAGCCCGGCGACGAACAGCCCCACGCCCAGCACGAAAAAGTGGGCACCGGGAGCGAACGCCTCCGCGATGACGAGTCCCGCTCCTGCCAGCAGCAATAGCAAGGACAGCGGTATTCCGAATAGCTCTACGGGCATGATACTGTATTAGGCTGCCGACCGGATAACGCTTCGGGGATTGCCGCTCCGGGCGGCGATGATACCGCTCAGAGTAGTTCCGGGTACTCCGCAGAGCCGAGCGCAAACAGCTGGTCGACTGTCTCGGGGTTGTCGGTCCAGAAGCTGTCGTACAGCGACGGGTCCTGCTCCCGCGAGACCAGCGCGGCCTTTCGGCTGTCGTTGCCGTTTCCGTCGTACAGCAGGAACCAGTACTCCCGGAATCTCTCGTCGGTGTCCTCGAAGATCTCGAAGGGTGGGTCTTCGATAGTGGCATCCGGATAGCCACAGACCGTCACAGACACGCCCGAATTTGCGAGACGGTCGTACACCGCCCGGGTTCGTTCGGAGCCGGTTATCGTCGACAGCGTCTGGAACCCTGCCACGAGCCTGCCGCCGCGTTCGCGGAGCGCTCGCCGCTCGAACGTCCGGGAGATGCCGACCATCTTCGTTCGGCTCGTCTCCGGCGATATCGTCATGCCGTCGCTGGGAAGGTGTGGAATCTCGGCCCGGTCGCTGTCGTCCCCTTCGAACGCAGCCGCGAAGCCGTCGTCTGCTTCCCACTCGTCGACCGAACGCGCGCCGAACACCTCGTCGCCGCGGTGGAGTACACCGAGGTTCGTCGGCGACCCGCGGCCAGTGGTGTCCGTGGTGACGGCCACACCAGCGCCGGAGAACGCCCCAGCTAGCGTCTCCAGTCGCTCGTCGCTCCCCTCGTAGTTGTATACGGTCAGCGTTATCACCTGTTCACGGAGGTATTCGAGCAGTTCTTTCATTCGTCATCACCTCCAGACGAATGGCGGTACCAGTGGTCTGGAACGTCTTCTCGGCCCACGACGCGAAACTCGGTCGCGTCGTCGGCCCGACGGACTTCGACAACAGTGTCGAAGAGACCGACCAGGGCCTGTCGTTCGGCGTCGCCGGTGCCGTCGGTGTCGAGCGTCGCGATGACTGCGCCACCATTGGCAGTGACCCGTCCGACGAGCGCGTGCAGAAATCGATAGAGCGGTTCGATGTCGGTGTAGACGAGCGACGTTGCGAGGTTGTCGACCAGGACTCTGGCCCCTGCCTGGCGATTGTCTGAGACGCTTTCGAATACGTCCGAGACTGCCATCGCGATGCCGGTGAAATCACCCGGGGAACCGATGGCCCGTGTCCAGGCGTCGTCGCCGCTGCCCTCGGATCCGGGGAGACAGTCGATAACTGCCAGGTTGTCTGTGGCTTCGCCGCCGGCAGTCCGGTACGCCGTCCGCACCTGTTCGGCGGTGTCTGCAGTGGTAATCGCAATCGGTTGCCCGCCGGCGCTGTTTGCCGTCGCGAGCAGTTCGACACCGAGCGACTGCTTGCCGGTCATCGCCGGCCCGCTGATGAGGACGCTGCTCCAGTCCGGGTCGGGAGACAGCACCTCCGGAAGCGTCGCTTCGTCCTGTGGCGTCACCGTGCCCGACTCCGAGTTGGCCGACATCTCAGTTCACGATACGACGTGCGCGGCGACCTGGCTAAAACGCTTCGACAATCCCCGTCTTCGGAATTTCCTTCGATCGAATTCAGGTCTTCCGCTTGATGACGAAGCGAGTACACTCGGAGACGCGTCTCGGGTTCGGGGTCGAGTGTTCGCGCTGTTGCCCCGCGTGCGGTGCCTTTTTGCCTGTCTTGCTCTCACGTCTCGGTATGACACGGGAGGTACGGCGCGTCGGCGTCGTCGGTGAGGACACCGAGCGGGCCGTTGCGACACTCGACGACGCCGGTCTGGAATCCGTCGTCGGACCACCGGGAACGGTTCTCGACGCCGACCTGGACGTGGCGGTCGGAGTTGGTGAGCCGTCGGTCCTAGAGCTCGCGCGCGAGGGCCCGACGGTTCCACTCCTGCCCGTCGACGCCGGGGCTGGCCTGCGGTCGGTTCCGCGGGACAGACTCGGTGACACCGCCACGCGCCTGCTGACCGGAAACTGGGAAACCGAGTCCCACCCGCTCGTCACCGTCGACGACGGCACTCGACGCACGCTGGCGCTCACAGACGCCATGCTCGCCACGGCCGAACCAGCACACATCTCCGAGTTTACCGTCACTGCCAACGGCGAGCGTGTGGCCCGCTTTCGAGCCGACGGCATCGTCGCCGCGACACCAGCGGGGACCGCCGGGTACGCTCGCAACGCGGGCGCGCCAGTGATCCCGCCCGGGCCGTCAGTGCTGGCGCTGGTCCCTATCGCGCCCTTCGCCACGACACTCGACCACTGGGTCGTCCCTGCAGACGACGTGCGTATCACCGTCGAACGCGAGGACGCCACAGTCGAGGTGCTCGCCGACGGCCGGACTGTTGGTCACGCGAGCGTCGGCGTCCCGGTCGAACTCTCGACAGGCGGGACCGTCGAGCTGGTCCGGGTCCCAGAGAGCCGATCACCGTTCGCTCACCGGGGCGCGGAATTGGAAAAACTCTAATGTAGTAAGGACACAGACTCAACTATGACCCGAGTAAACTTCTTCGGGCCCGTCGACAGCATCTTCGGCGTCGAAATCGGTATCGCCGATGTGCTCGTCATCGAGGCTCTTCTCCTCGCGCTCGTCGTGCTGAACTTCGTCACGCGGAAAATCGCCCACGACCGGCACGTCGCACAGGCAGACGACGGGGCCGAAGCAGTCAGTCGTTTCGTCCCCCACGAGGCAATAAACGTCGTCCTCCTTGTCGGCGCGTTCTACTACATGACCGTCTCGTACCACCCCGGATTCGTCCTCTCGTCGCTCGTCATCGGGCTGGTCCTGACGGACTTCTTCGAGTTCGAGGCGCGCAAGGCCGAGGCACGCCGCGGCGTCTCGCTCGAACGACCGAAAGGCGCGCTGGCAGCAGCGACGATCGTCCTCGCGTACGCCGCCTACCAGACGCTGTTTTTCCTCATCGAGGGGCCGGTCGGCGCTATCATCTAAAACCGAGCCGCACTGCCTCGTTTTGCCGCCTCACTTTGCGCTGCTGACAATCTTGATTACGTCGCCTTCTTCGAGTTCCGTGTCTTCGCCGATGCGACGTTTCTCGCGAGCGTCGACGGCGTGGAGATATCCCTCTCCGATGTCGGAGTGGACGGCGTAGGCCAGGTCCTTCGGCGTCGATCCGTCGGGGAGCAGGTGGGCGTCGGGGAGAACGTTGCCGCTGGCGTCGGTCCACTTCGTCTCGTTCTGGACGGGATAGGCGGTAATCTGGTCGAGGACATCGTAGACGACGGTGTCGAGGGCTCGCTGGACGCCGGTGCCGCCCCACTCGGCCATCACCTCGCGGATGCGCTCTAATCCGTCTTCCTGGGGGTCGCTCACGTCGCCGACGATGTCGAAGTCGTCGTCACCGGGGTCGTAGTCGACGACGCCCGCCTCGACTGCACGACGCAAGGCGAGTTCACCGTCCGCCGTGGCCGGAATGACGGTCTCGGCTGCGTCCCGGAGGCGGTCGATGTTCTCTTCGGGGGCGATGTCGGCCTTGTTGGCGACGACGATGATCGGTTTGGTTTCGGTCCGGATTTCCGCCGCGAGTCGCTGTCGGTCCTCGTCGGTCCACTGGCGAGGAGCTGCCGGATAGTCGACGCGACGGAGGACGCGCGCCACGTCGAGTTCCGTCGCACCGACGCCGGTCAGCATCTCCGTCAGCGAGTCGTCGATGTCGAAATCGGGCGAGCGGGACTGCCGCACGATGGACTCCCAGTTGCGTTCGACGATAGATGCCAGCCACCGGTCCATCTCCTCTTCGATGAAGTCCAGGTCCTCGACGGGGTCGTGACTCCCCACTTCGACGGGTTCTCCCTCCTCGTTCGTTCCGCCGGACGCGTCGACGACGTGGAGGATTGCGTCGGCGTTGGTCAGTTCGTCCAGGAACTGGTTGCCCAGCCCCCTTCCCTCGTGGGCACCGGGGACGAGTCCGGCCACGTCGAGCAGTTCGATGGGGACGTAGCGCTTGCCGTCGTGGCAGTTGTCGTTGCCACACCGCTGGTCGCGGTCGAGACACGGACAGCGCGTGCGGACGTGACTAACGCCGCGGTTGGCGTCGATGGTCGTAAACGGGTAGTTTCCCACCTCCACGTCGGCCATCGTCGCGGCGGTGTAGAAGGTAGATTTCCCCGCGTTTGGCTTGCCGGCGAGTGCGATAGAGAGCATGCTCATCTCTATCACGAACGCTCAAAAGCCCCTTTTGGTTGGCGGGCGCTCGCGGCACCGACGCATACTGTCGGCTACAACTTCGCTAAGATACTCGGTACCGAAACTCCTCTGGAGGTCATAGCCGACAGTATCAATCTGCGTCGTCTGCGGAGACCGTCTCCGTGTCCTCGTCCGTCTCGGCGTCGCTTTCATCGTCTGTCTCGGCGCTGCTGTCTTCGTCGACCGTGGCATCGGCTGCCGATTCCGCTTCGTCAGTCTCCGCGACGTCGACGGATTCGATGACGGAATCGTCCAGCACGGTTTCGTTGACCATCGTCATCTCTTCGCGGGCGCGAATCGCACCCTCGACAGCCGCGTCCTGGTGAATCTCGACGTACTCGCCGGAGACGTCACCGCGGATATCGGTGTCGGGACCGATTCGAATCGTCCCGTCTCGAGTCGTGACGTTGCCGGTCACCTGGGTGCCAGCGCCGACCGTGACGCCCTCCTTGCCGCGGAGACTGCCGAAGATTTCGGTGTCTCGACCGACGACGAGCGACTGGGCGCGGATGTTGCCGTGGAGGCGACAGTTGTCGCCGATGCGGGCCGGCGTCGAGACGCGCCAGGCGTCGTCGCTGACGCGCGTACTGCGAGGAACGACGACGGGTTCGTGCTCGCGCTCGTCGTCCATCATCTCCGAGAGTACCTCTTCGGCGGCTTCCTCCTCGCCGATGCGAAGCAGTTGCGAGAGGTAGACGAAGAGGAAGACGATAGTCGGCATCGGGTTGCGGATGACGATCCAACCGTTGGCCTCGAATCCGTCCTCGATGTCTACGTCGTCGCCGATGTCGAGATCACCGGCGACCTTGAGCTGGCCGGCGATGTGGACGCGCTCGCCGAGGTAGGCGTTCTCGCCGACGAGCACGTTGTCGGCCACGTCACACCACATGTCGAGCCGACAGTCCCCCTCGGCCTCGATGTGGCCACCGAACTGGACGCGTTCGCCCGCGATGACGTTGTTCCCCCGGACGCCGAACTCGACGGTACTCTGTCCGCCGACGATGACGTCCCCGTCCGTTACCAGGTCGTGCTCCTCGACGTGCGTCCCGTCCGGGACGACCAGTTCGTCGAGGGGGTCTGAGCGAAGTGACGGCACGGCGTAATAACTGTTTTCGACTGTCTTAAAGCCTGATGCACCGTCTGACGCACGTCTGACGTACGCATGACGGAACTGTTGGTCAACAGGATAGCAACGAGACACCACCGCGACTCGGCTCAGCTCCCGGGTCCGGCGTGATTTCGATGCCGTCCCGGCCCTCGGCGACGATTGTCGCGGGGTTTCCGACGACTGTCGCGCCAGGGGGGACGTCTTCGAGGACGACAGCGCCCGCACCGACGGACGCCCCCGAACCGATTGTAATGTCACCGACGAGCGTGCTGTTCGCCCCCAGTACAGCACCATCTTCGACAGTTGGGTGACGTTTGACTGGTCGCGGGTCGTTCCCGCCCAGTGTCACACCGTGGTACATCTGCACGTCGTCGCCGATTTCCGCCGTCTCGCCGATAACGACGCCCATTCCGTGGTCGATGAACACACGTCGGCCGAACTCCGCGGCTGGATGTATTTCGACACCCGTCAAGAAACGCGTCAGTTGCGACAGCGCCCGTGCGAGCAGATGGGACCCGCGCGTCCAGAGCGCGTGCTCGATGCGGTGTGCCCAGACGGCGTGGAGTCCCGGATAGGTCAGCACTGCGAGTACTGACCGCGCTGCCGGGTCGTTTTCCAGTGCTGCACAGATATCTTCCCGGACGTACGTCCAAATTCCTGGCATGGTCTTTCTCTCTGGTCGGTATTCCTTCGACCGATACTACCACGTCGAGGCTCCTAAACCTCGTGGAACTCCCGGGGCAACCACACTCGTTTTCTCCGTGCGGTTCCGTTTCTCGGATATGCCCGCGGAACTGGACGCCGACACGCGCGCAGAGGCGGTCGTCGACGCACTGGGTCTGCTCTATCACGAAGACCTGGATCCCGACGATTTCATGCTCTTTCCCGAGAGCGACGGCGCGACAATCGAAACCGGCGACGACGCCACCTACTGGGAGACGGCAGACAACACGCAGGACGCCTTCGAGTGTCTGGTCCGCACGATCTTGAGTCAGAACACATCCGACACCGCGAGTCAGCCGGCCCACGACTCGCTGATGGAGCGGTACGACGGTGCTGGCGCGGACCTCGCTACCGCACTCGCAGCGGCCGACCACGCGTCACTGGCGGAGACCATCAAATCGGCCGGCCTCTACAACCAGAAAGCAGAGAAAATCATCGGCGCGGCCGAGTGGGTCCGCACGGAGTACGGCGACGCAGCTACCTTCGACGAGTTCGTGAAGACGGGCGTCCCCAGCGATGTCAGGGACACGCTCCTTTCGGTCGACGGCGTTGGTCCGAAAACCGCCGACTGCGTCCTGCTGTTTGCTGGCGGTCGTTCTGGCGTCTTCCCGGTGGATACGCACGTCCACCGCATCGCACGCCGGATGGGTCTCGCGCCGGCTGACGCCGCCCACGAAGCGGTCCGGGAGGCTCTGGAGCAGTCAGTACCCGGCGAGAAGTGCGGCTTCGGCCACACTGCGATGATTCAGTTCGGTCGTGAGTACTGCTCGGCCCGCAAGCCGGCCTGTCTTGAAGGACCAGAAGCTTGCCCTCTGTCTGATTTGTGTGACCAGGTCGGTGTCTATCCTGCGACAGGCGAAGTCGTTGACCCTTCTGAAACTGCTATAACGGAGTGAGAACTATCTGAGGGCGGTGTTTTTATCGCTCGTTTTGGGCAGGTTTGCAGCGGTCAGACAGTGGCGTCGGACCGTGAACGCGGCCGTGTCAGCGTCGACGGTCCCCAGTAGGCGACGACAGCGACGGTCACCGCGGCGAGCACTATCAGGAGCGTGAGGCTCGCGGGGTCAGATTCAAGCACCGGGAACATCCCGTTCGCCCAGTTGAACGCCGTGTGCATGAGAAGGGAGGGCAGGAGGCTGCGGTTGGCGTTGTTGTACAACCACGCATGGAGGACCGAGAGGAAGGCGGTGGAGACAAAGAAGCCGAACATAGGGATATTATAGTAGATGGTCTGACTGGGAATGTAGAACAACGGGAGGTGCCAGACAGCCCAGACGAGGCCAATAGCGAGGCCGGCGACGGTCGCGCCGAGGCGGTTCTGGAGCGGGTCCAGTAGGTAGCCCCGCCAGCCGAACTCCTCTTGGACGGGCCCCCCAAGGAAGAAAATGAAGACGAACGCGATGGGCAAGACAATGGGCGTCCCGGTCCACGGATACGATGGTACTGTGCCAGTGGCGTAGGCGGTGGCGAGGGCTGTGGCGACGACGCCGACTGGAAGCAGTAGAGCGACAGCGAGCCACCGTGCGGGGTAGTCAACCTGGATTGCACGACCGAGGAGGCGGCGGACACCCGTCACCCCGTTCGCGTACGCGACGAGTACGAAGGCTGCGACGGTCGGGCCGAACGCGCCGAGTTCCGGCAGGACGGGCACACCGTCCAGAACGCCGAGACCCGCCAATGCCTTCGGCACCCAGAACGCCCAGGACCAACCGAACGCGAGCACGAGAAACGCCGCAATCGCTCGCCAGTCCCCCCCTCTACCGCCGCGATTCGGAGCAGGTTGTCCCATGAGGGCGATTTCGTCGCAATCTGGTAAATGGTCGGTGTCGGATAATTAGGGTCCAGTCACCTGGCTGCGTCCCTCGTAGGTAACCAGTCAACTTCCACGTAGATGATTGGCTCTCCAGGCCGAATTATTCCGAAGTGTGGCTCTGGCGGCGATGATTCAGTTCGGTCGTGAGTACTGCTCGGCACGCAAGCCGGCCCGTCTGGACGTCCCCGAAATCTGTCCGCTGGTAGACCTCTGTGGCCGGGTAGGGTGTCGATAAGATAGACGGTGCGGCAATGGACCCGGTAGAGACGGTCGGCGACTGACTGGCCAACATCTCGCGGCCGGTCGATATCGACGCCGCTTCTGACCTGATGCCACCTCTGACCTGAACTTCGAGAGGGGGGGTCATCGACAGCGAAGGTCAGCGCGGTCGGGACGTGGTCGCTTCCGACCCTCCCAGTGCAACTGGTCGGCCGGTCAGCAGCGACACGGAGACCGCCGCGACGACAACGTGCATCGCCATCAGGACGACGACGCCGGACGTCGTTGCGGCATCGTCGGCGACCAGTAACCCGATGTCGGGGACGAACGACAGGACGAGAACTGCAACGGCGATGCGCGTGAACGTCTGGCCCGTCCCGCGTCCGTCGCGTCTAGCGAGGAGCGCATAAACGACGGCTGCACCGAGCGCGCCGGCGACGCTGAGGAAGAGTACGGGCGGATACGTCAGCGCCCGGAATCCCGGTGCGAGGTCGACGCTCTGTGCGCCTGCAACGATGCCGGCGTTGACGAGTGCCGAGACGGCCGCAGCGGCGACTCCACGGAGTGCAATCGTTTTCGTATTGTGTATCATTATGTATCGCTCTCCTCGAAGGCATCTTTGTAATCCGCGACGTATGTCTGGAGGGGTCGCGGGTCACGATCCAGTACCTCGCGTACGTCGTGGGTCACCCGGCTAGCGAGTCCGAGCCGAGCAGTCGTATAGATGGCGAGCATCACGACGACGAACCCCAGGGGCTCACCCCGCGCCAACCAGCGCCGAGCGAACGCGACTGCTCCCGGTCGAGGGTACGAAATGTCGCGGCCGAGGACGTCGCTAAAAATAGCTGCAGTTTCGTCGTAACCGAGTGCCTCCGGACCGGTCACGTCGTAGGCCCGATTGCGGTGGCCGTCGTCAGTCAACGTTACTGCGGCTACTTCGGCGACGTCTCGTGCGTCTACGAAACTCGTCTTGCCACCGCCAGCGGGGACGAACAACTCGTCGTGTTCGCGGATATCCCGCGCGTGCACCTCATCGAAGTTCTGCATGAAAAACGACGCACGGAGAAAGGTGTAGTCCAGTCCGCTGGCTTCCAGATGTCGCTCGATTCGGCGGTGGGGGAGGAGTGGATTCTTCTCGGCGCCCAGGACGGACAGCAGCGTGACGTGTTCGATACCGCATCGCTGGGCGGCGTCGATGGCGGGTAGCAGAAACTCACCGACGCGCGAAATCGACGGCGGTCTCACGAGGAAGAGTCGGTCGCCCGAGTCGAATGCCTGTCCCCACGTCTCGGGTTTCTCGAAGTCGAACCGAACTTCCTGCTCGTCGTCGGCATCTGGGGTACGGACGAGCGCCCGAACTGTACACGCTCGGGCATCCAGGTGTGCCCGAACCTGCGTCCCGACTGTTCCCGATGCACCCGTTACCAGGACTGTCGGTGGTATCGCTGCTGTCACACCGGTAACGATGTCCCACAGTGGCAAATACGTCACACTTCAGGATATCGTAGTGACTCTGCGGTTTCGAAGTCACGGAGAAAAGCTCCCGCCTCAGACAAAGCGGAACGTTTCGAGGTTCTTCGGGGCGAACGTCCGCATGTTGAAGTCGTGATAGAGTGACGAGGAGAGGTCCTGAACGGAGGACTCGTCGCCGTGGACACAGAGTATCTTCTCTGGCCGGGGGTTCATCGTCTTGACGAAGTTCTCCAGCCCCTGTCGGTCGGCGTGGCCGGAGAAGCCGTCGACGACTTCGACGTTCATCCGCAGCGTGAGCGTGTCACCGCGGCCGCGTCCGTTGTCGTTCCCGATGGGGATTTCGTCCCAGCCGTTCTGAATCCGCCGACCCAGCGTCCCCTGAGCCTGATAGCCGACGAACGTCAGCGTCGAGTTCGGATCCGGGCCGACGTGTTCGAGCCAGGAGAAGATGGGGCCGCCCTCAATCATCCCCGACGTCGAGAGGATGATACAGGGGCCGCCGTCGGCGACGTCCTGGCGCTCCTCCTCGCCGCCGTCGATGTGGTTGAACTGGTCGGCCAGGAACGGGTTCTCGTCCTCGTGGAAGATGCGATCTCTGACCCCGTCGCGGAGGTACTCGGGATACGTCGAGTGAATCGCGGTCGCCTCCCATATCATCCCGTCGAGGTGGATCGGCACCTCCGGAATCTCGCCCTCGCGCATCGCTTCCTCGAGGACGAGCATGATCTCCTGGGAGCGCCCGACTGCGAAGGCGGGAATCAGTACCTTCCCGTCCTCGTCAATCGTATCGTTGATGACGCGCTTGAGCTTTCGCTCGGAGTCTTTCTGGTCGGTCTGATAATCGTTCCGCCCGCCGTACGTGGATTCGAGGACGAGCGTCTCGACGCGCGGAAAGTCGTTGACGGCGCCGTTGAACAGCCGCGTGTCGTCGTAGTGGATGTCACCCGAGAACGCGACGTTGTACAGCCCGTCACCGATGTGGAAATGACAGATCGAGGAACCGAGAATGTGGCCGGCGTTGTGCAGGGTGAGTTTGATATCTGGGGCGATGTCGGTCACGTCGCCGTACTCCAGCGGGATAGTGTGTTTGATGGCTTCCCGGACCATCTCGGAGTCGTAGGGAGGGGTTCGTCCTTCCTTGGCGGCCACGTCCAGGTAGTCGAGTTGCAGCAGCCCCATCAGGTCGCGACTGGGTTCGGTCGTGTAGATCGGGCCGTCGTAGCCGTACTTGAAGAGAAGCGGAATGAGCGCAGAGTGATCGAGGTGGGCGTGGGTCAACACGACCGCGTCGATGTTGCTCGCACCAGCGCCGAGTGCCTCCGGCACCTGCAGATAGGGGACTTCCCCTTCGGCGCCCGGCTTGTCTCCGCAGTCGATGAGAACGCGTGTTTCCGGCGTCGAGAGGATGAAGGCCGCCCGTCCGACTTCGCGACAGCAGCCCAGTGTCGTGATGCGGACGTACTCGTCGTCGGACATCTCCTCGCGGTGAATCTGTCGGCCGACCCGTTCGAGAATGTCCCGGCGCTCCTCGCGTTCCTGTTTGAGGAAGTTCCGGACGTTCTGGACTGTCGAGGACTCGATCGGTGGTGTGCGGACCACTTCGGGGGTCCAGCCGACTTTCTGGGTGATCTCTCGGAGTGTCGCTCCGTGTTTCCCGATGACCATGCCCGGTTTTTCGGCTTCGATGACGACTTCACCGGTGTCGTGATGGAAATCGAGGCCGGTGACACCAGCCTCTTCGGGGATAATCGACGTGATCTCTTTCCGGGCCGCCTTCGGTGACGACAGCGCTGCCGGGTCCGGACGAACGGTGATTCGCTTGCGCAACTGTGAAGCGAGTCGTCGAATCAGGTCACCGTTCTGCGCGAACTTCTTCGGGTCGCGTGTGTAGATGACCAGTTCCGGTCCCTCGTATGTAACCTGGGTTATGGTTATATCGTTGGGGACTTCGTTCGTAATCTCTGCTTTCATCTCTTCGAGCCGCTTTTCTACTGCACTCATAGCTGAGAAACGTGTATCGTGACGCCTGGCGAGCAGTGTCCCTCCTGAAACGCTATCCGAACAGGACGATATACAGGAACACTAGTCATTGTGTTAGTCTGTGGTCCCCGGACTGGGGAATAGGTACCTCCGGGTGAATCTGTTCCCGGAAAACCGACGTGTGGTTCTCCGTACATTCTCGCGGTTATAAAAGCCCTTCGCAACCCCTTCACATGGTTCGGCCCGTTCGACCGGTCACACCGCCTGGAGTGTGACGATGAACCGCGCGCCACCAATGTCGCTGTCCTCGACGGTCACCGTACCGCCGTATTGGGAGACCAGCGTGTGAACGAGATACAGTCCGATACCGGTTCCGGCGCTCTCTGCGCCCTGGTCGCCTTTCCCGAAGATTTTCTCCGTCTGGTCGTCGGGAACGCCGGGACCGTTGTCGGCGACTGTCACTTCGACCGTCTCCCCACGGTCGGTCGCCGTCACGTATACGCTCGGGTGGTCGGCGTCGTTGTGCTGGACGGCGTTGTTCAGCAGGTTCCGGAAGACGGAAGAAAGCATCCCGTTCGCGCGAACGTCAACCGCGGGTATCTCGCCGTTGAGCGTGAACGACGCAGCTTCGTACGAGGAGCGACACTTCTCCAGTTCCTCGCCGAGTGTGCGTCGGAGCGGTATCGCTTCCAGTTGGGCGTCACTGTCACTGGAGACTGTCTCGACGAACTCACCTGCAATCGTCGTCAACTCGGTGATGTGGTCGCTCGTCGACTTGATGCGGTCGATATACTCCTGCCCATCTTCGTCGACGTGGTCGCGCAACAGCTCCGACCAGGTGTAAATCAGGTCGATGTCGTTGCGAATGTCGTGGCGAACGAAGCGGTTGATGAGTTCCAGTTGCTCGGTTCGAGTTTCGAGTTCCTGTTCGCGCTCTCGGCGCTGGGTGATATCTCGCGAGATGATCTGGAAGGTGTCGGTCTCGCCACCGACGTCGACAGGAACGGCGTACGTGTGGAAGTATCGGTCGTCGTAACTGCTCTCGAAACTGACTCGCTCGCCGGTCGTCAGCGCGTCATCGCCGTAGGCGAGCCAGCGGTTCGCGATCTCGTCGGGCAGCACCTCGCCGACGTTTGCGCCGACGATGTCATGGCTCGGGACCTCGAACGACTCCGAAACACGCTCGTTTGCTGCCATGATCGTTCCGTCGCGGCTCACCTGCGCGATACCCTCGGGAGTGTTGTCGACGACGAGTTCGTACTTCTGTCTCGATTTGCGCTGGTTGACGACGTTTTGAATCCGGTTTGCCAGCACCTCGAAATCGTTGCGTTCGGCGACGGCCTCTTTCTGGAGGTAGTCGTCGACGCCAGCGCTGATTGCCGAACTCGCGATATCGCCGTCCGTCCGCCCAGTCAGGAGAATAAACGGCATCTCGGGGACGCGTTCGTCGACCTTCTCGTAGAACGCTAACCCGTCCATCTCCGGCATGTCGTAGTCGCTGACGACGATGTCTACGCCGAGGGCCTCCAGTTCCTCCAGTGCAGATTTCGGACTCGACGCCGTCTGCGCGTTCATGTCGTGTTTCGTCTCTAGCTGGTCGGCCGTCAACGAGGCGAAAAACTCGCTGTCGTCGACGACCAGCGCGGTGATATCTTCGATGTACTCCATTGATTACCCCGTGTCGCGCGCTCGAAGCCGTCGTATCCCAGAGCGAATGCCGACTGAACGCGCGACGGTTGCTATCCAGTCGTTCTCGACTCCCGGATAAATGTGCTTCCCCTACTCAGTGAGGTGGTTGAACGCCAAGAACCAAGCGACCGGCGACCGTCGCTCCCGTCATGCGAATCACACCTGCCGTCGTCGAACGGGAATACCAGTGGGTCCGCGACCGAGATACTGTGATCGTGCCGCTCATCAACAGTGTCCGTGACGACCTCGGGAGTATTTTCGGTACCGAGGTCGCTCGCGTCGCCGAACAGCAGTACGTCGACGCCGTCGATTCGGTCTTTGCGGACGGTGACCTCGCGGTGAACGTCGCCACGCTCGTCTGGCTGCTCCGCGACCTCGATGTCGAGGCCGACTACCCAGGGTTCGTCGTCGACGAACTGCTCGGGCGGGAACTCGCGGGGATGCTCGCCGGCCAGCAACCACTCCGCCTGCTCGGCGAAGCCACCTTCCACTACGCGGACGTCCACACCCACGGCGACGACGGAGACCCTGCCGGCGCCGACGACCTCGATGCAGCCCTGGCCGCGGGCATTCAGACCCGACTGCCGGGCTGGGAGTGGACGGACGGCGAGAGTCCTTTCACCATTTGACGCGAGACCCGACCCTCCTCGCGGACAAACAAAGCGCGTTTATCCTTCGGCGTCGCACTCACCGCCAATGACCGACGATACCGAGCAAGACCTCGGCATCACCAAGTCGAAAGAACACGAGACCGGCGAGTGGTACGCCGAACTCGTGCAGAAGGCAGAGCTCGCAGACTACGCCCCGATGGGCGGGTTCATCATCACTCGCCCCCGCGGGTACGCCATCTGGGAGCGCATCCAGAACCACCTCGACGGCTGGTTCAAGGACACCGGCGTCCAGAACGCCTACTTCCCGATGTTCATCCCCGAATCCTTCCTCGAACGCGAGAAGGACGTGGTGGAGGGGTTCGACCCCGAAGTCGCGTGGGTGACCCACGGCGGATACGACGAACTCGAGGAACGCCTGGCGGTCCGCCCCACGAGTGAATCCATCATTGCGCCCTTCATGGCCCAGTGGACGCGCTCACACCGCGACCTCCCGCTCCGCCTGAACCAGTGGTGTTCGGTCGTGCGCTGGGAGGCCACCGAGACCAAGCCGTTCTTCCGTACCAAGGAGTTCCTCTGGCAGGAGGGGCACACCGCCCATCGCGACGAGGAAGGGGCATGGGACGAGACGATGACCCGTCTCGACCAGTACGAGCGCGTCTACGAGGAGGTGCTGGCGATGCCGGTGCTCCGTGGACGCAAGCCACCCCACGACAAGTTCCCCGGCGCGCACACGACGACGACCGTCGAGGCGCTGATGCCCGACGGCAAGTCCGTCCAGGGCGCAACGTCGCACTATCTGGGCACCTCCTTCGCCGAGGCGTTCGACATCACGTACGCCGACGAGGACGAGGAGTCGAACACCGCCCACACGACCTCCTGGGGGCTCTCGTGGCGCGCGATGGGCGCGCTCTTTATGACTCACTCCGACGACCAGGGGCTCGTCCTTCCGCCGTCGCTTGCACCCGAGCAGGTCGTCATCGTCCCGATCTGGCAAGAGGAGAACAAGGAGGAGGTCGTCGGCTACGCCGAGGAGATCGCGGCCGACCTGGAAGACGCCGGCGTGCGCGTCAATCTGGACGACCGGGAGAACCGCAATCCCGGCTTCAAATACAACGAGTGGGAACTCAAGGGCGTCCCCGTCCGCATCGAGGTCGGACCCAACGAGGTCGAAGACGGGGACGTCACGTTCGTCCACCGCCCCGACGGCGAGAACGAAGTCGAAGCGCGTGAGAACATCGGCGAGACGACCTGGGACCACCTCGACACCGTTCACGCCAAACTCTACGCCAGTGCCGAGGAGACGCTGGAGGGCGAGATCCGAGAGGCCGAGAGCCGCGAGGAGATTCTGGGCACGATCGGCCAGCACGGCGGTTACGTCAAGTGTGGCTGGTGTGGCGACGAAGACTGCGAAGAGCCGATCAAAGAGGCAATCGCCGCCGAAATCGTGATGGTGCCGCTTGACCGCGACGAGGAACCGATTCACGACGAGTGTGCAATCTGTGGCGAAGACGCAACAGAGACCGCCTACTTCGCGAAGAGTTACTGACCGCTGCTTAGGTTTCGTGCTCGACCGCCGTTACGTTTCCTCGCAGGTCGACGGTGTGCAGGTCGAGACTGACGCCCTTCCCTACTTTGAGGGACTGCTCGTCGTAGACGCGTGTTCCGTCCGTCTGCGAAACGTCGACAGTTACCGTTAGAGTGACGGTCTTCAGTCTGGGATGCTCGCGAACCAGTACGTCACCTGAGGAATTCGTGGTGACGATCGTGGCTGGTTCGACGGTCTTGTTTTCGATACTGGTGACACTCCCGCCGTCGAGGTCGCCAACTGGTGGCACTGCATCTGCGACGTAGGGCTGGACACTGTCTGCTCGGACGGTTATCGTGGCAGTTTCCGACTCGGCCTCGCTGGCTCCGCTGCCGAGGACGAGAGCGACACCGGCAGCGACGACAGCGAGGACCAGCAGAAGGACTAACAGGTCGATAACGTTGACGACACCGAACACCCGTCCGTTCTCGTCGATGACCTCCATTCCTGTCGGTGACGCCACGTGGCTGGCACATATATCCTCTCACTTGCCATTTACTGCCGGCCGAACAGACGAAAATTAATATTGACAATATTTTCCTAATACACCATTATTTGCGTTTTACACACCATGCCTATTTCAGGGGTAGCCTCTTATGGATGCAGTCCTTGAAACGGGTTAGAATGACGGAGCGACAGGACACAGGGCAGTCTGCGGGCGATGCCGGGCTCGCGGACCCCACTGACGAACGGTCGAACTGTGGCGTCGGGGTCGTAATGGACCTCGACGGCGGGAAACAGAGCCAGGTAGTACAGGACGGGCTCGACCTCGTCGAATGTATGGAACATCGTGGCACGACCGGTGCCGAATCCGAAACCGGTGACGGTGCCGGAATAATGTTCCAGATACCGCACGAGTTCTTCGCCGACGAAGTCGACGCGGATCTGCCGTCCCCCGGCGAATACGCCGTCGGCTCACTCTTTCTCCCGCAGGACGACGACGCGAGAGCAGACCTGAAGACCCTCGTCGAAGAGACGTTCGCCGAAGAAGGACTGGATGTCCTCGCCTGGCGGTCGGTCCCGACCGACAACTCGACGCTGGGCGACACCGCTGTCGAGTCTGAACCAGACGTACAGCAGGTGTTCGTCACCTCCAGCGAGGGGAAGACTGACAAAGAATTCGACCGGCAACTCTACGTCGGCCGCCGCGTCGTCGAGAACAAAGTTGACGAGGAACAGCCACCGGGACACGAACGGTTCTACATCGTCTCGCTGGACAAAGACACCGTCGTCTACAAGGGGCTGCTTCTGGCCGAACAGGTCGCCGAATACTTCCCGGAACTCCACGACGAGCGGATGACCTCGACGTTCGCGATGGTCCACGCCCGTTTCTCGACGAACACGCTGGGCGCGTGGCACCTCGCGCACCCGTACCGCAACATCATCCACAACGGCGAGTTCAACACGATTCAGGGTAACATCAACTGGATGCGCGCCCGCGAGACAGACATCGCTCACGAGGCCTTCGGCGAGGACATCGACAAAATCAAGCCAATCATCGACGACCCCGAGCAGTCCGACACTGCGAGCGTCGACAACGCGCTGGAACTGCTCATGCAGGGCGGGCGAGACCTGCCGCACGCGCTCCGGACGCTCATTCCCGAGGCGTGGCGCGGTGAGGCAAACGACGTGACCGGCGACCGACGTGACTTCTACGACTATCACGCCTCCCTGGTCGAACCGTGGGACGGCCCCGCACTCGTCGCTGCGACCGACGGCGAGCGCGTCGGCGCTGTTCTCGACCGTAACGGGCTTCGTCCCTGCCGGTACGATATCCTGAAAGACAACACGCTCGTCATGTCCTCCGAAATCGGTGCACTGGACTACGACGAGGACGAAATCGCAGAGCGCGGCCGTCTCCAGCCCGGTCAGTGTTTCCTCGCCGACCCCGAGAAGGGCCGGGTTGTCCCCGACGAGGAAGTGTTCGAGGACCTCGCCGACGACAAGTACGGCGAGTGGGTCGAACAGGAGCAGGTCGAACTCGGCGATATCTCCCTGGACGACGACAACCTTCCGCAGGGCGACGTCTCGGCGCTGCGCGCTCACCAGGCGATGTACGGCTACACCTACGACGAGGTCGACCACCTGCTGGAGCCGATGGCCGAGAAGGGCAAAGACCCCGTCGGCTCGATGGGTGACGACACGCCGCTATCGGTGCTCTCACAGTTCAACCGGCCGCTGTTTACCTACTTCAAACAGCTGTTCGCACAGGTGACGAACCCGCCGCTTGATTACATCCGCGAGGAACTGGTCACATCGCTGGAGTCGCGGCTCGGTCACCAGCGGAACCTGCTCGACGAAACACCGGAGCACGCCCGGCAACTCGTCCTCGATTCGCCCATCCTGACCGACCAGGAGATGCGAGATATCAAAGAAATCGACGAGAACGGGCTTTCGACGGCGACCGTTGACATCACGTACGACCCCGACGAGCAGGACCTCGAAGCGGCCGTCGAGACGGTCCGTGAGAAGGCCGACGAAGTTGCCCCCGAACACGACATCGTCGTGCTCTCGGACCGCGATGCCGGCCCCGACGAGGTACCGATTCCGAGTCTGCTCGCCGTCGGCGGCGTTCACCACCACCTCGTCCGCAACGGCCTCCGCAACCACGTCGGACTCGTCCTCGAATCCGGCGACCCGCGTGCAGTCCACCACTTTGCGACACTCATCGGCTACGGTGCCGGCGCAATCAACCCGTACCTCTCCTACCAGACCATCGAGGACCTCGTCGCCGGTCCCGACGGCGCAGACCCCGCGAAGGCCATCGACGCCTACATCAACGCCGTCGAGGACGGCCTGCTGAAGACGATGGCCAAGATGGGTATCTCTACCGTGGAGAGCTATCAGGGCGCACAGATTTTCGAGGCTATCGGCCTCTCCTCGGATTTCGTCGCCGAGTACTTCGAGGGAACCGAGAACCGGACCGAGGGAATCGGTCTCGAAGAGATAGAGAAAGACCTCGAACGCCGTCACGAAGTCGCCTGGGACGAGGAGGAAGAACCGAAGATGGAGCGGGTCGGGGAGTACGAGAACCGCTCGGGTGGTATCTACCACTCCTGGAACCCCGACACGGTCGGCACGATACAGCAGGCCGTTCGGATGGGCGATTACGAGCGATACCAGGAGTTTTCCGACCTCATCAACGACAAAAACGAGAACCTCCACACGCTCCGCGGGCTGCTGGAGTTCGACAGTGACCGGGAACCGATACCAATCGAGGATGTCGAACCGGTCTCAGACATCGTCAAGCGCTTCGAGACAGCTGCGATGAGTCTCGGGTCGCTTTCGCCGGAGATGCACGAGAACAACGCGATCGCGATGAACCGCATCGGTGCGAGTTCCAACACTGGCGAGGGCGGCGAACCACCGGAGCGGTTCAACACAGAGAAGGGAAGCGCAACCAAGCAGGTGGCCTCGGGTCGTTTCGGCGTCACGTCGACCTACCTCGCCAACGCCGAGGAACTGCAGATCAAGATGGCACAGGGTTCCAAGCCCGGTGAAGGTGGCCACCTGCCCGGCAAGAAGGTCAACGAGATGATCGCCCACGTCCGGTACGCGACGCCGGGCGTCGGCCTCATCTCGCCGCCACCGCTGCACGACATCTACTCCATCGAGGACCTCAAACAGCTGATTCACGACCTGAAGGCCTCGAACCCGGAGGCAGATGTCAACGTCAAACTCGTCGCCGAGGCCGGCATCGGTACCGTTGCCGCCGGCGTCGCCAAGGCAAACGCCGACGTGGTCCACATCTCCGGTGACAACGGCGGGACCGGTGCCTCACCGAAGACGAGCATCAAGAACGCGGGCCTCCCGTGGGAACTCGGCGTCTCCGAGGCCAACCAGATGCTCCGCGCGACGGGGCTCCGTGACCGTATCAAGGTCACCACCGACGGCGGGATGAAGACTGGCCGAGACGTGGCCGTCGCCGCGTTGCTCGGTGCCGAGGGGTACGCATTCGGAACCGCTTCCATGGTCACGTCGGGCTGTGTCATGGCCCGGCAGTGTCACGAGAACACCTGTCCGGTCGGCGTCGCCACCCAGAACGAGAAGCTCCGCGACCGCTTCCCCGGCCAGCCCCAGCACGTCATCAACTACATGACGTTCGTCGCGCAGGAACTGCGCGAGATCATGGCCGAACTCGGCTTCGAGACGGTCGACGAGATGATTGGCCGCGTCGACGTGCTCGAACAGCGCGACGACGTCGAACAGGAGAAAGCGAAGAAACTCGACCTCTCGGCGGTCCTCGCCGAACCCGAGACCGACTACGACATCGACCGGTACAAGACCCAGCCACAGGACCACGAGGTCGACAAGCAACTCGACTGGGAGATTCTTGACCAGGCCGAACCGGCAATCGAGAACGGCGAACCGATGACGCTCGACCTCGATATCGACAACGTCGACCGGACAGTCGGCGCGACGCTGTCGAGTCGTATCTCGCGCGAGTACGGCGTCGAGGGACTCCCCGAGGACACGCTCAACCTCCGATTCGAGGGGACCGCGGGACAGAGCTTCGGTGCCTTCACCCAGAGCGGCGTCACGATGGACCTCGTCGGAACGGCAAACGACTACGTCGGCAAGGGACTCTCTGGCGGGAAAATACTCGTCCGGACGCCCAACGACGCCGGCTACGCCGCCGACGAGAACATCGTCATCGGCAACGTCGCCCTCTACGGCGCGACCCAGGGCGAGGCCTACATCAACGGCGTCGCTGGCGAGCGCTTCGGCGTCCGTAACTCCGGTATCAAGGGGGTCGTCGAAGGCGTCGGCGACCACGGCTGTGAGTACATGACCGGTGGTGCCATCGCCGTCCTCGGTGAGACCGGCAAGAACTTCGCGGCCGGAATGAGTGGCGGCGTCGCCTACGTCTACGACCCGGACGACGAGTTCGAGAACCACGCCAACACCGGGATGGTCACGCTCATGGGGACTCTCGAACCCAAGGACCGAGATATGCTAACCCGTCTCGTCGAGAATCACGCCGCCTACACGGACTCCGACCGCGCGGCCGAGCTACTCGAGGACTGGGACGAGGAAATCGAGAACTTTACGAAAGTCATGCCCGACGCCTACGCGGAAGTCATCGAGGAGCGCGACCGCGACGACGTGCGCAACGAGCTTCCGCCGGCCGCAGACTCGACTGTGACGGCGAGCGATACCGTTCGCGGCCACGCCGACGACTAAAACGGTATCCGCGAGCAGTTACACCCAATCTTGTAGACAATCCGTCGAGCAAAACGGCAGGTCGACCTTGCTCTCGGCATCCATCACGTGTGCTCTGAGTGTGTAGGCTTCCGCGTCGGTTTCACAGTTAACACAGCTCATATCTGTCTCTTGGGTTGCCTGCCAGTTTGTTATGTAGTTGTTACCAGGTAGCTCGCTACCCAGAGAGTGGACCGCAACTCGTTCTCGGCTACCGTGAATACCGGGTGCTGTCCAGAGAACGTAACTGAACAGAAGACGGTCGATAGTCGGAGAGTTAACCGAGATCAAGCGTTCGGCTCTGGAACCGTGCTGTAGCTCCCCTCGATGACGACGAGCGGCCCGTCGATCGTGACCGACCGGTCACTGGCTTCGGTCCCGATAGCGGCTTCCAGGGCAGATCTGTCGTTGACCTCGCCTTCGCTCTCGTATCGAATCGCAAGCGACGAGGTCATACTCTCCTCTGAAAGGGATGCGCTGCTCGCGATGCCATTGATGTTCCCGTCGAGGTCCGTCTGTGAGAAGCCGGTCTGGCTGCCTTCACCGCTGTCGGGTGTCGAGTTCAGCGGTCTCGCCTCCGAACTGAACGACGTGCCCATGATAGCACGGTCGGGAAGGGCAGTCATCAGGTCCGCAAACGCCGCTTCGTTCTGACTCAGTGGCGTCTCGTCACCAGCGCCGGCATCGGCGAGTCCCTTCGCGCGGGCCAGCGGGTCGTCCACTCCGTCACTGCTGCTCTGGACAGTGATGATAGTCTCACTTGAGAGGGCGACGACAGCACCGCTTGTGTCGTTCTCGTAGAGGGTGTACCCGCTGTACTCCTCGACTTCTGATGCGCCAGCGCCTTCGACACTCTGGGCGAGTGACTCCTCGTCGTAGGAGCCTTCCAGGACGATGCCACCGCTGGCCACGTGGACGAACTCCGTGGGGCCGTCTCCTTGCTCCTGAACCACCGAATCGACGCCGAGCTGGGCGAGACCGAAGCCGACGGAAAATGCCCCAACAAAGAGAAAACTCACTGGCGTCGTGGCGAGCACGTCGTTCTGGAGCGCTTCGTTTTCGTCTGGTGTCGCTTGACTGTCGTCCATATTCGGAATCGACTGCCAGTCCAGTGAGACAGCGAACATCTCCCGGTCTGCATTGGCGTCAGCGTACACCCACTCGTTGTACCGCGCTGGCGGTTCGCCATCAGTACTATCGTTGCCATCCGGCGTTTCATCTTCTGTCTCGTCGCCTTCCCCGTTGCCACCATCTTGACACCCTGCCAGACCGCCGGTCGCTGCGACGCTTGCCATCCCTGCAATCTTGACGAACTGTCTTCTGTCCATGAGCCTACAATTTTGTGTGAGTTTGTAAAAGTTTTTGCTACGACATAAACGCGGGATGTGATTCTCTCGGGAGATGCGACGGCGGACCGACGCCCGAACTGTTAACACCGCCGCCTCTCCACGGGTGAGTATGTTCGAGAAGTCAAGCTGGATACGCCTCCCGCGGAACGTGCTGGTGGGCCACGGGGTTATCGAGCAGACTGCCGCCGCGGTCGACGACCTGCATCTCTCGGGGCGGCCGCTCATTGTCACCAGTCCGACGCCGAAGGAAGTCGCCGGCGACCGACTCTACGACCAGCTGGCGGCACGAGGTGACGACCCCGCGCTGGTCACCGTCGAAGACGCCTCCTTCGAGGCCGTTCAGGACGTAATAGACGCCGCAACTGAGGTCGACGCCGGCTATCTGTACGGCGTCGGCGGCGGCAAGGCAATCGATATCGCGAAGATGGCCTCCGAAGACCGAGGGGTCGGCTTCGTTTCGGTCCCGACCGCAGCCAGTCACGACGGTATCGTCTCCGGGCGCGGGTCGGTCGCCGAAGGTGACACGCGCCACAGCGTCGCCGCCGAACCGCCACTCGCAGTGGTCGCAGACACCGAAATCCTGGCGGACGCTCCCTGGCGATTGACGACGGCGGGCTGTGCCGATATCATCTCGAACTACACGGCTGTTCGCGACTGGCAACTGGCCAACCGCCTGAAAAACGTCGAGTACTCCGAGTACGCCGGTGCGCTCTCTCAGATGACCGCCGAGATGCTCGTCCAGAACGCCGACTCGATCAAACAGGGACTCGAAGAGTCGGCCTGGGTTGTGGTGAAGGCGCTCGTCTCCTCGGGCGTCGCGATGTCGATTGCAGGCTCCTCCCGTCCGGCGAGTGGAGCCGAACACCTCTTCTCGCACAAACTCGACCAGCTCGTTCCCGACGCGGCGCTCCACGGTCACCAGGTCGGCATCGGGGCGATGATGACCGAGTATCTCCACAGCGGCGAACACGGCGAGTGGACGAACGTCCGCGACGCGCTTGCGACGATTGGCGCACCGACGACTGCCGAAGAACTCGGTATCGACGACGAAACCGTTATCGAGGCGCTGATAACCTGTCACGAAATCCGAGACCGATACACGATTCTCGGCGACGGAATGGACGAAACAGCAGCCCGAGAGGCGGCGTCGGTCACGGGTGTCATCTGACCGCGCTGCCGACGACTAGGCGTAGGCAGGCTGGACGCGTTCGTCGAGTTGTTGCCAGGTCGTCTCTTCGGTGGGGGCACCCGTCTGATAGCTCCCGTTGAACACGACAACGAGGTTGTACAGCGTTCCCGCGTTCGGGTCCCCGCCGTTCCGGAGGCCCGCAATCGTCACCTGTTCGATGCCCTCGATGACGCAGTCGACTCCCGTCCGTTCCCGGACTGTCTCGCAGATTGCTGCACCGAGTGCTGTGTCCAGCTCCGCCTGCACACCGGGCAGTTCGAGGTCCTCATCGCCGTCGACGTGGAGGACATCGTCTTCCTCATTGCGGACCGCGATGTATGCGGAGACCGGTTCGGGATTCCCCCGTTCTCGCATGCTCGTGTACTGTTCACCGGGAAGCGTGATGGTCGTCTGATTGATGTCGAACGACCCGTGTGTCGCTTCCAGCTCCGTCATCTTGTCTTCGACGTGCTCCCGCGACCGCTCGGCCACTCCCATGAAATCGGAAATGAACTCCTCCCGGATAAAGCCCGCTAGACGTTTCAGCTGCTGATATCTGCTTGCTGTTCTGTCGGGTCGCAACATCGCGTTCGATAGTGCGTTTTTTGCCTGTCGACCGTGCAGTGAGTGGCAATGACCGAGTACGACTACGAGGAGTTGGGTCTCGTCGCCGGGCTGGAGATTCACCAGCAACTCGACACCGCGACGAAACTGTTCTGTCAGTGTCCCACCCGTCTGCGCGAACCTGAGGAGTCTGACCGGCGATTCACCCGGTATCTCCACCCGACGAAGAGCGAACTCGGTGAGATAGACGCGGCCGCGCTCGAAGAGAGCATGGTCGACCGCGAGTTCGAGTATCTCGCCTACGACACCACCTGTCTCGTCGAAGAGGACGACGAGCCGCCCCACCGCGTCGACCGCGAAGCGATGGAAGTCGCGCTCGAAATCGCACAGCTGCTCGACATGGTCGCTATCGACCAGGCGCAGGTGATGCGGAAAATCGTCGTCGACGGGTCGAATACGACTGGCTTCCAGCGCACGATGCTGGTCGCGACCGACGGCGAAATCCAGACCGAAGACGGACCGGTCGGCGTCGAGGACATGATGCTCGAAGAAGAGAGCGCCCAGCGCGTGGAAGAGACCGACGACGGCGTCCGCTACAGCCTCGACCGACTTGGGATTCCGCTGGTCGAAATCGGAACCGACCCCGACATCCGAACCCCCTCACAGGCCAAGGAGGCCGCCGAGCAGATCGGGATGTTGCTGCGCTCGACCGGCCAGGTAAAGCGCGGACTCGGGACGATTCGCCAGGACGTGAACGTCTCTATCGCCGACGGTGCCCGCGTCGAAATCAAAGGCGTCCAGAGCCTCGACGACATCGACGATATCGTCCGCAACGAGGCCGGCCGGCAGGTCGAACTACTCGACATCGCGACGGAGCTCCAGGAACGCGACGCAGCAGTCGGCGAGCCGACTGACGTGACCGACGTGATGGCAGAGAGCGACAGCGGCGTCATCCAGGGAGCGCTCTCCGGTGGCGGCAAAGCGATGGCCGTCAGACTCCACGGCTTCGACAGCCTCGTCGGCCGCGAAATCCAGCCCGACCGCCGGCTCGGGACGGAACTGGCCGACCACGCAAAGCGCCACGGTGCGGGCGGCATCTTTCACACCGACGAACTGCCCGCGTACGGCGTCACCGAAGCCGAAGTCGGCGCACTTCGTGACGCTGTCGACGCCGAACCCGAAGACGCCGTCGCGCTGGTGGCCGACGACCCCGAAACCGCCGAACTGGCAATCGAAGCCGTCACCGACCGGGCGGAGACTGCGATGGCGGGTGTCCCGGAGGAGACCCGCGACGCGAACGAGGACGCGACGACGACTTACCTCCGACCGCTCCCCGGCGCAGCGCGGATGTATCCTGAGACGGACGTGCCGCCGGTCGATCTCGACCCCTCGGAGGTTGAGACGCCGGAACTGCTGACCGAGAAAGTCGAGCGCTATCAGGCCGAGCACGACCTCAGTGCCGGTCTGGCCGAACAGGTCGCCTACGGCAGGTGGATGCCGCTGTTCGAGGAAATCGTTGATGGAGATGACGGCGTCGACCCGACACTCGCCGCCGGGACGCTGGAATCGACACTCACGGAACTCCGCCGAGACGACGTTCCCGTCGCGAATCTCACCGACACCCATCTCACGGATGCACTCAATCTAGTCGACGACGGCGAGGTCCCACAGGAGGGGCTGAACGACCTTCTGACTGCACTCTCGAAGAATCCGGACCTCAGTGCGGCGACGGCCGTCGAACAGGAGGGACTGGGTGGCGTCAGCGAGGACGAGGTCCGCGATGCGGTCGTCGATGTCGTCGAGCGAAACGCCGAACAGGTCGAAGACGAAGGAATGGGTGCGTTCTCCGGCCTGATGGGCGAGTGCATGGGCGCGCTCCGCGGGAAAGCAGACGGCGATACCGTCAGTTCCGTGCTCCGCGAAGAGATTCAAAAGCGCGCGTAGGTCCACACATGGCGTCAGGCCACCCGCGCTGGAATCTGTGTGACTGTCACGACGAATCGATTGCCGCAGTCACACGCGACCGTTTCGCTCCCCTCTTCGACCGTAATCCACGTTTCACAGTCGTCGCACAGAACCTGGGCACGTTGTCGGTCCATATGCGTAGATGCGCCAGAGGGACCAAGAGTATAGACTCTATACGGGTCGGTGTTTTGTTCGATAACTGCCGGACGCACACAGAATGCACTCGTTACGGCGGATATCCACGAGGGTGGTCAACCCGTGGGAAACGCGCTATTCGTCGTCCTGGTAGTTCTCGCCGTCTAGCCGCTCGCTTGCACGGCGAAACAGCCCGCGAAGCGTCCGCACTTCGCGCCCGGTCGGATTTGCGCGACCGAGTAATCGCCGCCACATCCGCCGGGTTTTCGGCTGTTTTTCTTCGGTGTGACCCAGCGCCCGCAGGAAGTCGGCAAACTGGTCGTGCAGTCCCTCGATAGCGACCTCGTCTGCGCGGTCGATAGCGTCCGGTAACTGATTCTCTTCGACGGTTACGTCGCGGAGTTCGTACAGCAGAATCGTCGCGGCCTGTCCGAGATTTAACACGGGATACGCCGCACTGGCGGGAATCGCACAGATTTCGTCCAGTCGCGCCAGTTCCTCGTTGCTCAGCCCGTTTGCCTCGCGACCGAACACGATGCAGGTGTCGGCGGCGACACCCCGGAGGTGCGCTGCGAGCTCGTCGGGCGTTTTGAACGGATAGCGAACATGGCTGTCGGCGCTCTCGTTTGGAACCGCCGTACAGCCGACGGTGTGGTAGTTCTCGACGAGGTGGTCGAACGGTACTTCACGGGCGTTCGGGAGGATATCTTCGCGAGCCTGCCCGGCGAATCCGTAGGCCTCACCGTCCCGGTCCAGTTCCGGCGGGTCGACTAGAAGCAGGTCCGTCAGTCCGAAGTTCTTCATCGCGCGAGCGATGGTTCCGATATTGCCGGGTGTCTCGGCGTCGACCACAGCGACCGACACCGTTCTGGTCGCGCTGTTCCCGCTGGTGCTCATATATCCAGCGCGTCGGTATCGACGTCGAGGGCCTCGCGTTCGGCTTCCTCCATCTCCTGGAGTTGCTCGTCAACTTCGGGAATTCCTTCCTCTTCGGCCGCTTCTGGCACGTCGGGTGCCTCGGGGAGGTTGTCCGGGTCTTCCTGGACGTGTTCGAGTCCGCCGTATCCCTCTGGCGCACGGTTGCCTTCGAGGAACCACTCGTGAAACGCATCGGGGAGGTCGCCGCTGCCTTTGTACTCGTCGCCGCCTTCTTCGCGGAACCAGTACAGGAAGTCCGCCTCGTGTTCGTCACAGAGGACGACTTCGGCCATCGGCTCCCCGTAGACGATTTGGGCGGCGTTTGCCTGCTCGAGGTTTTCTTCACCGTGAATGAGCCAGCAGGCGTCACACGGCTCGCCGAGTATCGACGAGAGGCGCACCAGCCGATAGACCGTATCGTCTTCCATCTCTGTGAGCGGTCGGATGTTACCCTCCTCGTCGAAGACTTCCTCCTCGTCGAAGCGCCATCCCCGCAACCCGATCGAAACTTTGGCCATACTGTCTCCTCCGCTCCGCGCGGTGAAAAATTGCCTGAACCGTG
The DNA here is from genome assembly GCF_037645885.1 of Salinibaculum salinum. NCBI lineage: Archaea > Methanobacteriati > Methanobacteriota > Halobacteria > Halobacteriales > Haloarculaceae > Salinibaculum > Salinibaculum salinum. The sequence continues at coordinate 11,107 of NZ_JBBENW010000013.1, read as the reverse complement.
GCCGCACTGCCGTGACAGTGATACCCGCCAACCGACTCGATTCAGAGAGTTCCCCAACCGACCGGCTTAACAGGATTGCGCCCAAGTCACGGCTATGCGAACTGTCGACGCCGCCGGGCTCCCGATCGGTGACGACCACCCTCCGCGAATCATGGGTGTCCTCAACGTCAGCCAGGAATCGCCTTACGATCCCTCTGTCTACGATGACCCCGGCGAGGCCGCCGAGTACGTCGATACCGAACTCATCGGCGAGGGTGCCGACATCGTCGACATTGGACTCGAATCCGCGAACAAGAAATTCGAGGTGCTCTCGGCCGAGCAGGAACTCGACCGTCTCGAAACGGCGCTCCAGACAATCGACTCCGTCTCAGGAGATGCCGTCTTCTCGATCGAAACGCGGTATCACGAAGTGGCCGAAGCGGCGCTGAATGGCGGGTTCGACATGGTCAACGACATCTGTGGTTTTGCCGACCCGATGATGCCCGACGTCTGTGCGGAGTACGACGTGGCTGTCGGCAAGATGGCGAGTCCGCCGGACCTCGAACGGCCGGGTGCGGTCGAGGACGTCGACGACATATACGAGGCGCTTTTCCAGAATGGGCTGACAGACAAGACCATCGTCGACCCGGCCTTTGGCGGGTGGAGCGAGGAGAAGACGCTCAAAGACGACCGCGAGACGTTCCGTCGGCTCCGCGAGTTCCGAGCCATCGGCCAGCCGATACTCGTCTCGATCAACAGAAAAAACTTCCTCCGGGAACTCGCCGACCGGTCGACCGAGGAGGCGCTGCCAGTTTCGCTCGCGGCCACGTCGATGGCCGTCGAGCGGGGTGCCCACGTTGTCCGAACCCACGACGTTGCCGAGACGCGCGATGCGGCTCTCGTTGGCAACGAGTTCGCCCGCGAGCGGGTCCGCGACGAGACTGTCGAAGAACTCGACGTGACCACCGTCCGGGAGGCGACCCGGCACCTGACGAACACGGAGAGTTCACCCGATTCTGGTTCAACCGTTTCGCGGTTGTTCGCGCTCGATGTTCCGGCTCCTGCGCGGCAGTCGCTGACTGACGCCGCCAGGAATACTGCGGCCATCACCGCAGACACCGGAGAAAAGGTGCTGCTCGGCGGCCCCGTCTCGACGCTACTCGAACTGACCGAGCGGGTACGTGACCCACCCGCACTCGCCGACGCACTGGATGGGGTACGGGAAGGGTGTAGGTGAGAAAACTTATGCCGGATGCGAGTAAACCTCCGCTTGAAGGCCGAAAGGGCACCTGGGCAGGGGTAGTTCAGTGTGCCATTTCGGCTCAACCCGGTTTATATAGAACCTACTATTCATCAGTGGAAACACATAAACCGATAGACAGCGACAGTTTTGTTGTCCTTACTGACAGCATCGGTGGGTAGTAATGGACTACTCGACCTGGGAGCCGGTGTACGATTCGATCCTCGACGATTTCGGTTTCGAACGGGCTGCCGACGAACGTGCTCGCGACAGGCTCGCCGATTTGCTCGATACCACTGCCACGATTGGACCGGACCGATTGGATTTCGCGGGTGAAACTGTCGCAATCGCGGGCGCAGGATCCAATCTCGAAGCGGAAGCCGAGCGTGCAACTGCTGCCGACAGCGTCGTCGCTGCCTCGACTGCCGCGGACCGACTCGACGCGTGCGGTGTCGGCGTCGACTGTATGGTAACTGATCTCGACAAGAATCCCGAAACTGTGGCCCACCTCACCGCTGGGGGAACTCCCGTCGCCGTCCACGCACACGGCGACAACATCCCGGCACTGGAGGCCTACGTCCCGACGTTCGATGCTGAGGCGGTGATTCCGACGACGCAGGCTGCGCCGACCGCCGTCGTCCACAACGTGGGTGGCTTCACCGACGGCGACCGCGCGGCGTTTCTCGCCGACCACTGCGGTGCTGAGACACTCACGTTCCCGGGTTGGGACTTCGACGATCCGGCTGTCGACCCGATGAAACGGCAGAAACTGGTGTGGGCCGAGCGGCTCCTCCTGTGGCTCGAACGCCGGCGCGGCGACCAGTTCGCCGTTCTCGACGGGCGTCGCGACGCCATCGACGACGCAGCGCTGCCGGACTGAACCCGCCGTCTCGTCGCAGCCTCCTTGGCCGAACATATTCGGAACCATCGGGATGGATATCCGAGACAAACTGTCTTGCATGGCTGCCATTCCGTCGGATATCGAGACGGACACCCAGCCGCCGATGACGATTCCGCTCCGACACTTCGTGGTCGGCTTTGGCTTCCTCCTCGTCGGCGCGGCTCTCGGCGTCTGGACAGCGCTCGGCACTGGTGGTGGGTTCGCTGGTGTTGCGCAGTTGCACCTGTTACTGGTCGGCTGGGTCTGCGTGACCATCATGGGCGCGATGACGCAGTTCGTTCCGGTCTGGTCGGGCGTACCTCTTCACTCACGGCGACTCGCCGCCGCCCAACTCGTTTTCGTCGCAGTCGGGCTCGTCGGTCTCGTTGCCGCGTTTCTCAGCAACGTCTGGTGGCTGTTCGTCCCCGCCGGACTCGCGCTCGTCGCAGGCCTGTGGACGTTCGTCTACAACATTGCGCGGACGCTCGCCAGACTCGACAGCCACGACGTGACCGAGCGTCACTTCGTGCTCGCGCTGGGATTTTTCGCGCTGCTCGCACCGCTCGGATTGCTCCTCGCGGTCGGACTCTATCAGCCGTTGGGGACGATGCTTCCGGTGTCTCGACCCGATATTGTCGAGGCCCACGCTACCGTCGCCGTCTTCGGCGCTGTGCTGACGACTGTTATCGGTGCGCTCTATCAACTGGGAACGATGTTCACACAGACCGAACTCCACGGTATCGACATACCCCTCCAGCGTGCCGAGACAGTCGCGTACCCAATTGGCGTCCTGTTGCTCGCCGGTGGTCGGCTGGTCGACCTGCGAATCGCTGCGATAGTCGGTGGCGTACTGGTGACGGCCAGCCTTCTCGTCGTTGCGGGTATTCTCGCCCGCCGACTCGCGGAGACGCAGGTCGACTGGACGCCGATGCTCACGCGGTACGCCGTGTTCGTCGCTGGGCTCGCTCTCTGGTCTGCCCTGACGCTGCCGGCGTGGCTCGGCGACCCGCTCGGTCGGAGCGTGGTTTTGGGTGCAGACGGGACCGAATTCCTGCTCGTCCTGGGCGGTATCGGTTTCGTCGTCTTCGGGACACTGTACCATATTGTTCCCTTCATCGTCTGGGTCCACCGCTACAGCGACCTGCTCGGATTCGAGCCCGTGCCGATGATAGACGACCTCTACGACGGTCGAATCGCCGCCGTGGACTCCTCGCTGCTGGTCGCTGGCGTGGTCGGACTCGTCCTCGCGGAGCTCGCCGACCTCGCGTGGTTGACACTCCCGGGTGCCAGTCTGTTTGCTGGCGGCAGTCTCCTCTTTGTCGCCAACATGGTGCTGGTCCTCTATCGGCACAGTCCGCGCTCGCTCCGCGACGTGGTCGGACTGCCTGCCAAGACCGAGCCCTGATCGGAGCGCAGGGCTGTTTGCGCTGGGGATGCAACGACTGGTATGGGCTACCACGTCGTCGACCCGGAGACGCTCTCCCCGTCTGAAGACCACCCGTGTGACCGGCGCTCGCTGACGGAAGCTGTCGACCTCTCGGCGCTCGCATCGGCCGTTTACGACATCGCGCCCGGCGAACAGTTGCCACGGTCGTACCACTACCACGACCAGCGCGAGGAACTGTTCTACATCATCGACGGTAACCTGACCGTCGAGACACCAGATGGCGACTACACTGTCCCCGCCGGTCAAGTGTTCGTCGCCGAGCCGAAGAGTCCACACCGGCCGTTCAATCCCGCCGACGCTGACCGGTCGGTTCGCGTCCTCGGTGTCGGGGCTCCCCGGTACGACATCGGCCGCCCCTTCGACCCCGAGACGGACGAACTGCCGGACGGCGTCGACGCTGACTGACCAGTCCCTCAGACGCGAGCAGGTGGACAAACGGCAGGGTTAAAGAGCGCGGCTGTCGAACTGCAGCGCAATGTCCGCCGAGCCGACGGCGCTGCTCGAACAGTTGGGGCTGACCGAGTACGAACAGCAGGCGCTCGCGGAGTTGCTAACGCTCGGCCGGACCACCGCCCCGAACCTCGCGGAGGCGACCGGGATACCGAAGGCTCGCATCTACGGCGTCCTCGACGCACTCGCCGACCGCGGGTTCATTAAGGTGGTTCCCGGTCGACCGAAGGAGTACCAGCCCAAATCTCCCGCCGACATCCTCGACCGGGCCGTCGAGAACCGTCGCCAGGAGTTCGAACAGTTCACCCACCAACTCGACGAGATGCGCGACGCGTTTCTCGACGAGTTCCAGCCCCGCTACGAACAGGCGAGCGAGGAGATCCGGCCCGCCGAGGAACTGTTCTACGTCGTCGACGTGGGCGAGCCAAGCGAGCGCGAGACGCGCCGGCTCTACAACGACGCCACCGAACAGGTGTACGTCATCACGAACAGCTTCGCGTACTTCGAATCCGTGGAGTCGACTGTCGCGGACGCGCTCGACCGCGTGGGCGTCGACGCGCTCTTTCTCCACCCCGACCTGCTCGCCGAGGCAAAACGCCCAAAACAGGCTGAAATCGTCGAGTACATCGAGGAGAGCTATCCGGAACTGGGACTTCGGTTTTCGACCGGGCGACTACCGTGGCGCGGGACGCTCATCGACCCGAGTCTCGACTACGACTCCGGCGAGGCAATTTTCCTCGTGGAGGAACCGACCGTCCCCAATCACATGCGCCAGGCCGCAATCACCGAAAACGGCTCCTTTGTCGCCGGGTTGAAGCGGTACTTCGACCTCATCTGGGAGTACGAGAGCGTCGAGAATCCGTCGTAGCCGAGATGGTCGTCTGTCGGCAACGACAGCCCGCCGTCGGGACTACTTTACGTACCCGAGGTCTCGCATCTGCTCTTTGAGATCCTCCGGAACGTCTTCGTCTTCAGAAACATCTGTCCGACTACCTGCCGACTCAAAAATGACATCGGCGTCGTGGCTGACGAGGCGGTGCTCGAAGTCCTGCCAGAGAACGGTCGCCTGGTCGTGCCACGGCGCAACGGTAATCGTGTAGTCGGTGTCGGTTTCCAGCAGATTGTTCCCGAGCCACGAATCGGGCACCTCGCCGCCGGCGCTGGCGGTAATCGTCGGCGCCAAATCGAGGAGACTCAGCGGTCCCTCGTCGACCGGAAGCCCGTCGAAGATGACCGGGACCTTTACCAGACAGTCGTCGACGCGGCGCAACTGCGGCTGGTGAAAGTAGTACCCCTCGTCGTCGAACCCCTCACCGTGGTCGGCAGTAAAGACGAGTGCGGGGTCGCTGTCGATGTTTTCGAGCAGGTGCTGGACGTTCTCGTCGGCGCGAGCTAGCGAGTCGCGGTACTTCCCTTCGATTTCGTCTTTCTCGCTGTCGGTGAGTTTGTTCGGCTTGAAAAACGCCTTCTGGTCCAGTTCTTTCGAGACGGCGTCGTCGCCGGCACCGTAGGGTCGGTGGGTCTCCATCAGGTGAATCCAGAGGAAGCGTGGCGATTCGGCCTCGTTGAACCACTCGATTGCCTGCTCGACCACTTCGCGGTCACGCGGTCGGTCTTCGCTCTTTGCGTGTGGGGGATAGAACTTGTAGTAGATCTTCCGGAGTGTGTTGAAGCGAGCGAGATACTGGCGGAGCCCGCTGCCGCGGTTGCCGGGGTCGAGAAAGCTGTCGTAGCGGTCGAAGCCGTCGCCGAACCCGAAGGTCGCGTCGGTGTTCGGGTTCGGAGAGAGTCCGAGACAGGTGTACCCGGCCGCCGAGAGCTGTTCGGCGAGCGTCGGGTTTTCGACGCGCCCGGTCAGTACCGATTTGAACGTGGAGGAGTGGATGCTGGCGAGGCTGGGGCGAGTGTAGTGAGCAGCTGCCATTCCCTCCTGGACGTCGAACGAGGAGAGATACTCCATCGCGTCCATGTAGTCGTACCGCACGGAATCTGCGGTGACGAAGACGATGTCCTCCATTGGCTCGAAAATGTCTCAGTCGGGGTATCAGGCTTTTGATTCGCTTGGCCACCAACCAACTCGGCCGTATTCACCGAATCCAGGTGATGAAAATCGTCCGCATCAACCCGACCGCGTAGCCGAGCTTCGGCTTTTTCGTCTCCCCGGCCTCTCGCTCGTGAATCGTCACCGGCACTTCACGGATTCGGAGGTCGTTCTTCCGCGATTCGATGATGAGCTCTGGTGCAGAGAAGCGCTCTTCGGTGAGCGTCAGCTCCGGCAGCCGTGACCCGCGAATCGCGCGGTAGCCGTTGGTACAGTCGGTGATATCCGTCTTCGCGAGGCGGTTGATAAGCCAGGTAAACACCCGGATACCGCTCTGTCGAGTCACTGAATTGCCCGACTGGTCCTCACCGCGGTATCGCGAGCCGAGCACGTAGTCGGCCTCGTCGGCCGTGATAGGGTCGACCAGTTCCGGCAGTTGGTCGGCCGGGTGTTGCCCGTCGGCGTCCATCGTTACCACGATATCGGCGCCGTGGCGAATCGCAATCTGGAAGCCGGTCTTCAGCGATCCACCCTGGCCCTGGTTGAGTGGATGCTCGACGACGATAGCGTCGTACTCGCGGGCGACCTCGGTGGTCCGGTCCTCGGAACCGTCGGAGACGACGACGGGCGTGACAGCGTGTCCGTCGACGCGGTCCGGAAGCGACGAAAGCACGTCGCCGATGGTGTCCTCCTCGTTGTATGCGGGAATGACGACGTAGAGGCTGTCCTCATCGGCGATTTCGGCGCTGGGTTCGGGTGCTTGCTGCGCAGTCAATCCACGAGTGAGTTCGCCGACAGTCGCCTGATTGCCGCTTACGGCAGCGACGAGATAGAGAATGAACAGGAGAAAGATGGCGTTCGCGAGAATCTGGACGAAGATGAACCGACTCTCGATGTTTACGAGGTCACTGAACGCACCGACGACGCCGGGGGCGAACGCGACGACGAGGAGTCCGGCGGCGACGAGGACGCTCACGCCGAGTTCGGTTCTGGAGAAGGTCGTCCGATAGCGTTCGAATCCCCAGAGGAGCACGAAGAGTGCGAGTGCGGTAAACAGCAGCGTGAGAATCTGGTTGCTCAGTCCGGGGAGGGTAGCGAGCGGACCGGTGGCAGACGTAACCGCCATGCTGATTCAGTTGAGGAGAGTCACCACGGCGGTTTGTATCTACCGATGAGAATCGGAGGCAGGGTCACCGTACCGCCGCTCAGCAGCGAAAGCACACAACACAAGTAGGATGGCTGGCTACGTCGGTTCAGATGCCACAGCCACGTGCCGCGCTCTCCGTCGACGTGGAGTTCTTCTCCCACCTGCCCGCCTATCGAAGGGCGAGGGGCACGACGGACCAGATGGCAGTCGGCCACGACGGTATCGACTTCCTCCTCAATGCCTTTGCCGAGAGTGGTGGCAGTGGCACGTTTTTCACCGTCTCGGAGATTGCCGAGACCCACCCTGAGACTATCGCCACCATCGCTGACCGTCACGAACTCGGCTCGCACACGCACACTCACCGCCACCTTTCTGAACTCTCACCCGACCAACGACGCGCACAACTGGTCGATTCGAAACGACAACTCGAAGCGACGAGCGGGGCTGACGTGACTGGCTTTCGGGCACCGTCTTTCGACTTCGCCGACGACCACTTCGAGATGCTCGCCGACATTGGCTACGAGTACGACTCCAGTATCGTTCCCTGCCGGTCGATTCCTGGCTGGTACGGCGGCGAGTACGAAACACAGCAGCCAGTGCCTGCCGGTGTCGTCAGCCCAGGCGCGCCCGACGCACTGACGGAGGTGCCGGTCGCAGTGATGCCGGGACTCCGCCTCCCGCTCACGGGCACGTGGATTCGCTTTTTCGGGGTTCGATACACGATTTTGGGGATGGAACTCCTTGCCCGCCAGGGAATCGCTCCGGTGCTGTATGTCCACCCGTGGGAACTTGTCGACTTACCCGCTGTCGAAGGCGTCCCATCCCGTGTGTACTGGCGCACAGGTGAGTACATGAGACGGGCAGTCCGCCGCATTCTCGATTCGTCCTTCGAATTTGTCCCAGTCGGACAGATTGCCGAAGAGAGCACCAGTGGAGGAAGCGGGTACCGATGAATCCACGGTGGAAAAGACGGCTGATTACTGCACTCCAGTGGGGGCTGACCATCGTCGCGCTCTGGTACGTCGCCCGGGGAATCTCCTGGCGAGAGACGCTCGACCTGCTCGCTGGCGTCGACCTGTGGATTCTCGCCGTCGTCGGCGTCGTCACCGTGCTGGAGTTCGGAACCAGATTCACGCAGTGGTGGGTGTTGCTCAACGGTATCGGGTCAACGCACCTCGTGACCGCGGCGCGTATCGACCTCGTCATCAAGTTCATCAACCACATCATCCCCTCGAAAGTGTCCGGCCACTCGATAGCGCCACTGGTGGTCAGACACTACACCGACAGCGAGTGGACCGATTCCGTAACTGTTGCTGGTCTGAATACGGGCCTCTACGCGATGCTCTACGGAGTCGTTGCCATCGCTGGACTGGCTCTCTTCTTGCCGCGCCTGTCGGGTGGTCTCGTGGTCGTCATTTTGCTGTCGACAGCGCTGTACGCTGTCGTTGGCGTGCTCATATTACTCGCTGGCCGCCGCCTCGAACTCGCTGGCGTGCTGTTCCAGCGACTGGATCGACTCGTCGTCCGCGTCCCTCGTATCGGCGATCGGCTGGCCGGACTCGTCGGCAAACTCCCGACCTTTACCGAAGAATCGGCCGCAGTCTTCCGTGATCTCTCCGCGCGACCGAGTGTGGTCGTCCCGTACGCCCTCGCGTGGGCGGGGACGCTGATGGTATTCCCCGGCCTCCGCGTCGCGCTCGTCCTCACGGGACTCGGCGGGAGTTTCACGCCACTTTGGCTCCTGCCAGTCGTGCTCGTGATGGCCTACAGCGTGACGGTCCTTCCACTGACGCCAGGTGGTGTCGGAATCGCAGAGGCGTCGGCGACGCTCGTACTGGTCAGCCTCGGTGTCAGCGAAGAACTGGCGATTGCTGTCGTTCTCGCCGACCGCGTATTCGGCGTGTATCTGCCGGCCCTGCTCGGTGCGATTCCGATGGCCGACCTCGACCTGGCGACGCTGCTGTCGAGCGAGCAGTAACGCCGCGAATGCGGACGCTTCCGCCCGAACCTGCCGGGCAGACGAAACGTATATCCCCTGGCATATCCCCTTTCGAACCAGATGACGCGGACCTTCGTCGTCGGCCTCGACGGAGCCAGCTGGCTCCTCGCAGAACCGTGGATCGAAGCGGGCCACCTGCCGAACCTCGCCGCCCTGCGCGAGAGTGGTACCTACGCGACGAGTCGCAGCTGTCTGCCGCCGGTCACCTACCCCAACTGGAAGTGCTATTCTTCCGGGAAGAACCCGGGAAAACACAGTGTCTACTGGTGGGAGCGCATCGACCTCGCCGAGGAACGCATCGACATCATGAGCGGCAGCGACTACAAGACTGCCGAACTCTGGGACTACCTCAACGAGGACGGCCAGACCGCCGGCGTCGTCAACATGCCCTCGATGTACCCGCCGCGAGATATCGACGGGCTCGTGGTTTCTGGGGGACCCGACGCCGTCGAAGGCGAGTACCGCTCGCTTGATTCGGGGTACACTGCACCGGCGGACCTCGAACAGTGCCTCGTCGATGAGTACGACTACCGGGTCCATCCCGACCCGCTGCTTTCCTCGAACGAGGAGACTGGCGAGGAAGTCGAAGAGATTCTGCGACTGCTCGAACTTCGACTGAAAGTCGCTCGCGACCTCTTTGTTGAGGAAGAACTCGACTTCACGCATGTCACGCTGTTTTACTTGAATGTCCTGCATCACTTCTTCTGGGACGACGAACCAGTCCTGCGCGCCTGGAAGCTCGTCGACGAGTGGCTGGGCGAGTTGGCGGAACTGGAGGGGAACCTCGTCGTCATGTCCGACCACGGTGCGGCCGCGACGACGACGGAGTTCTATATCAACGAGTGGCTCGCCGAGAACGGGTATCTCACTCGGCGGACGGGCGTTGAGGACTACTTCCAGCGCGTTGGGCTCACCCGCGAGAATGCGCTCGGGGTCGCGAAGCGACTGGGGTTAGTGGAGACACTTGCGAAGACTGTGCCCGAGTCGATTCAGGAGATGGTGCCACAGTCTGCCGGTGCCAAACGCGAGCGGAAAATGGAACTGATCGTTCCTGGTGAGACGAAGGCCCTTGCGAGCGGGCAGGGGCCGATTTATATCAATCCCGTCTACAACGTGGACGAGGTTCGTGAGCAGTTGATTGCTGATCTTCGGTCTGTGACTGACGTGGACGGGGAGCCGTTGTTTGCGGGAGTTTATTCAGCTGATGAGGTCTACGACGGTCCCTACGTCGATATTGGCCCGGACGTGGTGGTTGACCAGCGTCCCGGTGTGCACGTGAACGATGGCATGGGTGGCGACAGTATTCAGACGAAGCCCGACCGCTGGGCTGCCGAGAACACGCCGACTGGTATATTTTTAGCGAACGGGCCGGATTTCCAGGCCGCGGGTGATATCGGCGAGATTGCGATTCAGGATATGATGCCGACTATTTTGGCATCTCACGGTGTGGATGTTCCAACTGATATTGATGGTGAGGTGTTGGATATTTTTGTTGAGGAACCAGATGTGGGGACGCGGGAGCCGATTGATTACGAGACCGCGCGTGTTGGGACGGATTCTGAGCAAGTGGAAGATCGGTTGAAGCAGTTGGGGTATATGGAGTAGTGTGACTAAGATTTATTGTTGTGGGGTAATCTATCAGGAGGGTTCTTTGTTTGTGTTTTTCCTTCATCTTCAACCATAACTGCTTAACAATAGCCGAATATAAGGGAGATACTGGCTGATACGACCGTCGCAATATCTGCGCCACTCAAGTCATACTGCCAAATAATAAGTCTGTTTAGTCTGCTTGATCTGTCTGTCGCGTTTCCAGTATTTAAAACCGGCGTGAAGCCGGTAATGGCGACCTGATGGCTGCGAATTCCAACTCTCAGCAAAGGCCGCCAACAGGAAAAACGGACGCACCGTACTTCAATTCTGATCA